>DATEPG010000092.1:0-10982 GCA_035273265.1 Polyangiaceae bacterium
GTGGTGCCGCCGCCACCGGCGGAGGCACCGCCGCCGCCTCCCGCTGCGCCACCACCAGCACATGATGCGCATCATCCTGATGCAGCGCCCGCTACCGCCGCTGTAACGGTGGTCGACATGACGCATGAGCCGGGCACGACGACCGTGACCGTCCCTTGCGATTGCCCACCACCGCGGAAGCTCGAGCCGTTGTTCGCGCCGGCCTCCTTCCTGGTGCGCTTCGGCGTGGGCCCCGGTTACACCTGGGCAAGCGGCGATCCGAACACCAAGCTCACGGGAGCGTCAGGCGGCTTCAACCTGACGATGGGCGGCTTCATCCTGCAAGACTTCGCGTTGCACGCTGATTTTGGCTGGATGGATGTCTTCGATTCGGACTTCACGGTCAACGGCACCGTGCTGGACACGACCAGCGTGTTGTTTCAGGCCTCCACCTTCCGCGCGGGCGCCTCGTACTACTTCATGCCGGTGCGAGCCTATCTCACGCTCGGCGTGGGTTTCGCCGTCGCTGCCCTCACCAGCTATACGTATTCGGACAACACGGACAACAACGTCACGCTGGTTGGCCGTGAGTACACCAAGGTCGGTCCGTCGTTCGCCGCCGAGATCGGTAAGGAATTCACGCTCTCGCCCTTCTGGGGTCTCGGTGTGGCCGCGCACTACGAGATGCTCTCCGTTCCGCCGGGCGACGATCACTCCAAGGCGACGGTCGATCTTGCGCAGACTCTGAGCCTGCGCTTCATCGCAACGTTCGGCGATCGCTGAGCGTTGGCAGCTCGGGCAGGCGCGAACGCAGCGTGCGTTCGCTCTGCCCGCATGTTTGTCCGCCTATCTGGCTGCGCCGCCCGAGACGGCGGCACTCAGAAGATATCGAAGCGGTAGGCCGCGGCCAGATCGACCACTGGCCAGGCCTTCGCGCTGGCAAGCCCCAGCACGGGTAGATAGAACACGCCGTAGCCGACGCCCGCGTTGAGCTCCCAGCGCTCCCACTCGAAGGACACGCCTGGCACCACGGTGAAGCGCTTCTGAATCGTGCTTTCGGCGCTGAGATTCGTGGTGACGGTCACAGCGCCATCGTTGGTCGTGCTGTCGATATTGATTGGGCTTTGGTAGATCAGGTAGCGAAAGAGCAGGCTCAGCGCGAAGACTCGCGTGAGGCGCCACTCGCCGAGCAAGCGCGTGCTGTAGGTGTGGGCCGCGGAAGCTCCCTCGACCGAGGTAGCCTCTTCTTTCGTATCACCGATGGCTCGAAGGTGCGCGTAGTCGAGCCCGACGCTCAAGGAAAAGCGGTCGTCGAATCGATAGCTCGCGTCGAACGAGCCGGTGGTCGAAACGGCGCTCGCGGCCGCGTCTTTGCTAGCGAGCTGAGCGATGGCTTTACCGTCCACGTACAGCGCACCACCACCCAGCGCGAGCGTGAGTGGACCTGACCAGGGACTGCGCACCTTCACGTAAACGCTGGGAACCGTCGTCTTGAGCAACGGAAATGCCAGCCACGGAAGGGGGTACGTGCCGATCAAGATCTCGTCGAGCACGGCGAGATCCGCCTTCAAGAATCCGACGGAGGCGCGCCCTCGCGGCCTCGTATAGGCCGTGTAATCGGTGCGGGGATTTTCCAGTTGCTGCGCGCCGGCCCCAGCGCTCCACGCCAACAGCGCGGCGCACGCCGCCAAGCTCAACGTCGCGCGCAAGATGCACCCTCGCGACAAAACCACACCCCAGAACCGTCGCGGATCGTGATGCCGTCGTCGCCCAGGGCGAGCACGATCGTCTCTCCCTCGATGCGCACGAGGTGCTGGAATTGACCAGACGGTGTGCGCCGCGCGCTGATGCTCTGAAACACCAGGTCGCCGACTCGTAGCTCTCCCGGAAGCGAAGCCAAGAGCTCACCGGACCAGCGCTTGCCCAGACCGATATCCGAGCCCATATCGATCTCGATCGGTCCGTCGAGCCGGACGCGGGCAGGATAATCGCCCACCTCCCCATGCAGCACACAAGCTTTGGCTACTCCGCCGAAGCTGCGGCGAATGCGATTGTCCGCGAGAGCGAGCGTGAGCGTGATGGAGCCGTTGACGGCTTCGTCGAAGTTCGACTCAGCGTGCTCGCCCGGACAACGAATATGCAGCGAAATCGAGCCCTGAACGCGCAAGCGGGACCCCGTACTGCCCGAGGACGAGGAGCTCGCGTTGTCGACGTCATCATGCAGGATGTATTTGGCGGCGTCGATACCTGCAGCAAGCTCCTTCAAAGGCGGCGAGCTGCTGAGGGCCATCGCAACGGTCGTCTCATCGAGTGAGGCGGTGGGTTGCTCGTAGGCCGCGAGCAACCGGCTGAGGTCGGGAGTGTCCGGGATGTCAGCCGCACCACTGCAGGCGATGGCGCCCAGCGCGACGAAGCAAGAGACAATCGAGTAAGGGTTCACGCGAGGGGCATCTTAGCGCAGATTGTGTATCGCGCCGGTAACTCCAACTCAGAAATATACCGGCGCGACTTTTTCATGTTGGGATCCTCGCTGAACGGTCGGCGCTCAGCCGGGAGTTTTGTTCGCGGGCTCAGCAGGTTTGCCTGTGGTGCCCGCTTTGCCCGTCGGCACGGGCCAGCCCGCGCCGAGGGCCTTGTACAGCTGGATGAGTGAGCGCGCGTGTTCGCTGGTGGTCGTGGCGTCGTCAATCTCGGCGCTGAACAACGAGCGTTGTGCGTCGAGTACTTCCAGATAAGTGCTGACCCCGCCTTTGTATCGAAGCTCGGCCAGTTCGACCACTTGACGCTCGGCGGTCGCTCGCTCGCGTTGCTCGTCGCGCTGCTGGCCCAATTTACGCAAGCTGATCAGCGCGTCTTCCACCTCACGCAACGCCTGCAGCAGCGTTCGTTCGTATGCATAAACGGCCTGACGTTGCTGTGATTGGCGGACGTCCACCTTGCCGCGCAGCGCGCCACCCGCGAAGATCGGCTGGAGTAGGCTGGCAAAGATGTTCCAGCTTTGGCTAGCTGGGTTCACGAGCTCACTCAGATCGGTGCTGGCCAGGCCGTAAGAGCCCGTGAGCTTGATGGTGGGATAGAGCGCGGCCTTGGCTTCGCCGATGCGCGCGGTGGCGGACCACAGATCCATCTCGGCTTTGCGCACGTCGGGACGGCGCTCCAAGAGCTCGGCAGGCAAACCGACCGGAACCTCGGGTGGCACGGGCTGATCCTCGGCGGCGCGATTGCGTAAAATCTCACCGGGCTGGCGACCGATCAGGAACGATAGCTCGTTTTCCTTCTGGCCAACCAGCTTTTCGAGATTGAACAACTGCGCCTTCACGCGGTGAAACTCCGCCTCGGACTGGCGCAGATCGACTTGTTGCGCGACATGCCCTTCGAAGCGCACCCGCGCGTATTCGACGTGTTCCTCGCGCGACTTCAGCGTGTCTTTCGTGATCGCCAAGCGGCGATCGAGACCCCGCAGGTCGACGTAGGCCATCGCCACGTCCGAGACGAGCGCGACCGCGACCGCGCGGCGCGCTTCTTCGGTGGCGAGCATCGCCGCTCGCTGAGCTTCGCTGCCTCGCCGAATGCGACCGAAGAAATCGAGCTCCCAGGAGAAGCCAACGCCGATGTCGGCCAGCCCAGTGGCTCCCCTGCCCCCGCCCTCGGGAACGTGCGTCAGACTTCCGTCGCTCGGATTCAGCCCGCCGCCGAGCAGCTTCGCGTTCAGGTGCGGGTAAAGGTCCGCCTTGCTGATCCCGAAATTCGCCCGCGCTTCCTCGATGCGCTCGATGGCGATCTTGAGATCGCGGTTCTGTTCGAGCGCGACTTTGATCAAATCGCGGAGTTGCGTGTCCTTGAACAGATCCCACCAAGGCACGTTGGCGATCGATTCTTGAGCCGCAGCGTTGTCCGACGGGGCGCCGCGAAAGCTCGCGGGCGCAGCGACGGGCGGCCGCTCGTAGTCCGGGCCGACCTTGCAGCCCAGCGCAACCACACAGCACAAGATATACGACGCCTGACCGAATCGGTTGGCCATGTCAGTGGGCCTCGCTGGCACTCGGCGCGGCCGCGATGGCTGGCGCAATTGCGGCGGTTTTCCTGCGGCCCAACCCCTGCACGAACGCGTAATTTCCAGGGATCAGGAAGACGCCGAGCGCGGTCGCCACGAGCATGCCGAAGAACACGGCGCAGCCCATCACGTTCTGTGACGCGGCCCCTGCGCCCGCGGCACGCATCAGAGGAATCACGCCCAAGATGAAGGCGAAGGCGGTCATCAAGATCGGACGGAAGCGCAGCCGCGCGGACTCCAAGGCCGCCTCTTGCGGATCCATTCCGTGGTCCTGCTTTTCCTTGGCGAACTCGACGATCAAGATCGCGTTCTTCGCGGCCAGGCCGATCAGCATGATGTTGCCGATCTGCACGTACACGTTGTTGTCGTAGCCCATCAACCAGACGCCGAAGAACGAGCCGAGCACGACCAACGGTGAACCGAGCAACACCGCCCAGGGCAGCCGCCAACTCTCGTACAGCGCGGCCAGCAGCAAGAACACGAAGACGATCGCCAATGCCAGAGTGGGCGCCGCGGGCGGCGCGACCTTCTCCTGGTAAGACATCGAGGAGTAGGCGAAGCCTAGCTCGGCCGGCATCGTCTTCTTGAACACCTCTTCGAGCGCGGCCAGCGCTTGACCGGAGGTGTAGCCCGGGGCGGGCACGCCGCTGATCTCGGCCGATCGAAACAGGTTGAAGCGGTTCGTGATCTCGGTGCCGGGTTGGCGCTTCACCTCCACCAGCGTCGACAGCGGGATCATCTCGTTCGTCGTCTTGCTGCGAACGTAGACCTCACCGATATCCGAAGGCTTCTGCCGGCTGCTCGCTTCCGACTGGACGTACACGCGAAACAGACGTCCGAAGCGGTTGAAGTCGTTGACGTAGCTGCCACCGAGCGACGCGCTGAGCGCTTGAAAGGCGTCGTTCACCGGCACGCCGAGCTTGCGAGCCTTGTCCCGATCGAGCACGACGCCGAGCTGCGGATAGTTCGGATCGAACGAGGTCATCAGATTCGCGAGTTCCGGTCGCTGACGAGCGGCCGCGATGTAGGCCGCCGTTTGCACTCCCAGCTGATCGACGGTGAGCGTGCCGCTTCGATCCTGGATCAGGAAATTGAAGCCTGACGAGCTACCGAACCCAGAAATGGTCGGAATGTTGAAGGGAACGATGATGGCTTCGGGGATCCCAGCGACCGCGCGACGGAGCTTGGCCATAATCGCCTGCGCCTTGAGCTCGGGCGCCTTGCGTTCCTCCCACGGGTGAAGGCGTACGAAAATGGAGCCAAAATTCGGCTGGTAGGTGGTCGTCACCGCTCCGTACCCGCCGATCGTCTGGAAGGAGTCGACACCCTCGGTTTTGGCCAGGATATCCTCGACCGACTTGAGCACTGCGCTGGTGCGCACGAGGGACGCTCCGGGTGGCAGCTGCAGGGCCACGCCGATCAGACCTTGGTCTTCCTCCGGCACGAACCCTGCCGGGATCAAGCTCCCGAAAAAACCGGCCCCCACCCCGACCACGCCCACGAGAACGATGGTGAGGAACGAGCGCCGCACGAGCAAGCGTGCACCAGCGACGTAACCCTTGGTGACGTAATCGAAGCCTCGGTTGAATCCCCCGAAGAATCGCCCCAAGAGCCCGACTTTGCCGCCCTTCACTGGAGCCTTCAGCAATAGGCAGGCGAGCGCCGGGGATAGCGTGAGCGCGCTGAACGCGGACAGGATGACCGAGATCGCAATCGTCAGTGCGAACTGCTGGTACATGCGGCCGGTCAGACCGGGAATGAAGGCGACGGGTAAGAACACCGCGGATAGGATCAGCGCGATGCCGATGACCGGAGCGGACACCTCCTTCATCGCTTGGATCGTCGCATCCCTCGGGCTCATGCCGTGCTCGAGATGATGCATCACCGCCTCGACCACGACGATCGCGTCATCGACCACGATGCCAATCGCGAGCACCAGACCGAACATCGAGAGCGTGTTGATCGAAAAGCCGAGCAGCGGAAAGAAGATGAACGTGCCGATCAGCGATACGGGCACGGTCAAGAGCGGGATCAACGTCGCCCGGAAGTTCTGCAAGAAGATGAACACGACCAGGGTGACCAGGATCACCGCTTCCACGAAGGTGTGGACGATCGATTCGATCGAGGCCTTGACCGCTGGCGTGGTGTCGTAAACGATCTTGTAGTCGAGATCGGGGGGGAACAGCGTCTTCGCCCGCTCCATCGTGGCGTAGATCGCCTTGGAGGCCTCGAGCTGATTGGCGCCGGGCAGCAGGTACAGCGCCATCGCGCCCGAGGGCTTGCCGTTCAATCGGCCGAAGGCATCGTAGCCTTGGGCACCGAGTTCGGCGCGCCCGACATCACGGATGCGGATCTGCGAGCCATCCGCGTTCTCACGCACGATGATGTTCTCGAACTCCTCGACCGTGACCAAGCGCCCGGGCGCGCTCACCGTGTAAGTAAACTTCTGATCCGCTGCTGAAGGCGATGACCCAATGCGTCCTGCCGACGCCTGCAAGTTCTGCTCTTTGATCGCCGAGATCACGTCGCTGGGCGTGAGCCCGAGCTGGGCCAGGCGATCCGGGCGCGTCCAAATGCGCATGCCGTAGTCGGTCCCGCCGAACAAATCGACCTGGGCAATGCCGGGGATGCGCAGCAGCTGGTCGCGCAGATTGATGCCGCAGTAGTTAATCAGAAAGTTACCGTCGTAGGTTTCCTTCGGAGAATAGAGCCCGATCAGCATCAGAATGCTGGGGCTCATCTTTTTGACCGTAACGCCCTGCTGGACCACTTCTTGAGGCAAGCGGGCTTGCGCGGTGGACACGCGATTTTGCGTGAGGACGTTGGCCATGTCCTGGTCGACGCCGACGCCGAAATTCACATCGAGCTGCATGCGGCCGTCGCTGGTATTCGACGACTTCATGTAGATCATGTTTTCGACGCCGTTCACCTCCTGCTCGACTGGCGTCGCCACCGATTGTTCGACGCTGATCGCCGAGGCGCCGGGATAGTTGGCCGTGACGCGAATGGTCGGCGGCGCGAGGAAGGGATACTGCTCGACCGAGAGACCCTTGAGCGAGAAGGCGCCGAGCAGAACGATCAAGATCGCAATGACGATCGCGACGATCGGACGCCGAATGAAAAAGCCAGCCATGGCTCAGCCTCCCGACGCTACCGGGCTCGGAGTTGCGGGCGCTTCGAGCGGGACCGTCTGTGGCTTGACTTTACTTCCGGCGCGGACCTTCTGCAGCCCCTCCACCACGATTCGTTCGCCAGCCTTGAGGCCCGACTCCAAGATGACCAGCGCGCCAATGCGATCCGCCGGCTTCACCACCCGCATCTCTACGGTGTCATCTGCCTTGACGACAGCGACGCTGCTAATCCCCTGGGCCTCGAGCACCGCGCCTTGCGTGACCAGCACAGCATCCTTCTTGACCGATACCACCGCACGGACGCGGGCAAATTGTCCGGGGCGGACGATGCTGTCGGGATTGGGAAATGACGCTTCCAACCGGATGGTGCCGGTCGTGTTGTCGACGTTGCGATCGACGAACGAGAGGCTGCCCTTGTGCGGATGCGTCGAGCCATCCGCTAGAGTCATCTCGAACTCCGTTTTGGAGATGCCCTCCCCGCTGGCGCCAGCCGAACTGCTGGCCATGCTCTCGCCCCGCGCCTCGCGCCGTCGCGCGTAAAAGAGGTATTCACGCTCGGAAACAGCAAACCGCACCTTGATCGGATCAATCTTGGAAATCCGAGTGAGCAGCGTGGTTTGGCCGCGACCGACCAGTGTGCCCGGAAAAACCTCCGTGATACCGATCAAGCCGTCATCCGGCGCGAGCACGGTCGTGTAGCCGAGATTGATTTGGGCTTTTTGGGCCTGCGCTTTGGCGGCAGCCAGCGCAGACTGTTGGGCCCGTTCGTTGGCCCGTGCGGTCTCCAAGTCTTGAACCGAAACGGCGTTCTTCGCGACCAGCGGTTCGTAGCGCACGACGTCCTGGTGCGATCGAGTGAGTTCCGCCTGCGATTGCCCGACTTTGGCCTGGGCTTCTGCCAGGCTCGCCTGGAACGGTCGGCTGTCGATCGTGTACAGCCGCTGGCCCTTCTTGACGAAGCTTCCCTCTTTGAAGTTGACCGTTTCGAGGAAGCCTTCGACACGGGCGGAGATTTCGATTTCCGAGTTGCCGCGGGTTTGGCCGACCGCCTCGACGGTGATCGGGACATCTCGAGAAACGGCCTCAGCCACCTTCACCACCACCGGCGGTGGCGGCGCCGCCGCCTTCTGCTCGGCCTTTTCACAACCAACAGTAAAGACCGAGAATGAGAACAGAAGGATCTGAGCGTACGGCGGCTGACGAGAGGCTGACGGTTTCATTTCATCCAAAAGTCCGGTGCTGAGGAGCCAGCCCTTGTCTAAGAACCCCGGCCAAATTGCACCCGAACTGTAGGGTTATGTCGCGCATCCCCGCACCGAAGTCAATTCCATTGGGCGAGACTACCGAATACCCGCACCGCGAATTTCCGTCGATTTCGTACGACTGGAAGCGCGACGGGCGGCGATCGCAATTCTCCTGCCCTTCACTCGGGAGCAACGCTCGAGGACCCAAGCACAGGGCGTTCTTCCGACTACCGCCCTCAGCCCAAGGACGCGCTTGTCCTATTTGCTCTTCTTGTTGCAAGCGCCCAGGGCCTCGTCAGCACTGAAACCGTTGGCCATGAGCTTCTTGACGCACGCCTTCTGCTCGGCTTCCGACTGCGCCGGAGCCACTGCAGCCGTGCCCGCGGGAACGGGAGCTGCAACTGGAGCCGCGAGTGGAGCCGCAACGGGTGCGGTAACTGGAGCCGTTGCAACGGCGGGGGCTGCCAGTGGGGCTGCAGGTCCGATCGCTGCGGCGGGCGCAGGAACCCGAGCTGGAGCAACCAGCGTGAGCTCGAGCATGGTTCCGCTCGGGATTCGAACCTGCTGGCCACGCGTGAGCAGCGCCGCAGCGCCGCCGATGGCCGCGCCTTTGGCCGCGCCGCTTCCGCCGCCGAAGGCCCCGCCGATCAGCGCCGCGGCTCCTACCTTCCTCGCGGTGTCCCTGCCACTGCCTTCACCGGCGGCTTTGACACCCTGGCTCTGAATAGGAAAGAGCACGCCATTGATTCGGAGATCCGTAAACGCGATTTCCATTTCACTCTTGCCCACCAAGCGCCCAGCCGCTTTGGATTCGGCGATCAGTCCCATGACCTTAGTGCCTGCCGGGACGATCACGTTGCCGCTGGCATCAGGCAGCGCAGCCTCGAGCGAAGCGGTAAATCTCACTCCTGCACCCTTGGCCGAATCGACGTTGTCGTCCAAGCGCATCATCAGTCGACTGCCAGCAGGAACGTCGACCATAGGACCGTTGTACGCTGGCTGCGGCGGCGGAGGAGGAGGCGCCGGCGGAGGAGGCGGTGGTGCGTTCTGCGAATTGGGCGACGACGCCTGCCCGTCTGGCGGCCGACAGCCCGCCGCGTACGGAAGAAGCGCCACTAGCAGTGCCAGAAGTGAATGGGAGAAACGCATGGGCAAATTCGTTATCCGTGATTTGCGCTTGCGCCAAGCGGCATTTCGTTCGAAAGAGAACGCCTCGCGAACGCTAGAGCCGCGAATGCTTCGAGCCAATTAGAGGGATGTTAGCTTGTTGACGAAAATCACTGCACTCGCCGCCATGCTGGGCATCTCGCTCTCGACGCATCTCGCAAACGCGCAAGATTTGCGTGAAGCAAAGAAGGACCGCCCGATCGAGGTCGTCGGCATTGGCGGAGTAGGCTTCACTGGCGATGTCGGTGTCTCGTCGGAAACTCAAGGCGGAAATGTGAGTTTCGATGGTGCCCCCGTTTATGGTGCACAGCTCGGCTTCCGTGCTCAGCGTCACGGATATGCCTATTTGACCTACAGTCGCATGGTAACGACCGCCTATTTTCGCCCTTCGGGCGGCTTCGAAACGAGCGGCCAAGCCGACGTGAGCTTCGATTACCTTCAGGCCGGCGGAAACCTGGAGGCCCCGCATGGTCGCGTCGTGCCGTACCTGGGGTTGAGCATCGGAGCCACGCGCATCGCACCCGTCAACGGCTCGGGGAACGACTTCAGCTTTTCTGCAGTGCTCGACGGCGGCGTCAAGATCATGCTGACTGATTTCCTGGACGTGCGCGTGATCGGACGAATGCCCGTGAGCTTCGTGACCGGGGACTCGAGCGCACTGTGCCTCGGAGGCCTAGGCTGCGCCTTCTACTACTCCGGACAGGCGCTGCTCCAAGGCCAGGCCCTGCTCGGCGTCGGCATTCATCTCTGATTCCGACGCTTTTGGCCAACGCGTCAGAGCGCCAAAACGCCGAATTGCAGCGAGAGCGTCTGGACGTTGCTGACGGCGAGGAAGTCCACCGCGGGCATGGCGGAATAACGAACGGCGGTCAGCAACGCCAGCTTCGAGTCGTTGAGCGGGAAGAGCGTTCCGACATCGGCCCCGAACACGACCGACGCCTGATTGTCATAGATTACTAGATCCGCCGCGCTACTCTGAAACGTAGACCAGCCGATGCCGATGTTTGCCCCGGCGTAAGGCAACACCGGTCCGTCTTTCAAGAAGTAGTAGTGCGCGGTCGCGCGGACGACTGCGACTCGCACGCTGTTGTAAGCCGTGGCCGTCAAGGCGCCGTTGTTCAATTGGTAGGTCGTGCGCGGTTGCGACGCGACGAAGGTCTGAAAATCCGTGCTGCCACCGATCGAGAGCTGCGGCAGCACGAGGTAACGAGCCAAAAACTCGAAGCCGAGTCCGCTCACCGCGTTGGTAAATTGGTGCACGCTGCCCACCGGAAATGCCACGTTCCAAGCGGCACCGATCATGAAATGGCCCGTTTTGTCGTGGCTCGCGCCAGCGGCGCGCGCGGGCGGCGGAGACACGGGCGCTTCAGCAGGCGCAGCTGACCACGCGGCCGCAGCGGCGGCTGG
>DATEPG010000093.1:0-3247 GCA_035273265.1 Polyangiaceae bacterium
GCATCGCGCCGCAACGGCGGGATTACACGTCGTCTCGATATGAACCGTACCGAGTGAATCGCGCGGTGGTCCGTGTGGCTGTTGGTGATTCTGTGCCGCCACTTCGGTGGTCACGCCAACCACAAGCGCGATCACGGCTGCAGCGAAAGGAGAAATAGGGCTCATTGGTCTGTGGGTCCAGGATCGAGGTCTCTAACCAAGGGAGAATCGAGGATCGAGGTCTCTAACCAAGGGCATTGATAATCTCGGACTGATTGAGGACTCGGACAACAGCCAAGGCCTGTGGTCCGGGGCTCGATTAGTCCGCGATTATCAATGCCGTTTGTTAGAGCCTCGGTCGTGCATCCGCTTAGAGATGCGGCTCGACATGAGTCTTCATGCAGCTCGGACAGATACTGTGGCTGAAGCGCGACCCCGTGTGCCGGGCGATGTAGCCCTCGACTGTGTGCCAGTAATTCTCGTCGTCGCGGATCTTTCTGCAATAGGAGCAGATCGGAAGGATCTCCTGTAGCGTCCTTACTTCCAACAGCGCGTTCTGTAGCTCGCGAACGAGGCGTTCCCTCTCTTCTTCCGCCAGCTTTGCTTCGGTGATGTCGCGCGCCACCGAGTAGATGACGTGTGACGCGGCATCCGGCGCCGCGTTCCAGCGAAGCCATTTGTACGTGCCATTCTTGCACAGATAGCGGTTCTCGAAGCCGAGCGCTTTGCCACCATCTCTGACGGCGGCGTTCTGGTTGAGCGTGCGCTCGCGATCGTCGGGATGTACGAACTCGATGAACGGCCGCGACATAAGCTCCTCGCGCGTGAAACCGAGCGTGCGCTCCCAGGCCGGATTGAGTCGCTTGAAGTAGCCACTGAAATCGAGGTAGCACAGCATGTCGATGGAGAGATCGAAGAAGCGCTCCTCGTCCAATTCGCGGTGCGGCGCGGGAAATTCCTGACTACCCATTTTCGTATGGAGAGACCATGTATCAGGACGACCGGCGGCACCGTTTGGAAAGCGAAAACTCCGGGAATAAGGTTGGTTTTTGCTGTTCCCCACGCAACATTGAAAAAGAATCCACACGAGGAGGAGTCATGCGTCTGGTGCGTAGTTTCTGGTTTCTGTTTGTCATTGCCGCTGCCGCCTGCAGCGCTGGCATTTCCGCTCCGCCGCCCCGGTTTCCACACGCCTTGGCGCAGCATGCCTGCGGGCCGACCGATGGGCCTGCTGTGGCGGTCTTCCTCGCTCGCGACGCAGCCGAGTCGCCGCCGCCTGCGACCCCGTATGTGCGTGTCTATCTGGACAAATCAGTCGACGAGCTAGATGGCCATACGTGGTCGGTTGCCGGCGACAACTCCCAGGGCGGAGCGTGGTATTATTCGTCGACCGATGCCTCGGAGCCAGCCACTTCGGGGTACATGAGCGCCACGTCCGTGAGCGATGGCACAGTGATCGAGGGAAACGTGAATCTCACTTTCCCGAAAGCCGGTCACGTAAGTGGTGGCTTCCGCGCGCAACTGTTCCCCAATCCTAACCTGTGCGGATAGAAGCGAATGGCGAGGCGTCGATGCGCCTCGCCATTCATTGAGGCGTCAAGTCCCAGGTTGCGCGGTGCGTTCGCCAGCCACCATCCTGGATCCGATCAGCGCACCGAGGATTGCCAGGCCGAGCACCACGCTCACCGCTCCGACCCAGCCGAGCTTGGTGGTCATCACGATCAGAACTCCGAGCGCGGCGGTGTTGAGGGCGAACAGAGTTGCCCACGGCTTTGGATCGAGGATGATTCGCGACAGCTCCGGCGGCACCGGACCCGACTCGGCGACGGCCGCGGCGTGCATCGCGCCCAGGTGGCGTCCGCCTATTCTTGCCGCCAGCGTCCAGATAATGGCGATCGTTATCAGGCCGACCATCATGAACGGGTAAGGCCCTTTCCACCGCAGCATCCCCATCGTGACGCCGCTCGCGATCAGCATCACGCCTGCCCCCGGCATCATCGGCTTCGCCAGATCGAGCAGCCCGAGCCACACCCTCACCTCGGCCAGATCCTTCGCCTTGCGCAGCCGCGGCCCGGCCCGCGAGTAGATGACAAAGAATCCGAACAGAGCGATGAGTCCGAGGAAATGCACGACTTTGGCGAGCTCGTACCAAGGCATCCGTCAGCCTCCCGTTGCAGGGTTGGGGGATATATAACGCACTCGGTTCATTCGACCGGAAAGCGCTGTTAAGAAAGCGCGAACAGTCGAAGCGATATGACTGAACTCGCTTCGACTGTTCGGCTTATACAATTATTACTGCCGGACCTTCTGTTAGTGCAGTACCTTCACGCCCGTCAGCTTGCCATCGGTGCCGAACGTCAGCTCGATGAGAGTGCCCGACGTATCGCGAACGACACGCACCGTATGACCCGCCTGATCGACGGCCTCGCGCACCAATGGAAGCAGGCGCGCGTTCCGAGTACGCTTCCGAATCATCTGCTGACCGGAAGCGTTCAGGGATCGCTCGGTAATGTTGCCGAGCTGGTCGACGACGCGCTGCACGGCCCGGCCCTGTTCGTCGACGGTGTTGGCCAGTACCATCGCAGGGTCGTAAGCTCCCGCCATCGAAGTCGCGGTCCCACCCACAGAGCTCGCGGTACTGACCAGCGAATTCGCAGCACCTGTTACCGCGCCAGCAACTGGAGCAACGGCGCCCGTCACGGCACCGGTCACTGGCGCAACGGCGCCAGCAGCGTCTTTCGTGACTTTGCCGGTAGTTTTTGCCGCACCGGCTGCCAGCGGCTTCACCATCTGCAGCACGCCGTTCGAACCGATTGTGATTTCCAGCAGCGTTCCGGCCGCCTGACGGACGACGCGGACCACCGAGCCGTTGCTCTGCGCCTGCTCGCGCACGATCGGCAGCGTCAACACATTGCCTATCGCTTTGCTCGAGAGCACCTGCCCAGTCGCCGTGTTAAGCACGCGTTCGACCAGCGAGCCCGCAACATCCACTACCTGCTGCACGGTCTGACCCTGCGCATTGGTCTTCGAGCCGAGCACGATCTGTTGTACTCCGCCCAGCAATCCACCCGCCGCGCCCGTGACGGCGCCGAGAATATTGTTCGCGGCGGCCCCCGGGTACGCGGGACCAACGAGATTGCCAACCTGGACACCGCCAGCAACCTGGCCAACCGTGTTGCCGACCTGGCCAACGGTGTTGCCGACCTGGCCTACCACGCTGTTCCCAAGCTGGCCAACGGTGTTGCCGACCGGCCCGACTACGCTTCCG
>DATEPG010000094.1:0-10090 GCA_035273265.1 Polyangiaceae bacterium
GATCGTGGGTCGAGCGAGACAACTTGCCACGCTCGAATTGGGACTGGTGTCTTCAAGTGCTTCCATGCACTTACTGCTCGTTCGTGCGGCGGCTCGGCATGGAGCTATCGGTCCATGGTGCCGACCGACCAGAACCGGACAAAGATCGATCTTTGGGTCGCCGTCTCTCCGGATACGCGCATCGTCGAGACAACACAGACTGGCGACCGCTGGACGACGCGAGCGCTCGAGGACGGCGAGATCCGATACGCAGAGACCGAGTTGGGTGTGGACGAGCCCGAGCTGAATCAGCTTGCTGCATGGTGCACCAGTCAGACCAAGAAGCTCCAAGGACGGCCACCGGTGAAGACGAGCAGGCCGCCCTTGTCTGAGCCCACTCGCCGTCAGAAGAACGGACGAGCAGGTTAGGTGTGCAAACGCTGCTGACGAGCGGGCATTCGGCTCAGGGTTCTAGCCGGGCTCGCTCGTCACGATCAGACGCCGTGAGCCGAAGCCAATGAGGGCGTGACCGCGCTCCGGCGAAGGCAGTAACGGGCAGCGATTGTGCGTCCCGATCCGACCAACCTCTGACCGAGAAGAGGCGCAAGGTGCAAGCGTGAGGCGCGGCCGCGTGTCCCACGCCCGCGCCTCCACCAGCCAGACTAGGCGATGTCGTCGACGCTCACGCCTAGTCGCTGCGCGTAGAGCCCGAGGGTCCGCTTCCAGGCGGGGCGTGCGTGACAGCGCTCGAAGTAGGCCTTCATCCTCGGGTAGGGATCCATTAGATCGGTCTTACGAATGCTGCGCAAAACGTTCGCCAGCACGATGTCGGACACCGTGAAATCGGCGCAGGCGATCCAGTCGCGGCCTTCGAGGCGGCGCTCGACGTCGGCCAGAAATCGGTCGGCAATCTTGCGCACGTCGGACATGAGTTTGGCATTGTCGCGGTCGAATATCTCGATCATGTCGATGCACATCAGGATCGGCCCGACCGAGCTGGCTGCAGCGAAGCACCACTGGACCACTCGGGTGCGTCCCTCAAAATCGCCCGGGATCAGCTTGCCGGCCTTCTCGGCCAGGTAGAGCAGCACCGCGGCCGACTCGGCGACCACGAAGCCGTCGTCGTCGATGACCGGCACCTGGTGGAAGGGGCTTATCCGGCTGTACTCGTCGCCGTCGAGCTCACCGGCGGCGTGGTCGAGCGCGTGGACTCGATACGGTAGCCCGATCTCCTCGAGCGCCCACTGCGCCCGCAGGTCTTTCGTTTCGCCTTCGCCCCCGGGAAAGATGTTCTTGAAGCCATAGAGCGTGATCATGTCTTCCTCCAATGTTGCGTCATCGCTGTTCATCCTTTCAACCTCGCGGCCCATTGCTGGACGAAAGCTGCGACGGCACGTCCTCGCCAGACAGGGCAGCCGCCAATTCCTCCAGGCCCTGCTGAGCCCAACTCCAGGCAGCACGATGCCCGAGCGTGTCGGGCTCGGTCTTGCTCAGATCGAGCGCCAAGGCGAAGTGCTTGCCAGCTTCCGTCAGCCTGGCGAGCTCCGCGTCGTCAGCGCCTGCAATCTTTCGCATCGCGTACAGGCCTCGGGCGATGGCTAGGAGATCACGGACAGTCTCGTGCGGGATCCGCTCAGTGTGCCTGCGCATACGTTCAGGGCTACAGTCGGAAAGCGCCAGTGGCAAGCTCTGCTGGCAACCAATTGGAATGATTGGCACAACGGCGGCGTCTTCACCGCTAGCGGCGCCTCGAGCTTCTGACGGGTGCACTCGCCTGGGGGATCAACCTCGCGCTTCGCGGACGAGCCGCCGAACTGTGCCCACTGGCCGCCTGAGCGCGGTTAGATGCCAAGGCTTCGATTCTACGGGCGGCCTTTCTCGGGAGGCTACCGGACTGTCATTCATGCCCAGTTGCGATCTGGAACCCTGCTCTGATTCGCGGATACCCACGGCGAGCGACACTTGCCGCATGACGCAAACCGCCAGGATAACTGTTGACCAGGATAGATATTGATAGATGAGTGAGTATACCAGTCTCGAAAAGCGGCAGTTCTTTTGGTAAGGTCGGGACCGGAGGCGATATGAACCCGACTCATCGAGCACTTCGCGACATCATGTATGGGGCATGGCTGGTCCTTCTGGTCGGCTGCGGCGGCGCCGATGGTTCAGACGATCTGCGATGCAGCGAGCCCCAGACGAATGACGGCAATGGCGTGCAAAGCATCACCGGCACCGGCGTGCAAAGCAGCGCAGGCAGCGGCCGGCAAAGCATCACCGGCACCGGCGTGCAAAGCAGCGCAGGCAGCGGCCGACAAAGCATCGGCGGCACCGGCATTCAAGCCATCATCGGCAGCGGGCGGCAAAGCATCGGCGGGACCGGCGTTCAAGCCATCGTCGGCACCGGCCGGCAAAGCATCTCGGGCACCGGCTTGAACGAGGCTCCGTGCCGCGGGCTGCAGGGCATCGAGGGCACCGGTCTGCAGGGCATCCAAGGATCTGGTTTCAAGAACGAGTAAGGTGCTCTGAGCGCAGACTCCAACGGGCCGACCAAGGGAATTCGCCGATCTCGCGTCAGCACGGTTTGTCGGGTCTTAACGCTGGGCTGACGGCTGAAGTGTCCGGCTCGAAGCTTGGGCGCAGACGCGCTGACGCTCGGTCACTTTTCGCCAATCATCGGAGATGGCTTTGGCTGCCTTGCGTAGGCTCTGGCTGTCGACGTCGAGAGCACTGGCTGCCAGCGCCGGTGCGCTGTGAGTCAAGGAGGCGGGCGGCGCCACGTCCGGACAGTCGAGAACCAAGCCGGCCTCCGCGACACGCAGCAACGTCACCGCGTGCTCCTCGACGGCGTCGTCGAGTGGTACGGGCGACCAGGTGACTGTGCCGACTTTAATCGTTTGGCTGGTGAGCTCGACGCGCCACGCTAGCAGCGTGTCGGCGCTCGTCGAGTGCGCCGATAGGCTGATCCGCGTCCGCCGCCGTCGTCCTCGACCGTGAGCGGCAAGTGCGCGCCCCTTCGCGGAAGGCACCGCGTCGATTCCCGAAGAGGAATGGCAGGCGTCCTTCGGGCTCAACCCGTTCGCCGCGGTCCGTCTGACGAATGCGCTCTTGCCCGCGCTCCGCGAGTCCAAGGCCGGCGCGATCGTGAACATCTCATCGAACGCGGCGAGGATGCCGTTTGGTCCGTTCGCGCACTACTGCGCCGCGAAGGCGGCGCTCGACATGTATTCGCGCGCGCTCGCACTCGATCTCGGACCGAAGGGCATCCGGGTGAACGTCGTGTCACCGGGGCCGGTGATCACGCCGGGCGGCGACGAGGCGCGGAAGGCTTTCAGCGACGCGACGGGCGCTCCCGGTGACGTATTCGCGCAATCAGTGCCGCTCGGTGGCCTCGGATCCCCGGAGGACGTGGCGGAGGTCGTCGCCCTGCTCGCGTCGGATCGCGGGAAGTGGATGACGGGCACGAACATCCTCGTCGACGGCGGGATGACAGCGCGCTGAAGGTCGGTTCGTGAGTTCGCGATTGCTGCGGCCGCATTGGCTCGCGACGGCAAATTTTGTCGGATCGCGGCGCCGTAGACCGAGTGCACACGATTCGGTCGTCCCCGTGCCTTCTCCGCATCGCCAGTAAGACGCCACCGTGCAATGCTGCAACCGTGAATACGGCCGATTCACGGCGCGTCCAACAACGGGCCGAACTGAACATTCTAGCTCGATACGGTTCGCTGGCGGTCTCCGCCGGGTGTGCACTCTTCGCCGCCTGCGGAGGACGCGCGGAAGACAACCACGCATCTGCGCCGAGCCGTTCGGGAGCCGCAGGGATGGAGATGCTGCGCGCCGGAACGAGTTCAGGCGGAGCCCTCGGCGGCGCGTTCGACTCTCCGAAGGCAGGCCAGTCAAGCAGTGGAGCCACGTCAGCTGGAGGCGGGGCATCGCCAGCTGAAGGCGGAAGGCCCAATGAAGGCGGAACGGCGGGCTACGCGGGTGAGGCGGGCGCGACGGGAGAAGCGGGCGCGGGCTCGGGCGTCGGCGGCACAGGGGCCGAGCCGCCGTCCATCGAGCCGCTGCTCGGCGACTACGACGTCTATGTGCCATTGCCGCCCGTGATCAATGGCTGCTCACCGACTTGGCTCGAGCCGCGCATGAATCTGGCGCTGTTTCTCGCCAGCTCGGGCGAGTTCTATGCGCAGCTATTTGCCGATTTCTACTGGCAAGCAACGTTAGCCCAAGAACCACGGCTCGGCGTCCATACCATCGAGGTCCCGGCGCTCTCGGATGGGGCACACACGCCGCTCGCGCCGGCACTCACTCTGGACTGGGACGCGAACGGCCTTCGAGGCACCGGCTTCGTCGCAATTCCGTACACCTGCCAGAACGGCACGAGCACGACACGACGGGTACCGGTGACGGTCAAAGCCGACCACACGCCGCCCAAGCTGCGCGTGGACTCCGTTGGCTTCACGATACTCGGGTTCACGCGCTTCGTCGCAACGTTCTCGGAGCCCATTACATTGCCTAGCGGCGACTACAACACGGTGTTCAGCGAGCCGTCCGACGGCGAGCAAGCGCTCGAATTTTACGACTCCGACACGAGCGCAACGCTACCCACGGCATGGAAGTGGGCGATCGGTGGCCCAGTCGCGCAGGCTCACTTCGTCGATCCCGGCTCGGTCGAAGGTCGGATCATTTCGGCGCGTCTGATCGCTTCACTCTCCGACCGCGCAGGCAATCCGATGGACACACTCGGGCAGGGCTTCTACATCCAGCGCTCCGCCATCCTGGACACCGAGCTCGATTTCGACCACCCGCCAGCCACGGGCATGTTCGACGGCGCGAGCTACCATGCGGCCGCCGAAGCCGGCGCTGAGTGCGAGCAGGGCGGCTGCCTGGTGCTCGACGGCCCAGTGGTCGCATGCTCCGGCGCTCCGCAGTCCATGTTCGCCGTGCGCTTGTCGTCGGCTTGGAACACCGACGTGCAGGTCCGCTATCGCGTCTGGGCCTCCACCAACTCGGTGGCACCGCTCACGATCGGCTACGCCTCCGGCTGTAGCGGCACATTCTACACAGACCTCAGCCCGCTCACCCAGCCGGACGGCACCCTCACCCATGCCAGCGAGTGGCAAACAGTCGCGCTCCGTCCCTGCGGAGACCCCGAATACGAGGTCGGTTTCACGTTGTCCGTCGCCTGCGCCGAGTCCGCCCCAGCACCTGCCATCCGCGTCGTGCTGGAGCGCATGACGCGGGCCAAATGAGTGGCGGATACTGCGGAGGTTGGCCGCGCGCGTCAGAAGGCCCAGAGGCCCGGTACGAACGGCAACGTTGATCCATTTTTGGCACAGTGGCGTCAGCCGCAGTCACGCTTCAGCATTTCGGCGGCGCATGAAAAATCAAGCTCGGACTCGTCGCTACGCTTTGCTCGAGGCTCCCTCCACCTTCGGCCTCCGGTCGAGTGGAGTGCAAGGACTTCCGCAAGCCCTGCTGAGCCATGGCCTAGCCGAACGCTTGCACGCCCGTTACGCTGAACGCGTCGAGCCGGTGGCATCGCGTCAGGCAGACCGCGATCCCGAGACCAAGACGTTGAACGCCCAGGCGATCGCCGGGTACACCTACCAGTTGGCGGATGCTGTTGGAGCGATACTCGATGAGGGTGAATTTCCCGTGGTGCTCGGGGGGGATTGCTCCATCCTGCTGGGCCCGGCATTGGCGCTGCGGAGGCGAGGTCGGTACGGGCTGCTCTTCATCGATGGACAAGCCGACTTTTTTCAGCCTGAGGCCGAGCCATACGGCGAGGCGGCATCGATGGATCTCGCCTTGGTCACGGGACACGGACCCACGCTGCTCACCGAATTCGACGGCCAAGCCCCGCTGATCAGACAGACTGACGCCGTGGTGTTCGGGTTCAGGGATACGGAAGATCAGATCCAATACGGAAGCCAGCCGCTGCCAGCGGCTCTGCGCTCATTCGATCTGCCGACGGTTCGCCGAGCGGGCGTTGCTGCCGCAGCAGATCTCGCGATTTCGCATCTGTGCCGGCCCGAGCTCGACGGCTTCTGGATCCACATCGACGCTGACTGCCTCGATGATGCAGTCATGCCAGCCGTCGACTTCCGATTGCCCGGAGGCTTGGCCCCGGCGGAGCTCCACACCGTACTGCGCAAAGCGCTCGACAGCGGCAAAGCCGTTGGCATCGAGGTCACGATCTACAACCCCGCGCTGGACGACGAAGGCCGAGCCGGCAAGTTGCTGGCCGAATTACTGGTGACCGCCTTGGCGTGACGAGCGCTCGACACCGCGGCTTGGGCGAAGTGACTTGCTTACGCAGCAAGCGCCGGGGTCGAAGCGATTGCAACCCTCGAGCAAAAGCGCGTCACTGTGCGCGCCGCGCTGCAAGAGGGCGAGCTGAGCGGCGTCTTCGAAGGCGACGCCTTCGCCAGCGTGCGCGCTGAGCTCGGCCTGACCCGACAGTAGGCGCGGTTGCCATTTCGGTTTACCGCTCACGCTCGCGACGATCTGCGCGATATCGCTGCCCACACTCGGGACCGCTGGGGCGACGCGCAATGCGACCGCTATCTCACCTCGCTGGAATGGCGCTGCCGGCAAATTGCACAAGAGCCGCGGCTACGCCGACCCTACGACGATGAACCGGTGTATTGGCGCGCGTTGGCTGGCAAACACGCGGACCGGCATATCACGGTTTTGTAAACGGTGCGCCGTCCGGCAAAGCCGGGACCAAGACACGATCGCCTAAGTCGCCAAACCTGTCGGGCGCTGCCCCGGAAAATAGCGGACGGGTCTCGTATCCTAGGACGAACTGGTGTCGCTGGCGATGATCTCAGCGCGGGTGTGCCGCGATCGCCATCCGCTCGGCAAGCTCAGCCTTGAACGCTCGCAGTTGGTCAACCGTATAGTCCACAGGCAGCTTGGTCATCGGCGGTATCTGCCACTCGGTCAAAAGCCAAGCCAAAGTCGCGGGCGTGCAGCCACCGTCTTTGGTGTTCGCTTCGACCAGAAAGTCCTCCGCGTGCAGGCCGCGACGCTCGAGTTCGAGCACATCAATCAGGTCGCGCACCTCCTGGCGACTGACCAGCGTCGTGAGCTTGTTGGAGAAAATCTCCTCCACCGGATCGACGATGATACCGTCGATCTCCTGCTTCTCGTGGAGCTGTGGCCCAATATCGCGCACGAGATCGACCACGAGCGAGTCGGAGCCGCGCTGTACGACGACCCGACGGAAGCCGGGAGCATCTTGACGCACCACTAGCGAGCCCCCGAGCGCAAGGGCGAGATGCGGTAACGAGAGGCGCGCGCGCTCGAAAGCCTCCGCGGACGACGTAAACAAATCGAGATCGGTTGTTTCTCGGTGCTGCAAATGAAAGCCGACGAGAGCGCCTCCGCCGGACAGGAAGAAACCGCGTTCGCTTGCGAAAAACGCTTCGAGCACTGCATCCTGCAGCGCGCTGAGCCTGCCGTGGACGGTCACGGCACGAGCCCGTGTGCTCGCCAACGCCCAATCAAATAGTGCCAGAACTCGCGACGGCGCCCCAAATGACGGTCGAGGCCCGGCAGCTCCGCGGCTACGTCTCGAGGGCTCACGAACAGCCACACGTCGCAGTCGCGCGCCTCACGGAGCATTTTGCCGAGCAGGCGCTGGCGCTCGCTCGCATCGCTCCCCGATAGCGCAGCACGCAGCTCTGAAATGGAAGTGTCCTCGTCCCACAAGAAGTATGGGCGAGACGCTTCTTGCGTCAGGTCGGTGGTCAGCGCGCGCACCCGACCGAATATACCACTATCCCGCGCTTTGTCGGGCCGGACGGGGCACGAGCAAGTCGAAGCACTTACCGAACTGGATGACAGCGCCCACCACCGCGGGCGGATTCGGCGACATTCCCTCACTCGGCCGCTCTACCTGCGTGTACCAATCATCGAACGGAGCCCCTAAATCGTTGGCGCACAACTCCACCGGTGGAGTCGCAACGTCCTCTGCCTCTCTTGTCGCTCAATCACTCATTCTGAGGAGCGGCGGGGCCCGCGGTCGGCGGTGGGCGAGGTTGAGCTCCCGCAGCGCCGCACGGAAGGCGCGCGCACTATGGGCGCTCGCGAGCAGCCAGGTGACGCCGGCAGGCCCCCCGACGACCGCGGCACCAATCAGGCGGCGTTTCCCACGTCTCAAAATCAGCGCGGGAGCGACCCTTGCTCACCGCCGAACGTGGGCTCCGCTGCGACGAGCCGCGCTCTGAGGGTTTCACAGCCGCGCAGCCGTCCACGAGACCGCAGGCCCCAATGAACTGGTGCACTCGCGACCGCAGAGGGGCAGCCCCACCCGACGAGGGCGTGATGCCAAGTGTGCCCGACAGGGCGTCCGTCAGCCGCTCGGCATCTCCATGTATACCAAAATCACCAAGGGCCCCCGAGACGTCAGTCCCAGAAGCCCTTCGTTTTCAGCCCGTTGTGCGGAGGTGAGGACCGGATTCGAACCGGCGTATAACGGTTTTGCAAACCGTTGCCTAACCGCTTGGCTACCTCACCATGCTTGGAAGCGGGCGGACCTTGCCACGAGCCACCAGCAAGATCAATGGCCGCGGGCAACCTCGGGTTTCCCGTGGGGGCGGAACTGGCGGGGTAAATTGTCTTGAAGATCCGCGGGGGTGGGGAGATGTCGGCAGGCAGCGCCGTAGCCACCTGGGTGAAGGCCGGCGTAAACTTCGCGCAAAAGGCTCGGCGGCCCGTGGGAGTGACCCAGGGCGATCGTGTCCCCCCCATGAGTGAACCGGTCGCCGTAACCCGAGGTCTGCCCAGCACGATTCGTGAGGGGGAAATTTTGGGTGGCAAGTACCGGCTGGAGAACGAGATCGGGCGGGGGTCGATGGGCACGGTTTGGTCGGCGGTGCATTTGACCTTGGGCCAGCGGGTCGCGATCAAGTTGATCTCGGCGGAGCACGCGCAGTCCGCGGAGGCTCGGCATCGTTTTAGTACCGAGGCCAAGGCGGCGGCGCGGTTGCGCTCGCGGTACGTCGTGCAGGTTTATGATGACGGCGAGACGACGGCTGGCACGCCGTACATCGTGCTCGAGTACTTGGACGGCGAGACGCTCGAGCAGCGGCTGGAGCGCGAGCGCGATTTGCCTTTGAACGATGCGGTGCGAGTGATGCGCCATGTCGCGCGGGCTTTGTCGCGCGCGCATGCGGCCGGGATCGTGCATCGGGATTTGAAGCCGGGCAACGTGTTCCTGACGCGGTCGGAAGACGACGAAATGGGCTGGCTGGCCAAGGTGCTGGATTTTGGCATCGCCAAGTTGGAAGAGCATGGCATCGCTTCCACGACCAAGACGGGGACGCTGCTCGGCACTCCGCTGTTCATGAGTCCGGAGCAGGTGCGAGGCGCCAACTCGGTCGATTCGCGCTCGGATTTGTATTCGCTGGGCATGGTTTTTTACAACATGTTGACCGGCAGCTACGCCTTCTATGGCGAGTCGTTTACCGATGTTTTGGTGGCGATTTGTTCGGCGCCGTTGCCCGATTTGCGCGTGGCCGCGCCTTGGGTGCCTGGCAGCGTGGCTGACTGGTTTCAGCGCGCCTGTGCACGCGATGTGCAGGATCGCTTTCAGAGCGCCGATGAGATGATCGAGGCCATGGATCTCGCGCTCGGCGTGAGCACGGGCGCGTTCAATCGTCAGTCTTCGCCCGAAGTGAGGATCGATACGCTGCGCGGTCACGCGCCACCGGTCCATCACTCGCTGCCACGGGCCACGCCTTCCGACTCGGGTCAGTTCGCCAGGGGTTTGACTCAAGCGCTGAGCACGGATCAAGCGGTGCTCAAAACGAGTTTAGCCAAATCCGCAGAGACGCTCGATCCCGAGCTGGTTGTCCCGAAGACTTCGCGAGCACCTTGGGTGATCGGTGGTGTAGTCGCGCTGCTCGTGCTGATGGGTGGGGCAGCGCTGTTGCTCGGGCGGGGTGATGGCGCGTTGCCGATCAGTGAAGTCGTCGTCCCGCCGAGCGGTCACATCGCGAGTGCTCCGGTGATCTCGCCCGTTCCGCCGGTGCCGATGCCGGTGCCGGTGACCGAGGCTGCGGCGGCGCCCGTGCCCGCAGCGGCGCTTCCAACGACGCCCACG
>DATEPG010000095.1:0-7803 GCA_035273265.1 Polyangiaceae bacterium
GCTTGCACCGCTCTTGCCGGCCGGCGCACGCCCGCCCGCGCCGCCCGCGCCACCCCCGTTGGGAGCCGGCGCGCGCTCGTCCGAATTGGACGAGCACGCCGCAGCCAAGCCGAGGGTGACGCCCAGGGCGGTCAATGCGAGCGATCGTGTGGAGCGGTTCATTCGGCGGGCACGCAGCTATAGTTCTGACGCCAATTGGTGAGTGTAGGGCTCGCAGAGATCGCGTCGTTCGGGACCATCCGTATCGTGACTTTCAAGTATTGCTGAGACTTGAGGCCAGCGGCAATCAAGAGCGCTCCGACATCGCTGCCGACCCAGCTCGTGTTCGAGGCGCCGCTCGCCGTGCCGAGCTTCACGACACCAGGGATGGCAACCGCCGCGGGATAGACCGGCAGCGTCGCAAAATCAGTGCCCTTTGCCGAGGTCTGCGCGTAAAATTCGATCTTCGAGTTGGCGCTGGGAGTGATGGTCTGCCAATCGAAGAAGCGCCACACCGACTTGGTGCCCGCCTCGCACGCTGCCTGGTAGCTGCGCTCGTAGTTGGCCGGGGCGGGCAGCAAGATCGCTGGCGGCGGCGCGCAGGTGCCGCTCAAGCACACTGAGCCGATGCAACAGTCGTTGGTGACGGCACACGCACCACCGTCCGCCACGCACATACCGATCGGTGTAGCCGCAGCGCAATGGCGCGTCGGCGGATCACTGACCGGCGTATCGATCTTGCACACGGCAGTCTTCGGACTCGCTAGGCCGCCACAGCAGTCTTCGTCGACTTCACAGCTGCTCGTGCTGCCAGTGCCGTTGCTCTTGCAGCTGTCCAGCACCCAGAAACCGCGCTCGTTTACGTAGCTAGCGCCGGAGGTGCTGTAATTCTGATTCGGTAGCAAGAATGCCGGGTGACTGCGGTCCGCGCCAGCGCTGGGCACGTCGTCGACGGCCGAGATCCAGAGCGCGCTCTGGAGCTGGGCGTAGTTGGTCATCTGCGTGTAGCTGGCGGTGTTGGTGTAATCCTGCTCCACGGCCGGCAAATTGAAGGTATTGCCGTACGGACGGGTACTGGTGAACACCACCCAACGATAGCCACCCGCGGCCCGAGGAGACACGGTCGGTTGGTAGGCCTTGTTCGCGTCGACTGCGCGCTCACCCGAGTTGAGACGGGTCAAGGGGACCGGCGTCGGGGTCGCAGCCGACGAATCGACCGACCAGAGCTTGCCTGGATCTTCGTAGTAGTTGGTCGGCCCCATGTAGCCGTACTTGGTCCAGTTGTTCGTGCAACAGGCGTCCGTGGGGGTCGTCGTCTGGTAGATGATGCTGCGCGAGTCGCTCTCGAAGGTCGGCCATTTCATCACGTCCCCGAAGGGCCAGGTGTTGACCAAAGAGCGGCGATCTTTGAACAGTTTGTTGGTCTGGTCGAAGTCGAAAACACTGAGGCCCTTGCGCCAGCCAGCGCCGGCCGACGAATCGCCATCGATGAACACCAGCTTCTTCGCGTTCGGCGAGAAGCTCGGTACCATCATTGCAGTTCTGCCCAGGCCCCAAGCGCCGGGAGTGGCCGCCGTGACGTCGATCGGAGCGACGCCGCTGGCTTGTGGAGTCTGCCAGGCCGAGTAACTGGTATTGGTGCCGTTGTCGCCGCCGTCGCGCATGGTACCCGAGCGGTTCACGTCCCCCGTGGGCTTGAACGCAGACTGGGGGATCGCGGACCAGGCAGCCGAGTTGCAGTTCACCTTCCATTGCAGTTGGACGGCTGCGGTCCCGGTTGCTTCGTACCAGGCAAATTTGAAATCGTGGTCGCCGGCCTCGAGATAGGTGGCACCGTAGAAGGCCGCAGAAGTCCAGCTGCTCGCGACCCTGATCTGATCCAACCACAGCCGCCCACCATCGTTGACGACGCCGTTGGTTTGAAACTCGTACACGCCGCTGCACGGCGCGCTGAGCAACCCGGTCCAGCGAGCCGAGAGGTTCTCGCTGCTCGTGAGTTGCGAGAACTCGGTGCGGCCGCTTCCGTAATTGTTGTTGATGGTCGCGTCGTAACGAGTGAAAGAGCCCTGTAGAACCGGGTTCTGACCCAAGGTCGCGTTGGCAACCTGATCGCTGTAATAGCTCGCGGTAAGTCCGTTTGCCGGAATCGTATAGCTCGCTGGTGCGTACAAATTGGCGGTTGGGATGCGCTCGATCAGCCCTCCGTACTGCCAACGCAGCTTGAGCAACGCGGAGCTGTTCTTCTCGACATATTCGACCTTCAGCGGGTAAAGCACGCCCTGAGTCAGCGCGATGTTGCCGCTGCACGTGTTGGTGGCCGTGGCGGGGACGTTGAGCGCTAGAGTGGTGCCGACGGTGACCTTGACCGTGTCGTTGGCGTCCACGCAAAACACCACGTTGCCCGTGTAGGGCGACTCGAGCTGTCCCTGCCAGACCGCGCTCCAGTTGTCGGTCGGCAACGTGGTCTCGGTCGCTGGATTGCCCGTGCCCCAGTCGGCGTAGAGATCGGGATCCAGCCTCTGCAGCGCCGAGCCGGTGAAGTTATTCGTCCCATAGTAGCTCGCGTCCAGGCCGTGGATGCCGTCGTTCGGGTAGAGCTGGGCCTCGGGCACGAGCGCAAGCGGAACGCTGGGGCTGCTCCAGCGAAGCTCGATCTCGGAGTCACCCGAAGTGTCTGCCTGGTCGAGCTGGATCGATACCTTGGCGCCGGCGGTCATGGCGATCATGCCGGTAGAGCTCTTCAACGCACCTTGATAGCTCGACTGATCGATCACGGTCGTGCCGTTCACGATCAGCTTCACCGCGTCGGTCGAGTCGATCTGGAAGGTGTACGTCTCGCTGGTGAGGGCCTGGATTTGTCCGGTACGTCGCACCGAGTAATTGGTAGGCACCAACCCGCCCGGGCTAGCGTTGCCAAAGTCGAAGTTCACCATCGGATCGATCCGCTTCCAGAGCGGGCTCGCATTGGCGAACGTCGTGTTCGGGAAATATTTGGCCAAAAGACCGGTGCCGGTGCCGCCCGATTGGATCGTGGCCGGGACGGTGAATTGGCGAGCCGCGTTGATGCCGACCAGATTCTGATCGGTGTTGCCCCAAACATTGTTGGCGGCAAAGGCGAGCGTGCCATCGGGGGTGAGCGGCGCCCAAGCAAAGCCGCGCCAATCGTCGTTGCCGACCTTGTACGGATCGCGCGCTGGCGAGGGCACGAAATCGGCGATCGGATTGAGGACTCCACCCGAGATCTTCGACAGCCCACCGTTCGTCGCGCTGAAAGACTTGTCGGCGGTGGCAAAGTAGTTACCGTTGGCGGACACCGTGTGGCACACGGGGCAGCCGTCGGCTGAAGCGAACGCGCTCTTGGCCGCCGATGACGAACTCGGGTCGGCAACCATCATCGTGGTCGCGCCGTTGCGATTGTACTGCGTGTAGTAGATCAAGCCGCGAACCGGCGCCGAGCTGAAGCGCAGCTTGCGACTGACTATCGGCGCGGGCGTGCTGCCGATCACACGCTGTACCCTAAACGCGACCTCGCTTCCTTTGCCGGAGTTCTCCAGATCCTTCCACACCGCCTGCGGGATCGTGGCACTCGGCGGGTTGGATTCCGGGATGATTGCGTTCCAGGCGAAGGTGGCCGTGCCGGTCGCGGGGTAACGCAGAGAGACCTGCACCGCGCTCGCGGCGATACCGCCAGTTTCCCACTGAATCAGGGGCGGGATGACGCCGAGCGGCAGCACCGTGTCGGCATACGGGTAGAGGATCTTCATCGGATCCGTGCCGGACACCGCTTTCGCGAAATTGCTGACGGCGTTGGCCGGCGCCAGCGTCGTGTCGGTCGTGTTCACCTTGACGTTGAGTTTGCCAGTCGCGGAGAACTGGCCTGCGTAGGCCGTCACGTTGAGCGTGCCTGGAACCGCGCTGAGCAGGGTCACTGCGCCGGCGGTCACGGTGGCCACGTCGAAACGATCCAGCGACCACGCTGGCGTGATGGTGCCCGCATAGCAGCCGGCGGGCACCAGAGAGACGCTGAACGTCGGATTGGCAGGCGTCACTGTCAGGCGAGAACGCTTGCCGGTAGCATCTGCCATGGCGCTAACGGGAACGATCTCCTTCGCAATCGTCGGCGAGCTCCAGCGAAAGAACACCGCGCTGCCGCCTGTGGCCTGATAGTACTCGAGGCGAAACGTGACCGGAGTGCCGGCAGTGAGATTGATCGCGGGCGAAGCGTACTCGGTGGTGCCTTGATCGATCCACTTGTCGACGACCAGCGTGTTGTTGATCCAGAGCCGCACTCCGTCGTCTGCCGCGGCGTAGAAGGTGTACGCCTCGGTCGTCGTAGGAACGACCGAGCCAGTCCAGCGAGCTGAAAAGTTGGTCGCAGCGATGCCCGCCACCCCGGGTGGTGCCGCACCATTGTAGTTGTAGTTGATGTTCTGTTCGATACGAGTCGCCGTAACGGTCCAGCTGGAAGGGATCGAGGTGACGGTCTTACTGATCTGATTGAAGTACTCGCCCTTCACGTACCCGGTGTTGATCGCTGAAACCGTGATGTCTTGCGTCGCGGGGGTGATCGCCAAGCTGGTGCAGGTCGAGGCCTGGGCCAGCGGAATGCTCGCTTTGATCGTCAAGCCGCCGTCGTTGATGAACGGACCGCCATCCAAGTCCAAGCCGTTCGCGTCGTCGGCTACGCGTTGGCAGTACGGGTCACAGGGGTTGTCGATGCAGGCCTTGGGGGTGCCCAAGCCCTGTGCTTGCTGCCCGCCCGCTGGAACGTTGAGCGTCGCGATGCGATCGCCAATGCATTCGCCCCAGGTCTCGCCTTGGCAGGTGCGCTTGCCCATCGTGCACGACACGTAGTCGCCCGAGCGCCGTTCCACCTGACCGCAGTCGATGACTTCGTCCGGGTTCTCGCAGGCGCAGCCCTTGTTGGGCGTCGCGCACGGGTCCACCGTGGGAATCGGTTTGTCGCCCGCGTCGGCAACGCCCGCGTACGGCAAATTGTCGTGCCCGCCGTGTGAACAAGCAGTGCCGAAGGCGAGCAGCGCCCAGGCCAGGGCCAAACGCAGTGGCTTCTCGAACATGGATCTCCGTGAGCAACAACGGCCGCTTTGCGCGCCAAAGTAACCGGCGTGCCTGCAAGAATCAGGACACTCGAGCCAAGCGAGACACGGGCGAATGTCGGGAAATTACCGAAGGGAACGGCGACTTCACGCACTTTCGCACATGCACGCCGTACCCCCGACATGCGCCCGGCGGCGGAGAGCTTGCTCGGCTCAGCCCAGAACGTCGGCGATCACGTAACGGCCAGGCTTCTTTCCAGCCAGAAACTGCGCCGCGCGCAGGGCGCCGTGGGCGAACAGATCGCGGTTGGAAGCGCGATGTGTGAGCTCGATCCGCTCGCCCTCACCGAGCAAATAAACGGTGTGATCACCGATCACGTCCCCGCCACGTATCCCGAACACGCCTACCTCGTCGTCGCTCCGCGCGCCGACTTCCCCATCGCGACCGCGCAACTCTCGTACGTCAGGCCGCACTTTTTTCACGGCGTCGAGCAAACGTGAGGCGGTGCCGCTCGGCGCGTCGATCTTCCGTCGGTGGTGGAGTTCCACGATTTCGACGTCGTAGCGCAGCCCAAGTCGGCGCACGGCGAGCTCCACCGCCTCCGCCAAGACTTGAATTCCCAGGCTCATGTTGCCCGCAGCGAGGACCGGGACGAGCTCCGAAGCCTTGTCGAGCGCGCGCTGGGCCGCAGCGTCCAAATTCGTGGTCCCCGTGACGATCGCAATGCCTTGCCGAGCAGCAATCAGCGCAAGCTGGGCCACGGCGGAGGCGGTCGAGAAGTCGATCACCACCTGTGCGCCGAGCAGCGAGGATGAAACGTCCGGGCTGGTGATCACGCCCAGCGCACCGAGCCCCGCGAGCTCGCCCAAATCGCGACCCAGCAGTCGATCCGAGCTCGAACAAGCGGCGCCCACGATTTCCAGCTCGGGATAATCGTGAGCCAGGCGCGTGATAGCCAAGCCCATGCGCCCCGACGCGCCATGCAGTGCCAGCTTCACGACGCCTCGAATTCTGCCATCGCGGCGCTGAGGCGCGCGCGACACTCGGCAGACGCTTCGACGATTGGTAGGCGCACGCTCGCGTTCATGCAGCCCTTGAGCAGCAGGGCTGCCTTTACCGGCGCGGGACTCGCCTCGGAGAACATCGCCTTGTTCACCCCGAACAGCGCAACCTGCTTCTTGCCGGCCAGTTCCATACGACCCGCGAGCGCGTCGTTGACCATGGCACTCACCTGTTTCGGGTACACGTTGCTGGTCACGCTGATCACGCCCGTCGCGCCGACGCTCATCATCGGTACGGTCAGCGCATCGTCCCCCGAGAGGATTGAAATTGGGCGTTTTGCCCGCGCCAGCAGCTCTTGACAATGCAGCACGTTGCCCGTGGCGTCTTTGAGACCGAGCACGTTGGGGCACGCCTCCAGCACGCGCAGCGTGCTATCGACGCTCAGCTCGACCGCGCTGCGGCCGGGAATGTTGTATAGGACGACCGGCACGCTGACCGATTTCGCAATCGCGCACAGGTGTTGAAACAGGCCTTCTTGGCTGGGCCTGCTGTAGTACGGCATCACCACCATGACCGCATCTGCGCCGGCGTCCACGGCGGCCTTGGCGCCCTCGATGCTCTTCTTGGTGTTGTTCGAGCCAGTGCCAGCGAGCACCAGCGCGCGCCCCTTGGCGATGCGCTTGCTGCGTGCGATCAGCTCGCGCTGTTCGACATCCGTCAGCGTGGGCACCTCGCCCGTGGTGCCGCAAGGGACGAGGCCAGCAATGCCGCCTTCCAACTGCGCTTCCAGGAGCTTCTCGAATGCAACGAAATCGACCTCGGAACCGTCGGGCGAAAACGGGGTTACCAGCGCGGTGTATGCGCCGGAAAAGCTGAGCTCTGCCATGGCGGGCTTCTTTTCCCGCGTTCTGGGGCGCGGCGCAACGCGCAACCATCAGACGCCGCTTTCGCGCCGCTTTGCTGGAACAACGTGGGCAAAGCCCCGACTTTCCCCGAGATGATGACGAGCAGCCCGAGCAGAATGACGAAGACGGGCCTGACCGGCGAGAGCGCGGGGTGTCGGGGTGTCGGGGTGTCGGGGTGTCGGGGCGTCGGGGCGTCGGGGCGTAAAGACGTGCGCCCCGAGCCGGCGGAATTGACCGCGTGACAACCCCGGGTAATATCGTTACCCCGGTCGATCATGCCTTCGATTCTACCCGGTCGTCGGACCGCGATCTCATTGCCGTCCGAGCGGCCCAAAGGCGCAGGTCAGCCGTGCTTGGTCATCATTTCGGGTGCCGAGATGGGGCGGCGCATCGACTTGACGCACGAGGAGGTGTCGATCGGGCGAAGCGACCAGTGCACCGTGTGCGTCAACAGCGACATGGTGAGTCGACGCCATGCGGTCATCAACCGCATCTTGGGGCACTACATCGTGGTCGATCTCAAGTCGACCAATGGCACGTTCATCAACGACCAGCGGATCGAGCGGGCCGAGCTCAAAGACGGCGATCTACTGCGCACCGGCAAGACCGTGCTCAAGTACCTCGAGAACAACCTCGAGCTCGAGTACATGCAGCACATCCTGAGCTTGGCCGCGGTCGATTCGCTGACCGGGCTGTACAACAAGCGCCACTTCGACGAAGTGTTCGGCAAAGAGGTGGCGCGCGCGGATCAAACCCGGGAGCCGCTCTCGCTGATCGTGCTCGATATCGACCATTTCAAGAAGATCAACGACAGCTTCGGGCATCCTGCCGGTGACGCGGTGCTCAAGCACGTGGCGTC
>DATEPG010000096.1:0-16055 GCA_035273265.1 Polyangiaceae bacterium
GCAAAGCCGAGGCCGGGGTCGAAGTACACGTCTTCGGCCGCCATGCCGGCGGCCACGGCGCGGCTGCGCGCGGCGCGCCATTCACGCCGCACGTCTTCCACCACGTTCTGATAGCCAGAGTCAGGGTACACGGAAAACCCAGCCATGCTCGCGGCGGGGCCGCGTGCGTGCATGAGGATCAGCGGCGCGCCGTGTTCCGCGCACGCCCGCGCCAAGTCCTCATCTGCCAAGCAAGAAACGTCGTTGATCAGCTGGGCGCCGAGTTCGAGCGCATGGCGAGCGACGGCGGGGCTGGCGGTATCGACCGAGACCAATGCGCCGCACTGCAAGGCGTAGCTCAGGGCTGGCCGCAGGCGGGCGATTTGCTCGGTCGCGGAAATGGCGTCGGCCCCGGGCCGAGTGGATTCAGCGCCGATGTCGATCAGATCAGCGCCGTCTTCGAGCAGCCGATCGATGCGCCGTGCGGCGCTCTGGGCGTCGTCGTAGCGACCGCCGTCGAAGAACGAATCTGGAGTGACGTTGAGCACTCCCATGAGCAACGTCCCGCGCTCGCGGCGCAGATCTTCGATGCGAGTCGAGACAGGTCCCACCACTATGCGGTAGCAAGATGTGCGCCGTCGCGCAAGCATTGGAAAGTAGTCGGATTGATACCTGAATATATCCGAGTAGACTCGCTCGCGATGCTACCGCCGGTCACGCTCCCCTCCGCATTCGCTGCTCGTCGAAGTCGACTTCGTGCGCGATTTAGCGGCCCCGTATTGTTCGTTTCTGGCCTGTCTCGGCCCAGAAATTTCGCCGGTAATCGCTATCCGTTCCGCGCAGAGAGTCATTTTCTGTACTTCGTGGGCCGGGCAATCGAAGGAGCGGCACTGCTGCTGGAGTCCGGAAAGGCGACGCTGTACGCCCCGCCGCCCGACCCCGAGGCCGAGCTGTGGGCGGGACGACAACCGGGCCTCGAGGAGCTGTCGCGTGAGCTCGCGATCGACGTGCGCCCGATCGACGAGCTGGAAGTGCCGGAATTTCTCGCTACCTTGCCCGCCCAGGACGCGGAGAGCGCGATCTGGCAAAGCGAGTTGATCGGTCGTGACGTGATCCACGGCTCGGGCTTCGAGCTCGAGGGCCTGGACCGCGACCTGGGCGAAGCCGTGATCGAGATCCGCCTCGAGCACGACGCGGCGGCCATTCTGCAGATGCGCTTCGCCGCGGGCGTTGCCGACCGCGCGCACCGCGCCGGAATGCGCGCGACGCGGCCAGGCATCCGCGAGTTCGCCGTGCGCGGGCCGATGGAAGCTGCAATCATCGCCTCGGGCTGCGTCTGTTCGTACAATTCCATCGTGACCGTCCACGGTGAGGTCTTGCACAACGAGCGCCACGACGGCCTGCTGGCGGACGACGATTTGCTGCTCGCCGACGTAGGCGCAGAAACGCCAGAAGGGTGGGCGTCGGACGTGACGCGAGTCTGGCCGGCCCGCGGCGAATTTTCGAGTACCCAGCGCGCTGTGTACGACGTGGTACTCGCCTCACAGCTAGCGGCCATCGGCGCGGTCAAACCCGGGGTGCGCTATCTGGACGTGCATCGCGCTGCCGGGCTGGAGATGTTGCGTGGTTTGATCGAACTCGGCATCTTCCGCGGAGATCTGCAGGACCTGTACGCCCGCGGCGCCGGCGCGCTGTTCTTTCCGCACGGCATTGGCCACCTGCTCGGACTGGACGTGCACGACATGGAAGATTTGGGCGATCGCGCGGGCTACGCGGCGGGGCGCGAGCGCAGCACGAGCGCGGGCGACCGCTATTTGCGACTGGATCGCGATCTACGGGCCGGCATGTGCGTGACCATCGAACCGGGCTTCTACCAAATCCCGGCGCTGCTCTCGAACGCGGCGGAGCTTGCGGGCATCGAGTCTGCGCTCGATCGCCAACGTTTGGCCGAGTTTGCCGACGTGCGCGGCATCCGCATCGAGGACGACGTACTGGTGACCCCGGACGGCTGCGAAGTGCTGACCAGCGCGATCCCGAAGACGATCACCGAGGTCGAAGCCGCGATCAGAGATCGGTGATCAGATAGTCTTTGATCTTGTAGAGCAGCGCGCGATGGCTGATCTCCAAGACTTCCGCTGCCCGTGTGCGGTTGCCACGGGTTCGCTGCAGCGCACGGCGAATCAATATCTCTTCGACGATGCGCATGGTTTTTTTCACGCTGAGCTCACCGCTCGCCAGCTGCATCTGCACCGGATCGCGCGCCTCACGCAGGCGGTCCGGTAGATCTTGAGCCACGATCTGATCACCTTCCGCCAAGACCATGGCCCGCTCGATCGTGTTCTCGAGCTCGCGCACGTTGCCCGGCCAAGGATACTCGAACAGCAAACGGCGAGATTCAGTGTCGAGTCCGCGGATCGAGGTGCCCAGTCGCACGTTGTTCCTAGCCACGAAATGGTCGATCAAAAGCGGAATGTCCTCCCGCCGATCGCGCAGGGGTGGCACCAGGATGGGCAGCACGTTCAGGCGATAAAATAGGTCCTCGCGAAAGCGCCCCGCCTTGGTTTCGGCCAACAAATCGCGATGCGTGGCGGTGATGATACGCACGTCGATCTTGATGTCGCGCACGTCGCCCACGCGCCGGATTTTCTCCTCCTCGAGCACCCGCAGGAGCTTCACCTGGAGCGCGAGTGGCAGCTCCCCAATCTCGTCCAAGAAGAGCGAGCCACCGTCGGCTTCTTCGAACAAACCGCGGCGGTCCTGAACGGCGTCCGTGAAGGCGCCCTTCTTGTGCCCGAACAGCTCGCTCTCCAGCAAGTTCTCTGGGATCGCTCCGCAATTGACCGCGACGAACGAGCCACCGCGGCGCGTGCTGCGGTGGTGGATGGCGCGCGCCACCAGCTCTTTGCCCACGCCGCTCTCGCCAGCGACCAGCACGGTCGTCTTGTACTCGGCGATTTTGGAAATAGTGCGAAAGATGTCGAGCATCTTCTGGCTCTTGGCCAAGATGTCGTCGTAGCGATGCTCCTTGCGGATCTCGTCACGCAGCGCACGGTTCTCGCGCCGGAGCAGCTCACGCTCTTCGGCCTTGCGCAGCGCAAGCACGACTTCGTCCGGCTTGAAAGGCTTTTGAACGTAGTCGTACGCGCCGGCCTTCATGGCCTCGAGCGCCAGGTCCATGTTCCCGTACGCGCTCATCACGATCACCGTCGCGTCGTTGCCTTTGGCCTTCAGGGTCGTGAGCAGGTCGAGCCCCCCCATCTTCGGCATGCGTACGTCGGTCAGCACCACGTCTGGGCCGAATGAGTCGACCATGCCCAGCGCGTCCTCACCGCTTTCCGCGGTCTCGACCTCGTAGCCGTGGCGCCGTAGCAGCGTGCGGAGCACTAGCCGCAGATTCTCTTCGTCATCGACAACTAGGACGCGGCGCACTGTGCAAAAAATGCTACCCTACCCACCCCGATCCAGCAACTGCTGCGTAGTCGCAGCGGGCTGGCTTCCGTTTCGTTATCCCCGCGAATCTGATAGGGAATCCGTCAGGTTCTTGGAGCCAGCGCGGGCGCCCGAAGTGGCAAAGCGGCTCCCGCCGCCTACACAGAGAAGGACTACACCCCATGCTTTGCGGAGTCGATCAACTGTTCACCGGCCAGCTCTCTGGCTTGCGCCGTCGGCTGCGTGGCAGTCGTTTGGGAGTGCTCACCCACGCCGCCGCCGTGGACCGGCGCGGGCGGCACTTGCTCAGCGTGCTCGAGGAGCTGGGCGCGTCGCCGCGCCTGATCTTCGCGCCCGAGCACGGGCTCGACGCCACGGCGCAGGCCGAAGAAGCCGTCAACTCCGAGGCTGCGGAGGGCAAGACACCGATCTTTAGCCTGTACGGCAAGAGTAAAGAAGCGCTCACCCCGGCCGCCGAACAACTCGCCGAAATCGATCTGTTGTTGATCGACCTCGCGGACGTGGGCAGCCGCTATTACACCTACGCATGGACCGCGCTGCTCGCCGCGCGCGCCGCCAGCGCCGCTTCGATTCACACGGTGGTTTTGGATCGCCCAAATCCGATCTCGGGCGATCCAAGCACGCTGGAAGGCGCACCTCAGCAGGAGGGCTTCTTGTCGTTCGTGGGCTTGGAGTCATTGCCCATCCGCCACGCGCTCAGCATCGGTGAGCTGCTGGCTCAGTTCATGGAGCGCGATGGTCAGGCGCTCGGCGCGGAAGGCGCGCTGTCCGTGGTGTCGATGCTCGGTTGGGAGCGGCACCGCGGCGCGGAAGCCTGGGGTCGCCCGTTCGTGATGCCCTCACCGAACATGCCCACCGCAGAAACTGCGCTGGTTTACCCCGGTGGCTGCCTGGTTGAGGGCACCAATTTGTCCGAGGGCCGTGGCACGACCGCGCCATTTCAGCTGGTCGGTGCGCCATTTTTGGACGGCGAAGCGCTGGCCGACGCCTTGATCGCCTCGGGTTCGCCGGGCGTCCAAGTGCGCCCGGTCGCGTTCCGTCCGGCCTTCGAGAAGCACGCCGGCCAAACCTGTCGCGGGGTGATGCTGCACGTGACCAACCCGCTTTTGTTCCGCCCGGTGGCCACGTACCTGCGGCTGATCGCGTTGGCTCGTGCCCAAGCGCCGGAAGCCTTCGCATTCCGCAACACGCCGTACGAGTTCGAGACCGACGTCCCGGCATTCGACTTGCTCACCGGATCGGCGGCTGCGCGCAGCGCGCTCGAAGCCGGCGCCTCCGCGGAAGAAGTCGTGTCGATCGTCGCACCGGTGGATGCCTCCTGCGCCGAAGCGGTGCGGGCCGCTGAAGCGCGTCTCGAACGCGCCCAAGCTTGAGAGCTAGGGGAGCCGCGTAACTTCGCGCTGGCAGCTCGCAACAATCGTTCCGGCCTGCTGGGCTATTTCGACGACTGCGCTGAGTCGGCGAGATCGCGCAATTCTCGCAGGCTCGGATTATCTTGGCAAGCCTCGCATTTGGGACGCTCTGGCCCGGCGCTCTTGCTAGAGATCCGGGGAGTGGCAGCGAAGGTTCATCGCGGCGCCGCCTCTAAAGCAGCGCAGTTCGATTTCGAGCGCTGCCTCGGAACGTCGAGCAGACCCGCTTTACGCCGAGCTTCGGGCTGAAATCTGCGTAGGAGGAGACACGATGAGATTCATACACTGGAGTTGGGGAAGTGCGTGCGCGCTGCTTTGGGTGACGGCCTGCGCGGGCCCGCCCGAACCAGCATCGGAGACCGTGTCAAACTCTGCTTCGGCGCTCACTTCAGCGATCCCCGCGCAGGCAAAGCCCGGCGCCGTGAGTGGGCATAGCCGCGGCCGCTCGCGCAAAGATCCGAACGCAAAGACGCACGCGACGGGTCGACGCGAGCTCGACGCGAAGGAACGAGCCCGCGCTGACCAAGCAGCGCAAAAGGTGATCGGCGTGCGGCCCACGCAGCTAGCGCTGGATCGGCTGCGTGACGAGAACGCGGCCCAAATCGGCAGGTCTTCGTCGGCGAGTACCGAAAAATTGGCGGAACTCGAGGCTGCGCTCGTGCCCTTTGGGAACGATTTGATCACCAGCGAGCCAACGAACCGCGAGCGGGCCCTGACCTTGAATGCGCTGCCTGCCGTGCCGCGCGGAGTCGATAACAGCGCGCTGCCGGCATTCCCGGAGATCAGGAACCAGGAGGGGATTGGCTCCTGTGTGGCGTTCGCGGTCGGCTACTATCAGTACACGTATTCGCTCGGCCGCATCGCCGGCTGGAACAACAAGAATACGAGCGATACGACCAAGGTATCGCCGAAGTGGCTCTACAACTTGGTCAATGGCGGCAGCGACAACGGTAGCTCTGCTTTCTCGGCGCACGCGATCTTGAAGGAGCATGGTGCGCTCACTTGGAGCGAGTTTCCCTACTCGGGGGACACTTCCAACCCGCTCAATTATCGCGAGTGGCCGCGCACGAGCTCGGCCTGGAAGAGCGCGCTGAAGTACAAGTCTTTGGGATTCGCCTGGGTCGACCCGCCGAGCACGCCCGAGGCGCTGGCCCAAGTGAAGAGCCTGCTAGCGAACGGCCAGGTGCTGACGTTCGACACGTACGCCTACTCCTGGGAGTTCGAACAGGTCGACGACGACCCAGCGACGAGCGCGGACAACGCCTTGGTCGGTCAGTCCGTAGTGACCTGGATGAATGGCTACGAAGGCGCGCACGAGGCCACGATCGTCGGCTACAATGATGACCTGTGGGTGGATATCAACGGAAGCGGCAGCGTCGACGCGGGCGAAAAGGGCGCCTTCAAGATTGCCAACTCGTGGGGCTCCGATTGGCAAAATGCAGGCTACGCCTGGATTGCCTACGACGCCTTGCATTGGCAAACTCAGGTGCCGAACGGCCCGTCTGCAGACTCTCGCGGCGGCATCATGAGCCAGGTCTGGGCGCTCGTGGGAGCGCGCGTGAACTACCAAGCGAATTTGCTCGCGGAGTTCACCGCCAGCACGGCTTCGCGCGTGAATTTCAGCCTGTTCGCGGGTGTCACCGAGTCCGATCGCTCGGACATCGTGGCGCGTTGGGAGCCTCCGGCGTTCATGTACAACGGTGGCGACTTCGCCTACGACGGAACCGCGACGACCATGGCCAAGTCTGGCAGCTTCGCGCTCGATCTCAGCGATCTCGCCCTGAGCTACGGCGATCTGAAGTACCGGCTCCAAGGCCAGAACGTCGCGCACACTGCGGCGAGCATCTCCGGTCTCACCCTGGTCGATCGCCTCAGGAGCAACCTGAGAACGGCGACCACCGATCCCACGCAAACGGTAGGCGAGGGCGAGACGAAGGCGCAGTCGGTCCGCTACAAGTTCCAAGATTCGACGCGTGTCCCGAAACTGACGTTGAACCCGGCCACGAGCGTCGCCTTTGGCAGCATGCCCTTGGGACAGTCGCTCAAACGCACGGTGACAGCGAAGAATACGGGCACGGGGGATCTGATGATCACCTCACTGCGCTTCAGCAATCCGCTATTTTTGGCGCGAACACCGCAGAGCTTCCGCCTGGCACCGGGTGCATCGTCGGCCATCGAGCTGGAGTTCGCACCGGCGGCGAGCCAGGCCGAGAGCGCAACGATCTCGGTCCGCAACACCAGCTCGAACTCGGCGAGCCCGAGCCTCGGTCTGACTGGTAGCGCGACCAGCACGAATGACAGCGCGCCGTATCAGCTGTTCATCACCCAGCAGAACGATCCTTACGACAACTCCGTAGCACTGCGCGCTGAGCTCAAGAGCCGGGTCACGACTTCCACCCGTCTTTCCGAGTACCAAGTCGTGTACTACCTGCACGATCCGGGCTTCGACCCGGCGACGGTCAAGTGGGATACCTACTACTCGAGCGCAGGGCCGCTCACGGTCAGCGTGAAGCGGATCTTCCTCACGCGTCAGCTGGGCGTGCGCAACGCCGATTGGTCGGTGACCTTCCGGTTCGCGCCGGGAGCGACGCTCACTGCGGGCGGGTCCGCGATCTTTCAGGGCAACCTGCATCGCAGCGACTACAGCTGGTACCCGAACGAGACTGACGATTGGTCGCGCTACCTGCGCAGCAACGGCATGGCCGAAGGCGCGATCATTCAAGCGATCGCGAGCAAAAACGTGCTGTTCGGACTGTCAGCCGAGGGCGTTCCGGGGGCCTATCAGCTCAAGTTCGCCCCGAGTGTGGTCACGACCCAGACCGAGGGCACGGCGAGCTTCACCGTGACCAATGCCGGCCAGCTCGGTTCGGAGTTCGTTCTCTACGTCTATTCGAACCTGGGGGAGCTTCAGCAAACCTGGTGGACGTACCCGGACACGCTCGGCGTCCGAAACGTGATCATTCCCATGCTGGACCAGGGCCAGTATCCAATTCAGCCCGGCAAGTACACGGTGATCCTCGAGACCGGCGGTGTACGCGTCGATTCGGCGGAATTCACCAAGCAGTAGCGAACAGGTCAAAAGCGAGCTGGTACCACTCACCGGCTCGCTTGCGACCAAAGCGTGAGGGGTGCCGCCAGCCAAGGTTCCACGAACTATCGGCTGGCCTTCGGCGCAGGTATTGCTAACTATTCGGGCGCGCGTCTTCTATCGCGCATTTACGGGGAGTGAAATCATGAAGCAAACATCACGACGTGTCTGGGTTGGGCTGCTGTTGGCGGGGAGCTTCGGCGTAGTTGGCTTGAGCGGATGTTCCGGCGCTGGCGGCGATGAGGGGGACAGCAAGGCCCTCGGGCAGATCGGTTTGCCGCTCACGACGCAGGGCGCGTCGGGCGTGACCTACCGTCTGCGCAACGCGACGTTCGTCGTTCAAGGCCAGAGCTACAGCTACGTCGATGCCGCAGGCGCGGGTGGCACGTCCGGAAACCCGGGAACGGTCATCGTCAGCAGCGAGACCAATCCCAACGCCAGCAACATCAGCCTGTCGCTCGAGGAGGGCTACTACAACGTTCGCCTGCTCCCTGGCTGGAGCATGGAGAAAGCAACCTCCGCTGGGGCACAACCAGTCGAGGCGACACTCCTCTCGGCTGCGAGCCAGTGGCTCTATGTCTCGCGCCAAAGCACCAGCTGGGCGGAATATAGCTTCGGCATCGGCGGTCGCGAAATCTGGCTCAATGGCAAGCTCAACATCACTATCGGCGTCCAAGAAACCCCACAGGGCGCGGGTGGAGAAGGCCCGGGCGTTGGCGGAGAGGCGGGATCGGCGGGAAGCGGGTTCGAAGATAGCTACGGCGGCGCCGCCGACTTCCCAGAATAGGTCGACCGTATCAAGGCGGCAGGTCCGAAAGGCTCACCCCGAGGACCTGCCGTGCGAGCGCCTCGAGATCGGCGCGTGGGCCACTGAAGTGGTACGTCTGATGTTCGTGGCTGAGCGATTCACCTGGCGCGAGCGCCGCGGCCGGTGAACTCGATTCGATCTCGTAGAAGCCGCCGAGAGGCGGCTTTCCCGGTGCGGGGGGACCATCATTGTAGCTGTTGACCACGTCCCCCGCGTACGGCGCGGCTTGCTTTTCCCACATGCTGTTCACGTAGCGTGTCGCGCCGCTGGGCTTCGTGTACAGCACCAAGGTGAGCAGCTGCGCGCGCTCACTATAGCTGCCCAGCGCGCGCTTGGCACGGGCCGGCCCCAAGCCAATCTTGCTGCGATACTGCCCGTCCGCGCGGAACGCGAGGAAGCCTTTGGCAACGTTCACCCGCAAGCGCTCCGCAGGCACTTTGCCGAAGTAAGCGTCGTTGACGATCTCACCCGAAGCGTTGGTCTCGAACGGCACGATCACCTGCGTCCCAGGGACGGGCGCGAACATGCCCAAGATCCACACGCTGAGCAGGCCACTTGCTTCCTGCCATGGATCATTGCCAAGGTTCGTGAGTTTGTTTTGACTCGAGAAGCCGACCCAGCTGAGTGATGGCGGCAACGCCATGCCCAGCTGCTGACTGGCTTGCTCGGCCGTAAACAGCTGGAGCTTGCGCTCGACCTCGACCTCGAACACGCGCTGCCCGTAGTTGGCGACCGAGAAGGCGTGAGCGTAGGTGATGCTCGTCGGGCTCTCGTTGCGCGCTTGCCATGCGCCCTCTTGCATGGCGTGGGGCGTTTGCCAAAATTCGAAACTGAACGGTTTCGAAGCCGGGAAGTACAGTCCATATTGCCCGCCCTCCGGCCCGAGCCAGAAGCGATCTTCACCGCCGTAGTTGTCGAAGGCTGTGCCTGTTCGTCCGGCCTCGATGAACTGGCGATTGATGAAGCCGAGGCTGGTTTTGCCCGCGCCCACCGCGCTGGTCATCACGCGCGCCTGGTATTGGCCGGAAACCGCAATCTTGCCGCCATTGGGCCCGGTCAATACTTTGATCTGACCGTGTTGCGACAAGAACGCGACGTCTTCTTCGAAGGTCTTGGCGGAATGCGGAGGCGTGGGAGAGGTCATGGTCTGTTTCGATGTGGGGGCGGCGCTGAGCGGCGCAGCTGGTGATTGGCAAGAAAACACGAGCGCACTCAAGCAGGGCAGCAGCACGCTCCAGAACGACCCGCTATCCATGAGGCAATCTTACACCCAACGCAGTTGGGGTGATTGAGAAAGCTAAGACAGCGCGACCAGAAAGCGGCAAAGGACCGGTGAATTTCTCGACCTTCAGCCAAAGGCGGCCCGAGGTTGGGGGGGAAGTTCGTCGAGCGACGAGCCACTGCGATTCGTTTCTGACTGATTTCGATTGAGCACCGCAGATGACGAGGCTGCCGCGGCACCCTAGATCAGGCGCTGCGGGATCGGTCGCTGCAATATCTCACCAGTCGAGCGCGTTTCAGTTGGACGCGAGTGCACGAACGCGCACGAACGCATTGGAAGTTCCGGATAGCGCATCGCGAATTACAGACTGACGCTTTCCGCCGCTCGGCTATCTCGATTGTGGCAATCCGATATGGCAATCCGGAGTGACGTGTTTAGGATCGTGTGATATGAATCTATCTGGGGCTGCCACTTAGTTACGCATCATCCAGCGTGCAGGGCAGCGGAGCTGAGCTCATGACGCAATCAAGCAACGACGATCCGTCGCCCGTGTTGGAGAGGGCTTCGACATCCACGAATCGCGTCGGCCGTTACCGGTTGATTGCGCATCTGGGCAGCGGAGGCATGGCTGACGTGTACCTCGCCGTCTCGAGCGGGAATGGTACGCGATTTCAAAAGCTATTGGTGGTCAAGGTACTGAAGCCCGAGCTGATCGCAGAACCTGACTTCATCGAGATGTTCTTGGACGAGGCACGCCTTGCCGCTCGCTTGAGCCATCCTCACGTCGTCCAAACGCTCGAGGTAGGAGAGGATGCCGGGCGCTATTTCCTGGCCATGGAATACATCGAAGGTCAGCCGCTCAACCGCCTGATCAAGGGGACTGACGGTCTGAATGCCTTCGACCTGAACTTTCGACTAACGGTACTCGTGCGGGCGCTCGCCGGTCTAGACTACGCGCACGAACTCGTCGACTACGACGGAAGCCCGCTGCACGTGGTCCACCGCGATGTCTCTCCGGGCAATATTTTGGTGGGCTACGACGGTCAGATCAAATTGACCGATTTCGGAATCGCAAAGGCTCGCGATTCCACGACTGAAACGCGCATCGGCGTGTTCAAGGGAAAGACCGCCTACATGGCCCCCGAGCAAGCCAAGGGCGGAGAGCTCGATCGTCGGGCAGACATCTACTCTGCGGGAGTCATTCTCTGGGAGCTCATCGTCGGTCGTCGCATGTGGCAAGGGCTGACGCAGGCGGAGATCCTCTCGCGGATGATCGCCGGGAGTGTTCCGATACCCAGCAAGGTGGGGGCCAATGTCTCGCCGGTGTTGGAACGAATTTGTCTCAAGGCGCTGGCCCTCCGCAAGGAGGACCGTTACCCCTCCGCCGCGGCTCTGTCTGAAGACATCGAAAGCTTCTTGCGCCTCAATTTCCCCGCCAAATCCGATCGTGAGCTCGGCCGCGTCATTGCGGAGGCCTTCAGCACGGATCGCGCCCGCATTCGCGAGCTGATCGAAACCGAGCTATCGCCAGGTGTTCAGAGTTCGCTGCCGCCCAGTTGGGCCGCGAGCGAAGCACCGCGCACCGCCACTGGGACGACCGCTCACCTGGCCCCTACTTCGGTCGTGCTCGGGCAGGCGCTGCGCCAAGCCGCGGGCCAGCTCAGCCTTCCTCCTGCTCCGCCGTCTATTTCTCAACCCCCCGTGGTCCTGAGTCAGCCACCACCGAGCCAGTTGAAACGCCGCGCCGGCCTCGGCGTAGGCGCGCTGGTGATCGCCGGTGCGATCTTCGCAGTCGGCTTCAGGGAAAAGCAGCCCGCCGCAGGCTCCGCCGAGGCAGCTCCGGCGGCCGCCGCGGCGTTGGTGGAGCACGGCGTGCATGCCACGCCGGCTCAGGGAATCACGCCCACTGAAATCACGCTGGGCATGAGCGCGGTGTTCTCAGGGCCGACCCGCCAACTCGGCGAAAACATGAAGCTCGGCTTGGAGACGGCCTTCTGGGCGGCGAACCAGCAGGGAGGTGTCCACGGGCGTAAGCTCACCCTGATCGCGCTCGATGATGGTTATGAAGCATCACGCGTGGTGGGCACCATGCGAGAGCTGATCGAGCAGCGTCGGGTGTTCGCAGTAGTCGGCAACGTCGGCACCCCGACCTCCGCGCTGGCCGCGCCCTACGCCTCGCAGCAAAAGACCGTGTTCTTCGGCGCGTTCACCGGCGCTCCGGTGTTGCGCCAAGATCCTCCGGACCGTTACGTCTTCAACTACCGCGCAAGTTATCGCGAAGAGACCGCCGCAACCATTGCCTACCTCACGCAAGTGCAGAAGCTCCCCATCGAACAGATTGTCGTCTTTGCGCAGGATGACTCGTTCGGGGATGCCGGCTACGACGGCGTAGCCAAGGCCGTGCGCCTTCTCGGCCGGACGAACCGAGACGTGCTCCGTGTCGGCTACAAACGAAATAGTTCGGACGTGGACGCGGCGCTCGCGCAGGTCGTCAGGTATAACGATCAGTCCGAGGCGGTCCACGTCGCAAACAGCACGGACGTGATTCGCGTGCAGAAGCACCCGGTCAAGGCGGTAGTGATGGTGGCCACCTATCGGGCCGCTTCCAAATTCATCCAAAAGCTGCGCGAGGTCCCCCGGCTCGGCAAGCCGCTGTTTTTCAACGTCTCCTTCGTGGGCACGGAAGCTCTCGCCGACGATTTGAAGAGCACCAATCCAAGCCTTTGCTCGAACGTGTTCGTCACCCAAGTCGTGCCGCCGTTTGCTTCGGGCTCGACGGGCGTACGGCGCTATCGCGAGGTGCTGGCGAAGTATCAACCCCAAGCGCAGCCAGGTTTCGTATCGCTCGAAGGCTTCATTGTCGGGTCGACCTTCGTCGAGGCTTTGCAGCAGGCTGGTGCCTCGCTCAACACCGAGAGGCTCGTCGACACGCTGGAGCAATTCAAGGCGGTCGATCTGGGGTTTGGGGCGCAGCTGTCATTTTCTCTCTCGGAACATCAGGGCTCGCACAAGGTCTGGGGTACGCGGCTGGACGAAAACTGCGCCGTCCTGCCCGCGGATCTCGAGTAGCCGTTCGGGGCCGCTCAACAGACGTTTCCGGAGCGCGTGAGCTGGCTCGACCGGCCCTCGACCGGCCGAGCCAGCGGTGGCACGGCCTTCGCAAGTGCGTGCCTGCACATGAAGCAAGCGTCTACGTACCTTGGCATCGGGCTGATCGCGCTCGTCGGATGTTCGAGCGGACCCGAAACGTCGGGCTACGACGCACGCGCATTTAGCGGAGAAGTTCAGCTCGATTCTTGTGGCGGGCAGAGCGCGCCGCGGTTGCCGCGTTGTGGCGGGGATGCAGCTCTGGGTATCATTGCCGCAGTCTGTGGCGATCTGACCACACAAAACACGCTCACCATCAACGGATCGCTGGCGGTTGGTGGGCAATCGCGCTTCGGCTCGCCCCTGCGCGTGACGAGTTGCTTCACGGGTTTTGGTGGGATCCGGGCCGACGCGACCGAAGAGGTCCTGGGCGATCTGTCGACCGCCGCCGACTGGTTGGTGAACTCACCCGCGCAGGTGGGTGCCAACGCGCTGGTGGGCGGCAAGCTCTACGCAAAAAATGAGGTCGCCGTGCGCGGCGTGCTGCACGCCGACGCAGACATGACGAACGTCAGCGCGAGCTTCGTGACTGAGGCGATGGCGCCGAAGAACCCGCTGAATTGCGAGCGAGCGCCGTCGCCCGCTGCGACCATCGCCCGCCTGGAGGCGGGAGCCTTCGTCGATCTGCGCGATGCGCTCGCGGCCCACAGCGAGGCAGCGCACGTTCAGCTCGGCTGTGCGACGTACCGGTTCGATGCCTTGGGTATCGACAATGAGCTGACCTTGCACATCAAAGGTCACACGGTGATCATCGTCGACGGCAACGTTCGCGTTGCTTCATCGATGATTGTCGAGCTGGAACCGGACGCTCAGCTCGATTTCCTGATCGGCGGCCAGCTCGAGGTAGAAAAGAAGCTATCCTTCACGGGCGGCTCGACCTGGCTCGCGATTGCTGGCGCGGTGCAGATCGCGGCTCCGATGCAGCTCGACGGAACGCTCTACGCTCCACAGAGCGACGTCTCGTCGACCCCAGGCTCGGTCGACGACGAGCTGCGCATCAACGGAGCGTTGCTGGTCGGCTCGCTGCACCTGGCGTCCCCCGTCACCGTCAAAGCCTCGTCGGACCCACCGTTGCCAGCGTGTCAGCCGTCGGAACACCAGTCACCCCGCGGCTGATCCGAGCCCGACATCGCCATTCGCGCGCCCTAAGCCGAAACTTGCGCTGTCGGACGAAAACCGGCTTCAATCGGCTGCAGCGATTCACCGAAAGCTGCCGGGTAAACCGGCGCAGGATCTGGTACGCTGAAAGGAACGTGAGAATCCCGGCCAGTGGCCGCTCCGCGGGGGCTGCGGCGCCGTCGGTACAGGTCAACATGCGTACTCAAAACCATCTCAGGGTGCTGTCTTTCGTGCTGGGTGTGAGCTGGCTCTCTGCGTGTAGCAGCAGCAGTGAGCCCGGTAGCTCGATCCGGTCCTCCGCTGGCGGGCCCTCCTCCTCCTCGGGCGGGAGCCAAAGCGGCGGAGGCGGCAACCTTCCAAACGGCGGCAGCAGCGGTCAAGGCCTGGGCATCGACCAGACCGACCCGTGCAAGTTGCCCTCTCCGCCTGCTAGTTGCCAAGTGACGAGCGTCGACCCCGGTTGTGGTGACGGCAAGATCAATCAGGCCAAAGAAGCCTGTGACGATGGCAACAGCATGCCAGGCGACGGCTGCTCGGGGATCTGCAAGGTCGAGCCGTACTCCGATTGTCCGACCGAGGGCATGCCTTGCGTCTCGACCATCATCTGTGGTGACGGCGTGATCGGCGCTGGCGAAGCCTGTGATGACGCGAACAAGACGGCCAAAGATGGCTGCGCCGCTGATTGCCGCTCGATCGACAAGGGCTACGCCTGCCGCGCCGCCGGCATGGCCTGCGAGCGCGTCCACGCTTGCGGTGATGGCGTGACGGACGCCAACGAAGGCTGCGACGACGGCAACAACCGGGCCGCGGACGGCTGCAGTGTCCGTTGCCAATTCGAGCAAGGCTTCAAGTGCTCGGGATCGCCGAGTCTGTGCGTAGCTACGGTCTGCGGCGACAAGGTGAAGGAGGGCGCCGAGAGCTGCGATGACGGCAATAAGCTGCCGTTCGACGGCTGCTCGGGGAGCTGCCAGCTCGAGCCGGAGTGCACCGGTAGCACGGGTTGTGCCGCGAAATGTGGCGATGGCATCGTGCTCGGTGCTGGCGAACAATGCGATGACGGAAACCTGCGCGACGGGGACGGTTGCTCCGCCAAGTGCCAAACCGAACCCGGTTTTACCTGCGCCAGCAACCCGTGTGTGAAGGCCGCCAACGGCCAATGCACGCTGACCGTGCCCGCCGTTTATCACGACCTCGCTTCGGGCAGCTCCGCGACCGCGAACCCGGACTTCGAGCCGCCGAACGACAATCAACCCGCGATCAAGGGGCTACTCGCCACCAAGCTCGCGGCAGATGGCCTGCCCGTGATCACCGCCACGGCCAGCGCGACCAACGGCTTCATCCACAGCGCCGCCTCCTTCAATCAGTGGTATCACGACGCAGCTCCGAACAACGCGACCTTTCCTGGTTCGATCGTGCTCTGGGACAAGAGCGGCACCGGTGCGGGCCCGTACGTCAATCGTTGGGGAGCGATGGGCGAGCAGTGGTCGGCGTACAGCAATATCAGGAGCTGCGCGAACGGCGGCCCCGGTGACACCTGCGCCATGTGCACGCTCGCCGCAGGTGAAGTTTGCCTGGCACCCTGCACTCCCTGGAACAACAACCAGATTTGCACGGCTACCGAGACCAAGATGGACGGCAACCCGGTGTTTTTTCCGATCGACAAGCCGGCGGCGCCGCCGAGCCTGCTCCCGGAAACACGCTCGCCCGCGCAGATCCCGCAGCCGGTCTACAGCGGCAATTGGGCAGCCGAGCCGGGCGGGGCGTTGCACAACTTTCACTTCACCACGCACGTCCGCTACTGGTTCAAGTACGACCCGGCAGTGACGGCGA
>DATEPG010000097.1:0-56413 GCA_035273265.1 Polyangiaceae bacterium
AATAGGGCCGGTGCGAGCACGACGCCGCAGCTCGCGCAGGGCGCACCGATGCTTGCTGCTTGGGGCAGGCTGCTTACTTCAATCGGCTGCATGCGCTCCGAGCGCGGTGGGAGGCGATGCCGGCGCCGCCGCCGAGAACGGGCCGAGCACCTGTACGGCCACCGGACGCGTGAACTTCCACGCCTCGTACAGGCCAATGCCGATGATGAACAAACCGATGAGATTTTCGGTGCCCTGCAAGAATGGCGAAGCCAGGGCGACGCCCAGCAGCAGCGCGCAGCCCCAGATGAAGGCACTCACCGAGGGCGGGCCGGACGCCGCACTGTCTTCGGCGGCCGAGCGCTGAGCCACCGCTTGCATCAGGTCCGGCAAGCTCGCGAGCGCGATCGCCGCGTAAGTGAGCGCGATGGCCAGGACTTGATAGCGCTTGCCACCCAAGCCGCCCGAGCCTTTGCGGACCGCCTTGCCCACCAAGTAGCCGACGCCGATGGCCACGATGCCGATCTGAATGTGAAATAGCTTTTCGATCGCGATCCAGGTGATAGAGCCCGCTAGCGCGGCCAGGACTCCGTAGACCGACGCGCGCAGCAAGCTCGCGCTCGACTGGCTCAGGTCCAGTTGCTGCGCGATCGAAGCACGGCATCCTGCGCAGGCCGCCCGCGTGCTGATTTGCCAGTACTGGCCAGTGAGTGGCTGGTTGCAGAATGCGCAGGCGAGTGCAGGGGTCGCTTGGCCTTCGAACTCAGCGCGTTCGAACGAAAGCTCGCTAGCGGCCGGCGGCTGCTCTTCGGACATCTTCGAGGCAGCGTAGCGTGCTGGATCTCGAGGTCAAACCGCGCGCCGCCGCGCGCGATTTCGACGACGAAACGCCGCCGCTACCGGCGCGACCAGCAAGAGACCCCATGCGCCCTCGCGAGCGCCGCCGCTCACGCGGCAGGAGCAGCCGTTTTCGTCCTGGGCAATGGGCGCTGCACCCAACGCTAAACCGCTGACGCCGGCTTCGCCGTTGGTGGCTCCCGCCGTCGTGGCAGTTGCACCGCCGAAGGCAACTACCGACCCGGCCGCGCCGGCGCTTGCTCCGCCCGCCCCGGCTGGATTGCCAGCACCGAATTCGTACGCCCCCATGTCGGTTGTGCCCACGCCCAACCTGGCCCCCGCGTTTGCGGGATGCAGGTAGTGCCACTCGGGCGTCAGCAGCATGCCCTCTACCATCGCTGGCGCGCTGCCTTGATCGATGCATGGCGAGCCCGCTTGAAGGGTATAGTCGAATGCGGCGCGGTCGACGAACAGTGGGTCGGCACCCGAGAAATTACTGGTACTGACGGCGCTTGCTTGATTGATGATCGTGCCCGGGCCGGCGAAGACGTTGTTTTGAAGCTGCGCCGGCTGATCGACCGCGGCAGCCACGTTGACGAAGGTGCCGCCAGCCAGGCGATCGTTTACGAACGTGTTGTTGACCACATAAAGTTGGTGTTTCGGATTGCCCGGTACGCTGCCTTCGAGCCCATAGCTCAGCAGGCTCGGGTTTTGGCCGTTCTCGCCTTGCTGGATCAAATTGCCGATCACGATCGACAGGCCGAGATTTGGCAGGTCGACCTCATAGCTCGTACTGCCGTTCTCGCTGCTCAGCCGATTGTAGCCGATGAAATTTTCCGCGGCTCGCGACTTGACCAAGTGTCCGACTTTGCTGTCGTGCGAATAACTGTAGCGCAGAGTAAAGCGCGCCACGTTGCCGATGTACAGATTGTGCGAGTAGCCGTCGCCAAAGCCATTCCGCGAGAACTCGCTGTACTCGATCAGGATCTGACTCTGCGCGCTGGCCCCGGTCAGGATCCCGTTTTCGTTGTCGTGAAAGTAGCAGCCGCGTACGGTCAGGTTATCCCCCTCCTGACGAATACCGGCGCCATTCTTGTCGGCGACGGTTGCGCCCGAGAATTCGAGGTTTTCAATGGTGGTATCGTGGCCGCTGATCACCCAGATGGCTTTGCCTCCCGCACTCTTTCCTCGGGCATCGATCTGAGCACGGCCTCCCACCCCGCGCAGCGTGAGGCCGTTTTTGGCGACCTGACAGACATCCCCCGAGTAATCACCGGTGGCGTCGATTTCTATCGCATCGTTGTCGTGCGCAGCAGCGATGGCAGCGCAGGGCGTGGCGAAGGCCTTGCTTGGACCGACTGTGAGCGTCTCCGCCGTAGCCGAGCCGCCGATCAGTAAACATGCAAGCGTCGAGCAGCCGGACCAGAACCGGTGGCGAACCATCGGAACAACGTATCCGGCCCAGCTACCCGTGTCGATTCGGTTTCCCGATCTCCGGCGCCCGCGTGTGTCGTCCAGCCACAGGCGAGGCGACTTTGCTTAGATCAGTGCTTGATGCTACGCACGTGATTGTCGACAAAGTCTTTTACGGAGCCGGAAAGATCGATTGCCGCGCTGGCCGTTGCATCGCTGAGGCTCTCCGCTTCTTGGCCGATCTTGCTCTCCAACATCAGGATCTTGGCCTCGAGCTCGTCCCACTTTTGACGTGCATCGAGGTTCAGCAAGTGCAGATTCAGGCGGATTTGCTCGCGAACGGCGGTAAATGAATCGAGCGGGTGCTTCAGGTCGAAGTTGGTGGTCTTCATGGTATTGAACTGGTTTGCACGAACCAGGCCAACTCGGCGTTCTGCCGGGGCTGCCGCGTGCTCGACCCGCTCAATCCGGCTGGGCTTCACGCTCGCGAGTGCCCAGGAATGTTCGGATGCGTTGCGCGAGCTGTTCGCGAAAGCTGTTCGTGAATGGCGGGCAGTGTTTGCACGTGCGGAGAAGCTCCAGCTCGGCCTCGGGGAAGAGCACCTTGGCACGGGCCAAAAGTGCAGCACCCGGAAACGATAGATCTTGGTCGGCCCCGAAGATCAGCGTCTTCCCGCGATAGCTGGCCACGTCCTCGGGGCGGGCCAGGGGTGGCACGCGCATGTCGAAGCGGTAACTGAACAGGGCGTCGCCGAAGTATTGCGTCCAGCGCGCGTCCGGAGTGGTGAACAGTGCGTCACACACGCGCTGCAGACTGCTCTCGGAGGGAGAGAGCCGATAGCGCAGCATGGGCCAGGCAACTTTGGTGAAGCCCTGCCAGGCGGAACCCGCGACTACGCCCGCTGGCACGAGCAGCACCAAGGCTCCGATCAATTCAGGCGCTACGCGCGCGGCGCGCATGGCCACGAAGCCACCCCAGCTCACGCCCAACAAGGTGATTCGGGATAGACCAAGGCCCGTACACACCGCTTGCAGCCAGCTGCCGTACGAATCATCGTCCAGAGCCAGGCGCACGTCTTCACTCATCACCGATTGGCCCACGACATCGACCGCGTACACGCGGTAGTGCTCGACGAGCGAGCCGAGCTCGGGCAAAACGTGCGCAGAGCTCGCCAACGCGCCATGCAAGCACACGAGTGGCGGCGCGTTCTCCGGCCCTGCGACGAGCACGTGAGTGCGGCCCTGCGGGGTGTCTACATAGTGCCCCGTGGTTGCAACCGGCAGTGCCGCGCGGAAGGTTTCGAACCAGGCGAGAGCTTTGGACTTTGCGCTATCACTCACGAAAATGGCGCTCATTTGCGGGTCTTTCTTGGTGTGTTCGAGGAGCGTGCAGGGGGTGGAGGTGGCCCCAGTCCGGCGAGGTATTGCATCAGCATCACCTCGAACAAGCGCCCGGGAGCTGGCTGGCCGCCCTGGAGCCACGCCAAAAGCGCAAAGTAATAGAATGACAAAAACGAAGCAGCGAATACGTTGCTGTCCACGTGTGCAGCGAGCTCGGCCCGTTGCTTGGCGCTGTCGGCCAATGCGGCCACGTGGCGATGCACGTCGGCCACCTGGGCCGCGAAGCGCGTGCTCCAAGGCGGATCAGCGAAGAGCGACTCGCGCAGCAGCGCTCGGGACAAAGTAGGTCGCGCTGCGTAGTAGTCGAAGAACGATTGCGCGATGCGCGGAAGCTCACTCGCAAGCGGACGCTGTGCCTGAGCGTCACGCGCCCGCTCCCAGCTCTGCTGGAGATCGTCGAACAATGCGGCGTGGAGCAGATCCCGCTTGTCCGCGCAGTGCAAGAGCACCGTGCCGGTAGCCACCCCCGCAGCTCGCGCCACGCCACGAATGCTGGTGCCATCGAAGCCCAGCGTTTCCAATTGTTGCCTGGCGACCTCCAGGATGCGCGCGCGCGTGACGAGCTTTCCGAGCTTGCGCCCGCGAGCAGGCGGGACGTCGGACGCTGGGGCAGGTTCAGTGAACGTGTTCACTGAACCTGTTCTAGTACGGTCTGGGGCAGGCGCCAGTCCTTCCGGAAGCCTGCTCCTAAGACATTGAGATCACTAGTAAATAGACTGCGCCGCGCGAATCGGCGCCGCGCGGCAAGCGAGTTTCGAGCGTGTCACTCGCCCTCGGTCGGGTCGACGAAAGCGTTCACGCTCGAGATCGCGTCGCACGCGGCAACCTCGTGTTCCGCGCGCGGGAGTGCGAAGCCTACTTCACGACAGTGATGACGTCGGGGTCGACGATCGTGAAGCAACCGTTCGGGGGAGCCACCCAGTTGATCGCGTTGTACCAGAACTGCTTGGTTTGGTAGAGCGTCTGCACCGAGTGAAAGAACTCGGCGGCGGTGCCCGAGGCAGCGACGTAGCACGGGTTGTACATGTCCCGCGTCGGGTTGGAGGGCGTGCCCGCTTGCTCCCATAGGTTCGTGAAGGTGACCCACTCGTCGCCAAAGGCGAAGATGCGACCCTTGCCGTTGACCTCTTTGGCGACCGCCATGTTGCCGCCGTTCACCGGATCTTTGGCGATCACCTTGGCGTCGGCGGGGGCGGTGATCGGCCAACCGATGAACGCGCCCACGTAGTCGAGGTTCGCCGTCAGCTTCTCGAGGCTGTCGGTCTGAGGAGTGAACTTGATCGGCGTGGTGACGAACGGCTTGGCGGCGGTCGTGGCGGGACCGCCGTTCCAATTCATGCATAGCTTCAGATCGACGTTGCCGCCCTTGTAATAAACGGGCGACGTCTCGCCGATGGCGGGCGCGGCGTATTGCGCCTCGGAAGTCCCAGTGTATTGCAGGCCGGCGAACGAGATGAGCTGGCTGGTGTCTGCGGCTTCTTGCGCACCGGCTTTGGCGCTGACGAAGCCAGTCAAGGTGATGATGCCACCGCCGGCCTCGACCCAGGTCTGAACCGCGGCTTTTTCGTCCGCGCTGAACGTCCAACCGTTGACGTTGGCCACCAGCAGGATGTCGTAATTTGCGAGGAACGCGGCGTCGACGGTCGGCTTGGTCGGGATGATGGTGGCGACCGCGCTACCGTCGCTCTTGGAGCTCAACCAGTTGGTGAACGCCGTGGTGTCCGGAGCGTCGGCCGCGGAGGTCAGCGTGCCGAGCAAAGCCAAGTGCAGGCACGTGCACTTGCCCGTGGCGTCGCAGATCTTCTCGCGCATGGGGATGTCGCGCTTGTCGTTCGGGTCTGCACCCGTCTTGCCGCCGTTGTCGACGATCAGCGTGTTGCCGCTGCCACCGTTGCCCGTGACAGGCCCTGCGCCGCCTCCGTTCACGGGGATACGCCCGTTGGACGAGTCCGAAGGGCCGGCACTGCAGGCGACCGAGAGCAAGGAGAGCGCGAGGCTGGAGGCCAACACGAAGGCGGAGGAATAACGAAGGCTCATGCTTATTTTATCCTGAAAAAGCGGCGAAACGGTCACTGGAACCGGTCTCGCACCAGGCACAAGCATGAAACATTTGGCTACCCGCTGCCAGCGCCGGAATCAAAAAGGGACCTAGCCTGCCGAAGCGGCGCGAAAAATCCAATGTAGGTTTTCCCTACAGCGCCGAGGCAAACTCCTTGCCGAATTCCAGCGGCGTCGGGCGTTGCCCCGGATCGAGCAGGGTCGCGGCGCGCAGCAGTTTGGCCACAGCTGCCGGAAACACACGCAACCGCTCGCCGTCTTCGAAGGGGTCGCGGCGCATGTGGGCGATGATTCGATCGCGAGCGTTGTCGATCTCGTCGAAAAATGCGCGGCCCGTGCTCACGTTGTAGATCGTGCCGGCCAGCGCGTACACGTCCGAGCGCGGATCGAGCTCGACCGGATCGAGCACCTGTTCCGGAGCGATGTAGCCGGCCGTGCCCGCCACGAAGCGGCCACTGGCGTCGGCGGGTACGCGAATCGCGCGCACCATGCCGAAGTCGATCACGACCGCGGACAGCGGCTGCGTGCGCGCCGGATCACGGTGCTTCTGCGCGTCGAAGCGCTCGCCTCCGGACAGCGGCAAGCGCAGCCAGATGTTGGCCGGCTTGATGTCCCGATGGACCAGGCCCGCACTGTGGAGCGCGGCCAACCCTGCGCACGAGTCGAGCACGACCTGCCGCAGCTCGAAGAGCGACATCGGTTGGGCCGCCGCATACTCTTTCAGATCCGCGCCAATCAGGTATTCGAGGACCAAGAAGGGCATGCCGCTCTCGACGCCGCGGTCGATGATGTTGGCGACGTTGGGGTGGTACAGCCCAGCAAGCGCCCGCGCTTCTTCCACGAACGAGGCCAAAATCCCTTCGCGCTCGCTGTCCGTCGCGTTGGCCAGCGCCTCGGCTTTGGGGATCTTGAGCACGAATAGCCGGTCCGCACCGGGCTTGCGCACCAGCCACACCGAGCCGATGCCGCCTTCGCCCAGCGTTTTCACCAACTCGTAGCCGTGAATGACCTTGGGTTCTGGTTTCTTGGCTTTCGGCGGCGGTGGGGGGGTACGGCGGATCGCCGAGCGCACGGCACCTTCGAGCAATGCGGACGCGACCGGACCGAGTGAGGCGAACCATACGTCGAGCAGCGACAATTCCCGCGCGCGAATGGCGCGCGCGACGAGCGCCGCGATGCGCTGCGCGTTTTCGGCGGCGTTGTGCGACACGGGCCCGCCGTGGGCGTCTTCCTCGCTCGGGTGCAACGCCTTGACGGGATTGGCGAGCGCGCCCTGCAGGCGTTCGCCTGCGTGCACCAACTCCAAACACATCTGCTCCAGGTTTGGCCTCGGACCCGCCGCACCGTTGAACGCCAACAAGGCCTCTGCCAGGCCGACCAGCGCATGGGACAACTCGGTGTTCAGCGCGTGCAAGGACTCGAGCGCTTCCGAAGCGGCAGTGCCCCATTCGCCGTCGCCGCTGCCCGACGAGACCGCCGTGCGGAGCAACTCCGCCCGCTCGCAGCAACGGGCCAACGCGCCTTCGGCCATCATCGGCAGTGCAGTCGCGAGCTGCAGCAGCATGGCCGGGCGATCGATGACGAGCGCCCACCAAGCCGCGAACGGCCCCAGCCACTCCACGTCGTCGACCTCGCCCAGCGCGGTGCCGCGTGTGGTGTCGACCAAGCGCCAAAACAGCGCACTGAGCGCAGCCTTGAGCGCCGCTGGCAGATCGCGTGAGCCGTCGAAAAGACCCGTGATTTTGCGCAGCCAGTGGCAGGTATCGTGGGCGGTTGGCCCGCGACCCGGACCGAGATCGGTGGCTTCTCCGCAGGCGTCGAGCGCGTAGCCGCCGAGCCGAATGGCCAGGATTTCGAGTGGCAGATCGGCGCTGGGGTCGCTGCTCCCGAGCTGATGACGCTCTTTGATCAGATCCAGGATCTCGGCCGGAGCGCGGGCCACGAGCTTCCAGGTCTCTTCGAGATCCGGCTCTTCGATCGGTTCGCCCGCTGGGCGCGTGGCGAGCATGGGTCCCCAGAGCCTGAGCGCGAACGCCCGCGCGCAGCCCTCCAAAGCGTTGATCGCCGCTGCGCGCTGGCGCAAGCGCGCGTTTTCGCCGAGCGCGATGCGGCGTGCTTCGCTGAAGGTGGCGGCCAGAGAGGTCGCGAAGCGAGCCGCACGTGCGTCGGCCTCCGCATCGTCGTACTGCGCGGCCACGCGCATCAAATTTTCGAGTCCCAGCTCGAGGTCGAGCGGATCGCGTTCGGCGCCATCGATCGCGTCGGTCAACGCCGTCACTTCGATCCAGCGCCGCGATTCGTCGAGCGAGGTAGGGCGCGCGCACCAGGCTAGCTCGCGCAGTGCGCGCATGGGTGCTTCGATTTCGGCCAACTTTTGGCCGCGCCGCCAGAGCACGGACAGGCCGCGCGCGAGTGCCCGCGCCGAGACGGCTCCGCCGTCACCCGCAATGATGCGCGCAGCCAATCGATCCCAAACCGCGCGTCGCTCGTAAAATAGGTACGGGGTGGCTGCCGCGACCGCGGCTAGTGCCCAGTCGGCCTCGCTCGGTGAATCGAGGATGGCCACCAACTGACTGGCCAGAAATTTGAGCCGCGCTGCGGGCAACGAGGCGAACGCAGTCAATGCGCGCTGCCGCAAAAGCGGCGACTCCCCGAGCACCCAATCCAGCAGTGTGCCTTCCAATTGCTCGATTTGCCCGGTCAGGCGCCCCAAGGCACGTGCCGCGTGCACCCAAACCAACGGCTCTGGGTGAAGCAAGAGCGGTTGCAAGATTTGCAGGGCGCGACCGACCATCTCTTGATCGGCGTGCGCGGACAGGCCACACACGCTGACTTCCAAACAACGCGCAGCCAGCACGCGACCGCGCAGGGCGCCGCGCGCCGGATTGCGGACTAGCTCCTCGAAGGTATCGCTCGAGGCCCACAGCCAACGCCCAAATTCGGGCACCTCTCGAGCGCTGGCGCCCGCCTCCCAGATCAGGATCTCGAGCCGTGCGCGCGCCTCGGCGTTCACTGGCAGCCGCAGAGCGGCGCCAGTGCCCAAGAGCGGCGCGCAGCCGAGTGCGTCGAGCAGTGGGCCTTCGATCACGCGGTCGGCCGCGACAGCCGCGACGCGCTCCTCGAAGCCGGGTACCTTGCGAGCGATCGCCAGCAAGCCTGCCAGCACGGTGTCCTTGCGCCAAGTCGACGAGTAACACCAGAGCAGCAAGAGCGGTCCGCTGGGCGAGGCAAAGCGCTCAGCGAGCGCGCTCACATCGCTCGCTGTCTGCGTCTGCAGCGGCAACTCGTTGCCCAAAAGATCTGCGGCGTTGCGCAGTGCCTCGGGTAGCACTCGATCGTGCTGGGCAGTAGGTGAGGCGCGCAATCGAATGCGCCAACGGTCACGTACCGCTTCCTCCAGCTCGGGTTGTCCACCGAGGGCGGTGGCGAGGGTCGAGAATGCTTCTTCTGCCGGGACCGAGAGCATGCGTAACCTCACACACTACTCCGTTCCCTAGGGCACTGGGAATGGGCAGGCTGAGGCCGCCGTTTTACCGCGCAATCCGCGTCGGGCTCGTCGGGCTCGTCGGGCGCTTTAGAACGAGATCAACCGCCCGGACGGGGAGAAGAAGCGGGCTCGGCTTCGTCCAGCTTCTTCTCGATTTCTTTGACGTGCGTGGCGTCCATCGCGCCACGCATCTCACGCAGTGCCCGTCGGGCCTCCTTGGGCCTCAGCGCGCCACGCTCGAAGTCGATGCAGATGATGCACATCCCTCGAGCGTAGCAGGCTTTCGCGCGGCTTGCCGCGAGCCTAGTTCAAGGGGGCCGTCAGCAGCGAACTCGGCACGGGTTCGCCGCTGAGAGTCTCCAGGAACTCCACCAAATCCGCCTGTTCCGCGTCGCTCAGGGAGAGCGGAGTCAGCAACGGGCGTCGCCGGGCTTACCAGCAGCTGGGAAGTGAGCAGCGTCCAGCGAACTCGCATCCAAGGCAGGCTTGTCGAAGAATAGTTGCTGGCCGAGCACGGCGGCGTCCGAATCGTCCGCGTATTTGTTGGTGGGGTCGGCTGGCAGCAGCGGGCGCGGAGAAAGCGCCTTCAACTCCGCGGGGACAGTCGGCGGTGCGGCGGTGCACGTCCCCCGTTTTGCCACGATCCATTCATAAGCAGTTCGCGTGCCAGCTCGAGCAGCGTTCGAAGTGCCGAGATATCCGGAGTTCAACGCTCGCGGCGCGCGCTACCAATTCAAAAATTGATCCCAATACACGACCTTGCCCTCGATATTGGCGACGAAGCGCACGATGCCGTCGATCGAAATGACGATCGCCAGTCCCTGGGGATGCGCGGTAACGAAACGATAGGCGGCGCGGTGACGGGTGCCGACGGAGTTGGCGGGCTGTTCGAAGCGACGTTCGGCTTCGACGTCCAGGGCTTGTTGGACGAAGTCGGGGCAGGGCAGCTCGCCGGAGACTTCCGCGCCGAAGCCGATCAGCTCGAAGCGTTTGTTGAGCACGACCGCGCCATCGACAGCGGCGAGTCCGCTGACCAAGCGGCTGAGTTCGAAGATGGAGTGCTCGACGCCAGCGACGTCCGGCGTTTCAGACTCTAGAAAACGGGTGAGATCGACAGCGCCGTGACCGCTTTTGGCGAGCGCATCGAACAACCGCTGAAGCAGCGTGCGGTAGCGACCGCGCGCGTCCTGTTCGCGAAATTCGTACTTGAACTTGAGTGGACCGCTGACGGTGCCGGCGCAGGCTTCGAGCAGCTCCATGTCGGCGAACAAAATGAGCCCGCCGTGGCCGGCCTGGCGGATCAGGAAGATGAAGCGGCGCACCATGTGCTGTGAGATCACGCGCACCAAGTTGGCTTGCGGGCGGGCAGCGTCGTCCAGCCCGGCAGCGCGAGAGAACGAGCCGCGAAACAATTTGCCTATCCAGCGCGAGCTGAAGACGTCGGTGGTCGTGGTTTCGATCATTCCATGTTCGAGCGAGGCGACTAGGTTCGCTCCGGCGTACACGCCAATGCGCCCAGCGCCGAGCACGTGCACCGCGGGCAACGCCAGGCTTTCTTCGTGCTTTCGCCCGCCCCAAGTGGGGGCGAGCCAGTTTGCGCCCGTGTGCACGATGCCCCACATCCGCCATTGATCGCCGCGCAGCGAGACGCCGATCAGGCTGGAGTGGAAGGGCACGGCTGGGCTGAGTCGTCGCGCCGCATCGGGTGTAAATAGCTGAGCCTCGGCGAACTCGAGGCGCAGAAAGTCGCTCGCTGCCGCTGCCAGAGAGAGCTCTTGCGGGCTCGCCGATACCAGACGGAAACGCACGTTGCGCCCTTCTTCGTGGGCTAAGGACGCTTGAAAACAGGTCGATAGCAGCTCCGTGAGTGCTCTTCTGTCGAGCGAAAGCGAGATTGCAGCCGGCCAATGGTCGAGCACGAAATCAGCGAGCTGGGCAGGGTAAGCGTGCACGAGGAAGAGTGTAACTCAAACTCTCGTTCCAGAACGGTCGTGCGCCAGAAGGATCTGTTCTATCGTCTGAGCGGCATCAGCTTCACCATCCCGTCTTTGCGCGAGCGTCGCGCAGAGACAGCCGCTTTGAGCCGCATGTTCCTAGCACGCTACGAGCAATCGGCTGGCAACCAAACCCACGCCGCCGAAGCGCTGGGCATTTCTCGGCGCACGCTGGTCTATCGGCTGAGCGAGCTCGGCGTGCCTCGGCCGCGCAAGCGATAGAGCCGTCAGCGCTTGTTGGTCGTATGTTTTCTGCGCTTCAAGGCTGACTCGTACGCGCTTTGCACGGCGCGAAATTCTTCCGCGCTGCCTCCGCGGTCGGGATGAGTCTGCATCGCGCGAGCGCGGTACGCTCGCTTGATTTCCAAGACCGTTGCACCGGATTCGAGCCCGAGCGTTTGCCAAATCGAGGTCGCGTTGGGGGTCGTGCGTGCCTGGGGCGCTCGGTCATGCTCGCTTTCGGTTCGAGTCGAGGACCACGGCTCTTTGCCGATCAGGATGTTGGACCAGGCGCGAGCCCAGCTGCCCTCGATTTCGGTGAGTTTGCAGTTGGCGGCGCGTTCGGCGGCGGCTTGGGCTTCGGCGCGAGTGCGGGCTCCGCCAGCGAAGGCATCCGGCTTTTGAAAGGGCTTTCGTGAGGGCGCGGCGGTCCACCAGGCTGCCCACAGGAAGCGGCGGCGGCGGGTCGCGGCGATCGCGCAGACAGGGGCAAATAGTGCAGAAGACATCGGCTCGGCGCGCTCAGGCTAGCGTCATCGCCGGTTTGACACTACCCCGCTGGTGATGCCTTCGAGCGCGCCCTGGCCGAGTGATGACGAGGTGATCGCGCAGACGCGCGGCTGGCTGACCGAGATCGTGATTGGGCTCGAGCTGTGTCCGTTTGCCAAGCCAGTGCACGTCAAAGGTCAGATTCGTTACTTCGTGAGCCGCGCCCAGCAGCCCGAGGCGCTGCTCCAAGATTTGTTGGACGAACTGCGAGCCTTGGCCGACGCAGACCCTGCCGCGGTCGACACGACGCTCTTGATCCATCCGCGCGCCCTGCCGGATTTCTTGGAATACAATGATTTTCTGAGCGTTGCAGAGTTTGCTCTTGAAGACATGGGACTGGCTGGGGACTTGCAAATCGCCAGCTTTCACCCGGCCTATCGCTATGCTGGAAATGCCGAAAACGACTTGGCAAATTACGTGACGCGTTCGCCCTACCCGATGCTGCATTTGCTGCGCGAGGCGAGCGTCGATCGCGCGGTTGCCGTGTTTCCAGAGGCGTCACTGATCGTCGACAAGAACATCGAGACACTACGCACGCTCGGTCGGGGCGGTTGGCAGCGCCTGATGGCAAACGTACTCAAACCGTAGACCATGCGCGTCTTGGCGATTTGTGGAAGTTTGCAGGAAAGCTCGAGCAACCTGTCGCTACTCCGGCTGGCGATGGCCGAGGCGCCTTCAGAACTCGAAATCGAGCTGTACGACGGCTTGCGTGAGCTGCCGCATTTCAACCCCGATCTCGAACGCGACCAAGCGCCTGGCGCGGTCGCGGAGCTCCGCCGCGCGGTCGCCGGCGCCGAGGCCCTGCTGATTGCAACGCCGGAGTACGGTCACAGCTTGCCCGGCTCGCTCAAGAACGCGATCGATTGGCTGATCGGTACGGGTGAGCTCGAGGGCAAGTTGGTTGCAATCACGAGTGCGGTGCCCGGCCCGTTGCGCGGCAGGCTGGGCCTGGCCGCGCTTCGCACGACGCTCGGCGCGGTGAGCGCGCGCATCGCGTTTCAAGAGCCGATCGCGCGCGGTCCGAATTTCGCGCGCGAGGTAGCGGAAATGTTGGAAGCTTTGGCCGCGGCGGCCACCTCGCGCTAGGCGCACGCTCAGAGCGCGTTCACTTGGGGGGATTGCCGATGACCGTATCGCATCCGAAGAGCACTTGGATCTTGCCGCCCTTGTCGGCCTTCGCATCCGTACAGGCCTTGCCGCACAAGTTGATTTGCTTCTTGTCGGCCGAATACTGCCAACCGCTGCCGCTCGCGCAGGGGGGGTTGTTTGGGTCTTGCAGCACCTGCGTAACGACGCCAGCGCCGTTCGTGTATTGAACGTTCACTTTGCCCTCCACCAACGTCTGACCGGCAGGCGGAGGCGGGATCGTGTACGTGCAATCGAGCGCGGTGGTGCTGCGAATGCTGGCCAGGGCGGCGCTCAGTTGCGCGGCTGCGTTTTGCGTGGTGTCGACCAGGAATGCGGTGTTGGTGCCGCCGCTCATGGCAATCGAGTTCAGATTTGCCAGATCTGGACCCACGCCGAGCACGTAGGTGGGGATGCCGGCTGTGACGCCCCTGGCCGCAACCATCGCGGCCTGTGGCACGGTGTTGCTGGCGCCGCAGCCATTGGGCTGTCCGTCAGTCGCGTAGACGACCGCGACGCGATGGGTGGGATGGGCTTTGGCCCACGCCGACGCGTGGTCGATCGCAGCGGTGAGCGAGGGCACCGTCGGCGTGCTGCCGTCGGGCATCTGCCGGTTGATGGCCGTGGTCAGCGCTTGCGAAGTCATCGACAGCGGCCCAATTTCCACGTTCGGGTTCGCATAGGAAGCGGCGTTGCACGCGGCGCTATTGCCACGGACGGGGAAGAAGCGCAGCCCAACGCCCAGACCCTGATTTTGCGCATCCGCGACGAAGGCCTTCAACGCTGCGCTCACCACGGTCCAGCGTGACTCTCCGGTGGCGGGCGGGCCGTCAGGCATCTCGCACTTGGTCAGCTCCGGCACTGGGCAGTTCATCGAGCCCGTACTGTCGACCATGAAATACAGGTCGACTTGGGTCGGTTGTCCGTCTGCAGAGCTCTGCGCGCAGGCCGTGTTCGGGTCGACGCCCGACCCGGCGCCGCCGCTGCCATTGGCCGAGCCGGTGCCGGTGCCGGGCTCGATGGTGCCGCTGCCGGCGCGGTTGTCGGTGTTGATGTTGATGCCATCGACCTTCGACTCATCGACGTTCGAGCCACAGGCGAGAGCGATGAAGACGCCGAAAAAAAGTGGACCGACTTGTCCTACGCGCATCAGAGAAACCTCCGTGTGGGGCCGGGCCCGTACACCGAAAACACCAGCCAACGAGTGCACAATTACCTAATAGTGACCGATCTTCGGAAAGTGGGGCAGAATTCCAGAAACTCATTACAGTTCGCGTACGAGTATATCTCTGCAGCTTGGGTAGTTCAGGCAACGAGCGGCAGATGGCACTGATTTTATAAGTGATGACCGCACCTTCTCCCACCCTTAGGCCATATCAACGCGAAGCGATCGAGGCGGTGCTCGAGGCCCGTCGTTCCGGCCTGCGGCGGATGCTGGTGTGCCTGCCGACGGGCGCGGGTAAGACCGTGATCTTCTCGCATTTGGCGCAGCTCGCGCGGCGTCAGGTGCTGGTTCTCGCGCACCGCGAAGAGCTGCTGTCGCAGGCACGAGCGAAGCTGCAGCAAGCGTTGCAGGGCACGGCTGTCGTGGCACTCGAACGCGCCGCCGAGCGGGGCGCGAGCGATGCCAAGGTGCTCGTGTGTTCGATTCGTTCGCTTCATGAACAGCGCTTGGCGGAGATCGTTCGAGCCAGGAACGTCGGGCTGGTGATTTACGACGAGTGTCACCACGCCGCGGCCGACGACAACCTGCGGGTGCTGCGCCAGATCGGCGTCTTCGAGCGGGATTGGTCGGGGACCTTGCTCGGCTTCACCGCCACTACGGCGCGCGGCGACGGCAAAGGTCTGGACGACGTGTTCGAGCGCATCGTGTACTCGCGCACGCTGCCCGATCTAATCGACGCGGGCTACTTGTCGAGCCTGCGAGGCTTTCGCATTTCTACCGCCGCCGACTTGACCCGCTTGTCCTCTGGTGGGCTGGACTTTCGCGACGACGAGCTAGCGGAGGCGGTCGACATCGAGGAGCGCAACGCGCTGGTCGCGCGCTCGATTCAAGAGCTGGCTCGCGACCGTCGCACGATTGCCTTTTGCGTGACTGTCAACCACGCTCGCAATCTTTGCTATTCGCTCAACGCTTTGGGCGTGCCCGCGGGGATCGTACACGGCGCGATGCCCAGCGAGCAGCGCGCGCGGGCGTTGGCAGATTTTCGCGCTGGCGAAACGCAAGTATTGTGCAACGTCGCGGTGCTGACCGAGGGCTTCGACGATCCCGGCGTGTCCTGCATCGCGATGGCTCGACCCACGCGTTCCGAGGGCTTGTACGCTCAGTGCGTCGGGCGTGGCACGCGGCTGAACCCGGGCAAAAAGGACTGCCTGATCCTAGACTTCGTGGATCTGTCCGAGCTCAGCCTATGCACGCTGCCATCGCTCTTCGGAGTGCCTCGCGAGCTCGATCTGAGGGGCGAGGACGTGAGTGAAGCGCGCCGAGTTTGGCAGCAAATCCTGTTCGATCGGCCAGGCTTCGAGCTGGAGGCAGGGGCGCTCAGTTTGCCGGAGATTCAGCAGCGTGCCGCGAGCTTCAATCCGCTCACTTTGGAGGCCAACGAAGAGCTGCGCGCGATCTCGGCAAACGCCTGGTTCTCGCTCGGCCGACATGGCCTTGGCCTGCACTTCGAACGCCGCCCGGGCACTGCCAGCGAAGTCGTGATCTTGCAACGCGCGGCGCGCGGCAAGCGCTGGGAAGTGAGCCTCGATGGCAAGCCCAAGGACCGCTTCTCGAGCATCGAGGCAGCGGTCGAAGCGGTCGACTACGAGATCTCCCGCATGGGCGCGCGAGCCTTGGCCTCCGCGCGCGAAGACGCCAGCTGGCGTCGCGCGCCAGGCGCGCGCGGCCAGGCGCCGGCCGACTCCCTGCGCTTGGCGGTGTGGCAGCGCGTGTTCGGAAAATGATCGCAAGAAAAGGCTGAAAGGCCTGGCTCTGCCCGCCTCGGCGCTTGTCCCGAGCCAGCCTCTGTGCCCAAGGTCCCGGGCTCGGAGAGACGGTACGAATGCTGGAATCGCAGACAATCGACAGTGCGCGCATCGACGGCGGGAGTGAGTTCGTGCTGGCGCGTCACGATCGAGAATGGATCGTCCGGGTCGATGGTCGGGTGCTCATGTCGAGTCGGATGCACGATTCCGAGGAAGCGTTGGCCGAGCACGCGCTCGAGCGCTGCGACGATCCGCAAGCGGTGCTCGTGGGTGGGTTGGGTCTCGGCTTCACGTTGCGCGCGGTGCTGGACCGAGTTCAGCCCGACGCTCGTGTGACCGTCGCGGAACTGGTGCCCGAGCTCGTGGCTTGGAACCGTACCCATTTGGCAGATTTGCATGACAGCGCGCTGAGTGATCCGCGCTGCGAGGTCGTGGTCGGAGATGTATACGACACAATCAAGCGCTCACCGCGTACCTTCGACGTGATCTTGCTGGACGTGGACAACGGGCCGGTCGCGCTTTCCAGCGCCAAGAACCAACGCCTATATAGCGATCATGGCGTGCGCGCCTGCCACCAAGCTCTGCGTCCCGGAGGAGTCTTGGCGGTTTGGTCTTCGGGCCCCAATGCCCGTTTCGAACGCCGGCTGTCCAGCGCGGGCTTCACCGTGGACGTGCTGCGAGTTGCCGCGCGCAAAGGTTCGCGTGCCAGGCACGTCATCTTCGTGGCCGAGCGCTGACGCAAAACCCGTAAGATATCGCGGCAATTTTGCGCGCACAACGGCTCGACATCGGGTTCGGGTATCCTCCTCGCAATGATTCTCGAAGAGTCGCAGGTCGAGCTCCAGACGCCGAGTGGTGTGATGAACACGCACGTGTCGAAACCCGTGGCCGCCGGTTGCCGTCCAGGCATCGTGTTGTTCTCCGAAATTTACCAGCGCACCGGTCCAATCAGGCGTATGGCCGCCATGCTCGCCGGGCACGGCTTCGTGGTGCTGGTGCCGGAGATCTTTCACGAGCTCGAGTTCCCGGGCAGTGTGCTCGCCTACGACGCTGCTGGCACCGAGCGCGGCAACCAACACAAGATCGGAAAGACCATCGCCGCCTACGACGCCGACGCGCGCGCCTGTCTCGACCACCTGCAGGAGCGTGACGACTGCAACGGTCGGATGTTCAGCGCGGGCGTATGCATCGGCGGTCACTTGGCTTACCGCTGCGCCCTCGACCCGCGCGTGCAAGCCGCGGCCTGCTTTTACGCGACCGATTTGCAGCGGGGCTCACTCGGTCTGGGTGGTGACGACTCTTTGGCTCGAACCAGTGAGATTGCCGGCGAATTGCTGATGGTTTGGGGCCGGCAAGATCCGCACGTGCCCGACGAAGGCCGCGCGCTGATCCAGGCGCGCCTGCGCGAGACTCAGCGTCGCTTCACTTGGCACGAATTCAACGCCGCGCACGCCTTTTTACGCGACGAAGGCCCGCGCTACGATCCGGCGCTGGCTCTGCTCTCTTACCGCATGATGGTCGAGCTGTTTCAGCAGGTCTAAATGAGCGTCAGCGAGCCCCTCAGTCAGCCAATGCCGGCGTGGTTCTTGGAGCGAAAGCCGCTCAAGGCGCTGGCACTCACTCAGCGCGAAGCGTACCGCGCGGCGCGCCCTTTTCCGCATGCGGTGTTCGATGGCTTCCTGGGTGAGACGCGCGCTCTCGCGCTGGCGCAGGGCTTTCCTGGACCCGAACATAGCGCCTGGATGCGACGTGACTATCGCGAGCAAGCGGCGCGCATGGGGCAACTGCAGCGCACTGGGTTCGAGGGCGTCGATCCCGGCCTGCGCCACTTGCTGTCCGAGCTGTCCTCGATGGCATTCTTGGATTTTCTGGGCGCGCTGACCGGCATCGAGGGGCTGATCGCCGACCCTCACTACCGCGGCGCAGGTCCATCATTGACCTTGCCCGGGGGGCACCTCGCTCTGCACGCCGACTTCAATCGTGACCGCACGCGCCACCTCGAGCGCAAGCTGACCGTCATCTACTACTTGGGCCGCGATTGGCAGCCCAGCTGGGGCGGCGCGCTGGAGCTTTGGGACGAGCCGCGCGCGCGCTGCGAAGCCAGCTATCTGCCGTTACTCGATCGATTGCTGGTCATGGACCACGGTGACACCTATTGGCACGGCCATCCCCAGCCCCTGGCCTGCCCTGCAGGCCGTTTCCGCGCCTCAGTCTCCGCGTACTATTACGTCGCCGCGCCGAGTCCCGATGAAGAAGGCTCGCATGGAGCCATTTGGGCGAGCTGAGTGCTCGCCCTGCTCGATTGATGCGTGCACCTCGCTCGGCAGCAATTCCGCCTCGGTTTCGACGGGCGCGGGGGCGTGCGTCTTGCAAGCTATCCTGGCATGACGATATCCATCACCGGTCTTTTGGTCCTGTTGGTTGTCGCCGGCATCTGCGGTGGTATCGGTCGCGCCATCGGGGGAGGTACCGGCGGCGGGTTTTTCGTTTCGATTGCCGTGGGTTTCGTGGGCGCGCTGCTGGGTACTTTCGTGGCTCACTATTTTCACTTGCCAGAGTTGTTGATGGTCACCATCGACAACCACCGCTTCCCAATCCTGTGGTCGATCATCGGTGCCTCACTGTTCGTGGCATTGGTGCATCTTGTCTCGGGCGGGGCTGCGGGACGCAGTTGGCGCTACCGCTGAGCAGGCCCGTTACATCCGCCAAGGTTGGTCGCTGGGGCCGGCTTGCCAATTGTCGTGCCGCCCGTCCCAGTAGATCACCTTGACGTCCAGCGGGTCGACGTCATCCAGGGTGTTGAGGTTGACCGAGACGAAATCACCGCCCAGTTCGGCGAGATGCCCCGCGCCAAAGCAGTGGATGCCGCAATGCTTGCAGAAGGAGCGGCGCGACACCGAGCCAAACGCGTACTCGGTGATGCTGTCTCGACCGGACAATAGCTGGAACGCTTCCGGTTTGACGATCGCCGCGAGCTGACTGACCTTGTTGCAGATCGAGCAGTTGCAGCGGCCGCCCTGGCTGACGTCGATTGTGGCCTGGTAGCGAACCGCGCCGCAGTGGCAGCCACCGGCGTGAAGTTTCGGGGCGTTGCTGGCGGTTTCGGCGGATTTCTCGTGGCTCATGGGGTCGATTCCTTTACTGCTGGTAGTAGCGACAAAAAGCAGTCTGTCAGCTCTAAATGACAGCCTTATGTCAGTTATTGTCAAGGCCCTGCCCAAGCGCCCGCTTGCGCCCTTGGCGCATCTGGTTTTAGTCGGTGGCTGTGACGGTTTCTGATGCTCAACGCGCGGTTCACGCGGTGTTTCGTATCGAGTCCGCGCGACTGATCGCAGGTCTGACGCGCCTGGTGCGGGATGTTGGGTTGGCCGAAGAGTTGGCGCAAGACGCGCTGGTGGTCGCGCTCGAACGCTGGCCCGAAGCGGGCGTTCCCGACAATCCAGGAGCCTGGTTGATGGCTACGGCCAAGCGTCGCGGCATCGACGAGCTGCGACGCGGCAAGCGTTGGCAGCGCAAGCAAGACGCCATCAGTCACGAGATTGAGGCACGCGCCGAGTTCAGTGCGCCGGATTTGGATGCAGCGCTCGACGACGACGTGGGTGACGACCTGCTCCGACTCGTGTTCACCTCGTGCCACCCGATCTTGTCCACCGAAGCGCGCGTCGCTCTCACGCTGCGCTTGCTCGGCGGGCTGACGACCGAAGAAATTGCGCGTGCGTTCCTGGTTCCCGAGCCCACGATTGCGCAGCGCATCGTGCGGGCTAAACGTCAGCTGGCTGATTCGCAAGTGCCCTTCGACGTACCGCACGGACCGGAACTCGCCGCGCGCTTGGCGTCCGTGCTGGAGGTCGTGTACCTGATCTTCAACGAAGGCTACTCGGCTACGGCTGGCGAAGATTGGATGCGCCCAGGCCTGTGTGAGGACGCTCTTCGCTTGGGCCGTATTCTGGCCGAACTCGCCCCAAGCGAGCCGGAAGTTCACGGTCTGGTGGCGATCATGGAAATCCAAGCGTCGCGAGCCAAGGCTCGCACGGGGCCCAAGGGCGAGCCGATCCTGCTCTTGGAGCAAAACCGCGCGCGTTGGGACCAACTGCTGATCGCCCGTGGGCTGGCGGCTCTGGCGCGCGCCGAAGCGCTGGGCGGGTCGAGCGGGCCTTACGCTTTGCAGGCAGCGATTGCGGCCTGTCACGCCCGAGCCAGCCAGGCGGAGGCAACGGACTGGACGCGCATTGCTTCTCTGTACGGGGCCCTCGCCGAACGCACGCCTTCACCGATCGTGGAGTTGAACCGGGCGGTGGCAGTGTCGATGGCGGAAGGACCCGCCGCCGGCCTTTCGATCATCGATCAGCTTCTGGCGGAGCCCTCGTTGCGCGCGTACCACCTGCTCCCGAGCGTGCGCGGTGATTTTCTGCACAAGTTGGGACGGTTGGACGAAGCGCGCTCCGAGTTCGAGCGCGCAGCCTCACTGACCCGCAACGAGCGCGAGCGCGCCATGCTCTTGGAGCGAGCCCAGACCTGCGCCGCGCCCGAGACGCCGACGGGCTGAGCGACCGCGCGGCCTACGCAGGGGGATTCAGCTCGGTTTGCAGCACGAATTCGGGATATCCGGGCACGCCCATTTCGGGCACGTCGAGCCCAGTCAATTCGACCTCTGCCGAAACTCGGTTGCCGCCGATGGCCTTGCCGATCAGCCAAAAGATCGAGCCACCCACCAGCACGTTCCAAGCGATGCAGGTCACGGCTTCGATGCTCTGGGCCACGAGCTGCGAAGGGTCACCGTAGAAGAGGCCGGTGACGCCGCGACCGGGTTGCCCCATGTATTGGGTGGCGCCGACGCTATTCCAGCCCAGACCGTAGCTGCCGTCCGAAAACAGGCCCACCGCGATCAAACCCCACAGCCCGTTTGCGCCGTGGACGCTGATCGCGCCGACTGGATCGTCGATGCCCATGCGTTCGACGAAGAACACGCTCCATACCACCAGCACGCCCGCCACAGCGCCAATGACGAATGCGCCGAGCGGCGAGACGAACGCGCACGACGAGGTGATCGCCACCAGGCCGGCGAGCATGCTGTTGCACATCATGGACGGGTCGGGTTTTCCGTACACGTTCCACATGTAGACCACACCGCTCAAGCTGGCGGCCATGCCGGCAACCATCGTGTTGACGGCTACGATTCCGATACGACCGTCCGTGCCGGCGAGTGAGCTACCCGCGTTGAACCCGAACCAACCGAAAGCCAAGATGAAGGTGCCCACCTGAACCATCGGGATGTCGTGCGGTAAAATCGCTTGCGGTTGGCCGTTGATGTATTTGCCGATGCGTGGACCGATCATCCAGGCCGTGATGACCGCCAACGCGCCGCCCTGCAGATGGACGACGCCGGAGCCCGCGTAGTCGACCGCGCCGTGACCGAAGCCGAGCCGATAGCCGAGCTGCGAAAGCCAGCCGCCACCCCAGACCCAGTTCGCAAAAACGGGATAAGTGAGTCCACCGACGAAGATGCTGAAAATGAAGAAGCTCTTGAAGCGCCAGCGCTCGGCACACGCGCCGGTCACGATGGTCGCGGTCGTGTCCATGAATGCCATCATGAACAAGAACATGACGACCGCGGCCGAGTCGTAGCCGGCGCCGCTCAAGAAGAAGCCGGTGGTGCCAAACAGCCCCCAACCGTGGTCGCCGTTTACGGAGGAGCCGACGGTAAACAGGTGCGAAAGCGTGGGTAGCCCGCCCAGGGTAGCCGGACCGCCGCTGCCGGTGCCGCTCATGCCGCCGCACATCAGAGCAAAGCCGGACACGAAGAAGCCGAACATACCCAGGGCGTAGACCAAGAAATTCATGGACATGGTGTGCGCGGCGTTCTTCGCGCGACACAGCCCAGTTTCGACCAAGGCGAACCCGGCTTGCATGAAGATGACCAGGAAGCCGCAGACCAGTACCCAGACGAAGTTGATGCCGTAAAAATTGTGCGACGAGGACTTCGCGACGGCATCGATTCCGGCTGCCACTTGCTCGGGCGTCATCGTCTGCGGGTCGAGCTTGGTGTAGCCGGGAACCGATACGGCCGTGGGCGTTGTTTGAAAGGCGCCCGTCTTGTCTGGTTCCGCGTCGGCCGCGAGTGCGGGCGGAGCCCAAGCGAGCAGCCCCGCTAGGCAGCAGACGCTGACCGCTAGCCAGTGTCGCCACCCCTGAAGCACGCTCGAACTCGGCTCGACCTTCATCTGCGCAAGCATCCGACCTCCTTGATCCCTCCAATAGTGGGCGCGGCCTGGGTTTCAGACCGGTTTCAGCCACGCTTCTCTAACTCATGATTATCCTTAGCAAGTTTTGCTTTAGGCGATTTCTGTGGTTGGGCCTGATAAGCCGGGGCATGGAGAACAGCGCGCTCCGGGCCCGTTTTGACCGATGCGACAAGGACGGGAACGGTCGGATCGATCTGACCGAATTTGCGGCGCTGCTGAGTGCGCTCGGCCTCGGTTACGAGGAAGCGCAAGTCCAGGCGGCGTTCACGGCGTTGGATAAGGACCAGGACGGCCAGATCGACTTCGCCGAATTCAGCAAATGGTGGCTCGGCGGCTGATCGTCGCGCGTGGTGAGCAACACAAAATGAAGAAGCGCTGCGGTCGTCGAAGCCTCGCGGCAATCGACGGCGCAGCGCTTGGTTACGATTCAGAACGGTCGCGGATCAGGTCGAGCCGACGGCGGCCGAGCCAGCTGCGGTAGGTGCCGCGCCTTCGTCCGTTTCCAGGTGACCGTAGGTGTGTTCGCTGGTGTGGTAGCCCTGCTCGCCGTGGTCGGACAGGTCGAGCCCGATCTGCTCGTCCTCTTCGTTCGGACGTAGACCGATCGTGGCTTTGAGCGCGTAACCGATGGCGACCGTGGCTACGACGGCCAACGTGATCGTCAAGCCCATGGCCTTGAGCTGCTCGAGCCACAGGCCGTTGCCCACGAGATCTTTGAGATTCGTGTCCAGGTTGGGGTTCATGCCGGCGTCCGCCAGGAAACCGGTGAGCAGTGCGCCGATCGTGCCACCCACGGCGTGCACGCCGAAGGTGTCCAAAGCGTCGTCGTAGCCGAGCATCTGCTTCAACTTGGTGCAGGCGAGGTACGGGACGATGCCGGCGATCACGCCGATGATGATCGCGCCCATCGGGGTGACGAAGCCCGCGGCAGGCGTAATCACGACCAAGCCGCCAACCGCGCCGGAACAGAAGCCGAGTACGGTGGGTTTGCCACGGGTGATCCACTCGGCCGCCGGCCAAGCAGCACAGGCGACCGCGGTGGCGATGGTCGTGGTCATGAAGGCGTTGGCGGCGATCGAATCGGCGGCGACGGCGCTCCCTGCGTTGAAACCGTACCAACCGACCCACAGCATACCGGTGCCAATCATGGTCAAGACCAAGCTATGCGGCGCGAAGCTCTCTTTGCCGAAGCCTTTGCGCTTGCCGACGATCAGCGCGAGCACGATCGCGGACCAGCCCGAGGACATGTGCACCACGGTGCCGCCCGCGAAGTCGATGGCCTTGATGCCAGCGTTGGCGTTCCACACGCCGTTCATGAAACCGTCCACGCCCCAAACCATGTGCGCGAGCGGGAAGTAGACCACGAACATCCAGATGCCCATGAACAGCATGAGCGCGCTGAATTTCATGCGCTCCGCGATGGCGCCGACGATCAACGCGGGGGTGATGATGGCGAACATCAGCTGGTACATCGCGAACACGTTCTCCGAGACCCAAGCGGAATAGTCGCCGTTGGGCATGGCATCGACGTTCGCCAGCATTGCGAACTGGGTGCCACCCAAGAACGGTGTACCGGGGGAGAAGCACAGGCTGTATCCGATCACGACCCACAGGATCGTGACCAGGCCAGCCGAGCCCAAACACTGCGCCATCACCGACAGCACGTTCTTGGTGCGAACTAGGCCGCCGTAGAACAGCGCCAAGCCGGGGAGAGTCATGAACAGGACCAGCGCGGCGCAAGTCATCATCCAGGCGTTGTGACCCGGGCCAGCTCCTGCCACCTTGGACTCTTTCGAGACCCGCGCGCCGTTGTTGATGTACGCCTCGAGGTCGCCCAATCGTGCCTCGATGGCGGCTGCGTCGAGCGCCGGGGCAGCGGCTGCAGGCGCTGCGCTCGCAGGGGCTGGGGCTGGGGCAGCGGCAGCGGCAGCGGCAGCGGGCTCAGCGCTTTGGGCGTGCGAAAGCCTCGGCAGGGCCGCGGTAGCCACAGCGAGCACGGACAGCGCTAGCAAAAATAGGCTTTTTGCGAAACGCGTCCTGGCGCACACTGTGAAAGATTCTATGAGATTGCTCAGCATCACTGGTCTCCTTGGGGATGACGGCCCACCACCAGCTAGGTACCCAGCAACCGGGTGTGGCTCTGTTTCGTGTTTCGTGCCCTGACATCGCCGCCGCATCAAAAGTCGCATACGCTGTATTAACTATTAATTGATGAAAAATTGATTTCGCTTCCAGTACCTGCAGAATGACCACACAAACGGCGGCTATGACTCGGGCACTCCGCGCTTACGGCTTGGCGGCCGCGTGCGTCGTGTTGAGCAGCCTGGGCGCGCAGGTCGTTCAGCCGTACGGTCACCTCGCCGATTTGGCGATGATTCACTTGCTGGGGATCGTGTTGCTCTCGCTGCGCTCCAGCGCCCGCACCTCGGTCATTGCCAGCGTCATCAGCATTTTCTCGTTCGACTTCTTTTTTATCTCGCCAAGATACGACCTGGCCTGGTCCGACGCCGAGAGCATCGTCACCTTCGTGACGATGATCGTGGTCGCGGGGGTCGTGAGCAAGCTCAGTGAAAATTTACGGCGCCAAGAGCAAGCGGCACGCGCGACGGCTGCGCGCACTCAAGCGCTCTATGAACTGAACGTCGAGTTGTCGAACTCAGGTGACGCCCAGCAACTCGCGGCGGTCACCGCGCGACACCTGACCAAGCTGTTCGGCGGACCGGTGAGCGTGCTGCTCCAGACGCCCGAGGGCATGCTTCAACCCGCGGAGACCGCGCGCGATCGCGCGCTCTCGCAGAGCGCTTGGCTGCGCCGTGAGTTCGTCAAAGACAGCGCCCCCCCGGGCACGGCGATTTGGCTGCCCGTGGTCGGCGCGCACTCGGCTCTCGGCGCGATTGGCCTCAGGCCCAGCGTCCCGCTCGAGCAAGAGTCGGACCAGGGCTTTTTGCTCTCGGCGTGCGTCAATCAATTTGCCACGGCGGTGGAGCGAGTTCAGCTTGCGGGCGCGGTCCGTCGCACCCAACTGGAGGCCGAAGGCGAGCGGCTGCGCAGCTCCTTGTTGAGCGCCGTTTCGCACGATCTGAAGACGCCGCTGGCGACGATGATCGCCGCTGGCGCCGCGCTGATCGGCCGCACGGGTGAGATCGAGCCCAAAGCAGCCGACGAAATCTTGCGCTCGGTAGTCAGTGAAGGCGAGCGATTAAGTCGCCTCATCCACAATTTGCTGTCGGTCACGCGCTTGGAATCCGCCACCGTCGAGCTCCGTCGCACACCGGAGTCCGTGGATGACATCGTGCTTTCGGCCGTGGAGCGCTTCAATGATCGCCCTCGGAAGTCGCCGATCGTCAGTGAAATTGCCGCAGATCTGCCGCTGATTTCGGCCGAGCCCGTGCTGCTCGAGCAAGTCTTGGTCAATCTACTCGAGAATGCCACGCGCTATGGCGGGTCGGACCCGGCGATCGCCGTGTACGCTCGCGCCACGGAGGGCTCGGTGCTCGTTCAGGTCGAGGACAACGGGCCCGGAATCGCCGAACACGAACGCGAAAAGGTGTTCGAAAAGTTCTATCGTGGAGAGCACGCGCCCAAGAGCGATGGCGGCGTAGGGCTCGGGCTGACCATCTGCCGGTCGATCATTCGCGCCCACGGTGGCAAAATCGGCGTGCGGGAGGGGACCTCCGGAGGTACGCTCGTGGAGTTCACCGTTCCGTTCGCCGCTGCCCGAGAGCAGCTCTCCAGAGAGGCTTCGCTCGACTCATGAATCGATCACTCTTGCTGGTGGTGGAAGACGATCCCGAAATGCGCAGCGTGGTGTCGTTTACCCTGCGCAACTATGGCTATGACGTGCGTGAGGCAGCCACGGGCGCCGAGGCTCTCAGTCAGATCCAGACGCGCACGCCAGATGCGATGGTCCTGGATCTCGGCCTGCCGGACATCGACGGCTTCGTGGTCACGGCCTGTGTTCGGCAAGAACACGAGTTTCCGATCATCGTTTTGTCGGCCCGCGGTGAAGAGCAGCACCAGGTGCGCGCGCTCGATAGCGGCGCCAACGACTACGTGACCAAACCCTTCCGCGAGGGCGAGCTGATGGCTCGCATCCGAGCGGCACTGCGCCGTCCGGTGCCGGTTGCGGAGCGCCGTGACTTGAACGTCGGTGATCTGCGTATTGATTCTACGCAGCGTCGCGTGTTCGTGCGTGGCAAAGAGGTAACGCTGACGCGCACGGAGTTCGACTTACTCGACACGCTCGCGCGCAACGCCGACCGCGTGGTGACGCATCGGCAAATCTTGCGCGCGGTCTGGGGTGCCGAGCATGTCGACGAGGTGCACTACCTGCGCGTGTACATCAAGCTCTTGCGCACCAAAATCGAGCAGGACCCCGCGCGCCCGACGCGCATCTTGACCACGCTCGGCGTGGGCTATCGCCTGGTCAGCGCAGAAGCGCCCAGCTGACGCCGGATGCCGGTGGGTGGTGAAAGCACACCTGCCTTTCACCAGAAACCAGTGCTAACTCTGGTGCATGGCTGAAACCATCGTCATCTGTGGGTACGGAGTAGGCATTTCGGACGCGGTTGCGCGCCGCTTCGCAAAGGAGGGATATCGAGTTGCAATCGTCGCACGCAACGCCGAGCGTTTGAATGCCGCGGTCGAAAAGCTGACCGCGGAAAAGATCGAAGCGAAAGCCTTCGCCTGCGACTTGAGCGACGTCGAAGCCGTAAAAAAGCTCGTCGCGGATGTGCGAGCCAGCCTCGGTCCAATCAAAATTTTGCACTGGAACGCCTACACGGGCGGCGCGGGGGATCTCAAGACGGCGGGCGCAGACGAGCTTCGCGCGGTGCTGAACGTGACCGTGCACGGCTTGCTGGCCGCAGTGCAAGCCGCGTTACCCGATCTCAAGGCGCAGAAGGGCGCGTTGCTCGTTACCGGCGGCGGCTTCGCATTTTACGATCCAGCGGTGGATGCCGCCGCGACTCAATGGAATGCGCAAGGCCTGGCCATCGGTAAAGCGGCTCAGCACAAGACCGTGGGCCTACTGAACAAGAGCCTGCAAGCCGACGGCGTGTACGTGGGTGAGGTCGTTGTAACAGGGCTAGTGAAGGGGACCGCCTTCGACTCCGGGAACGCCACGCTCGATGCTTCGACCATCGCCGAAAAGTTCTGGGAGCTGTATCGCGCACGCGAGGCCTCGTCGGTCACCATCTGAGTCTCCAATCGGGGAGTCGCTGCCAGCCACAGCAGAGCTTCTGGCGAGGCGGAATGGCACGCAAAGGGCGCCTCAGTTAGATCGCGTTTTGAGCGACTTTCCTGGCGAAAGTGAGCGCGGCCCCGGTCTTGCTAAGGGCCTAGCTATAAACATGCACCGCCTTATCTCCGGTTCCGTTGGGCTGACGACAATCGTGGCGGGCTTGTTGCTCGCGGGAGTGGCGGGGGCAGAGCCTCTGACCCCTCCCTCGTTGGATACCGAGGGCAAGCCTCTGAATCCGCCGGCGCCGACCACCGGTGTGACCCCCAAGTTGGGCGGTCTGAGCGGCTTTGGTGGCGTGATGGTCGTCGACATGGGGCCCGTCAACGATCGTTTGCAGGAGCAACGCGCGCTTTATCCCGCGGATTTGCCGGTCGTGTTCCCGATCTTAGGCGGTCAAGGCTTCGGCTTGTTCAGTCGCTTTCTGATCGGTGGATCGGGCGCAGGCTTGCTCTCGCGCAGCGTCGATGCCGCCAACGACCGCAAGATCAGCGCCAGCGGGGCCTGGGGCACCTTCGATTTCGGCTATCAGCTGCTGCGCGTAAACGGCTTTCTGATCGCGCCGGTGATCTCGCTGGGTGGCTACGGCATGAACGTGACGGTGGCGTCCAAGAGCCCGGTCGACTTCGACGAAGCGCTGCAGAACCCGACGCGCAGCGTGTCCCTGACCAATAACGGCTTCCTGACCGGATTTTCCATCGTCGCCCAGACGATCATCATCGGTAAGACTGCAGCGCAGATCCCCAATGCTCGCTCGGGCTGGTCACTCGGGCTGCGTCTGGGCGCGCTTTACGGCTTTCCGATCCGCGGCTGGCGCTCGAACGGCGCAGACGTCACCGGGGATCCGCCCTTTGGCCTGCGCGGCGGCTATGCCGCACTATCGCTGGGAGCAGGCAGCTGGTGAGTTGCGCGCGCCGAGCAGGCGAGCGAGTCTTTCGTCATGAGCACAGCATTGGTACTCGCTGGGGCAGTGGCGAAGGGCGCGTTCGAGGCAGGCGTACTTTCGGTTTTGGCCGAGCGCGGCGAACGGATTTCGATGCTGGTGGCGACGAGTGCGGGCTCGCTCAATGCGGCCGTCTACGCCACGGGCGTGCGCTGCGGGCGCGAGAAGCGCGCGGCTGAGGTATTGCAAAAGTTGTGGGCTGACCAGGCGGACTGGAAGCACATCGTCGACTTCAGCTTTCTCGATGCGCTCGGCGGTCGCGGTCTGTCGTCGACCGTGGCCCTGCAAGGCGTCGTCGAACGCGGCATGAACGACGTCGCCGAGTCCGCCGAGCCCGCTTTCGAGGTGAGCGTCCGCCTGGTGACCACGGTGCTGCGCGGGCTCACGCGAGACTCTCAGGCCAGGGCCGCCACCACTTTCGAACACGCGATCAAGCTGCAAGACCATGCCTTCGACACGCCGCAGAGTCGACGTGCGGTTGCCACGGCCGCGGTCGCTTCCGCTGCATTCCCGGGTGTCTTCGTGCCGGTAGAGGTGGCGGGGCTGGGCCCGTGCGTCGACGGCGGAACCGTGAACAACGCGCCCATTTCATGGGCGATCGAGGAAGGCGCCGACCGCGTGATCGTGGTGACTGGCAATCCGTCGGCGCAGCCGCCCGAGGGCAAGCTCGCCTGGCTCGACCTAGTCGGCAAGGAAGTCGACATCGCCATCAATGAGCGCTTGTTTCGAGATCTACGCCAGGCCCGCAGCGTCAATGACAAGCTGGCGTCACTGGCGAAGGAGCTCGAACGACAGGGCTTGCCTCCGGAGCAGCAAGCGGCTGCGCTCGGCAGCCTAGGTTGGAAGCCGCTCGAGATCGTCGAAATCAGACCCGCCGAGCCGCTCGCAGGCAACCCCTTTTCTGCTCTGGGTCAGCCAGGGTTGCGCCGCGAGTATCTAGAGCTCGGGCGGCGCGCAGCAGAGCTTGCGCTTGGACCAAGCTGACGTTCTGAAGCAAGCGGCTCAGACTTCGAATAGTCCGGCTGCGCCCATGCCGCCACCGATGCACATCGACACGATACCCAAGCGGCCGCCGCGACGACGCAGCTCGTGAAGCAGCGTGGCGGTCAGCTTGGCGCCGGTGCAGCCGAGCGGGTGCCCGAGGGCGATCGCGCCGCCGTTCACGTTGAGCTTGTCGTCGGGGACGCCCAGCTCGCGTCCGCAATACACGGCTTGCGCCGCGAACGCCTCGTTGATCTCGAACAGATCGATATCGGCGATGCTTAGTCCTGTCTGAGCCAATAGTTTGCGAATCGCCGGCACCGGGCCGATGCCCATGATGTCGGGATCGACGCCAGCCAGCGCAAAGCCTCGAATGTGACCGAGCGGCTGCACGCCGAGCTCCGCGGCTTTGCTCTCCGAGAGTAATACCGTGGCAGCCGCGCCGTCATTGGTCGGTGAGCTGTTGCCAGCGGTCACCGACCCGCCTTGCTTGAACACGGGCTTCAGTTTGCCCAACACTTCCAGCGTGGTGCCCGGGCGCGGGCACTCATCGACTTTGAATTCGAGCTCTGAGATCTCACCGCCCTCGAGCACACGCGCTTTGATCGGCACGATCTCGTCGTTGAAACGACCGGCGGCGATTGCCGCCAGAGCGCGTTCGTGTGAGCGCACGGCAAATTCGTCTTGAGCCGCGCGGCTGACGTCGAAGCGTTGGGCAACGCGCTCCGCGGTGTGGCCCATAGCGATGTACGCCTCCGGGTATTCGTCCATCAGCTTCGGGTTGAGGCTGACCTTGTTGCCGCTCATCGGCACCATGGACATCGATTCGACGCCGCCAGCGACCGACACCTGAGTCAAGCCGGCTTGCACGCTGAGTGCAGCGTGCGCTATCGCTTGTAGCCCGCTCGAGCAGAAGCGATTGATCGTTTCTGCGGCCACGCTATTCGGCCATTTGGCCAGAAATACCGCATTTCTGGCGACGTTCAGGCCCTGCTCGGCCTCCGGCATGGCGCAGCCGAGAATTACGTCGTCCACGTCTTCGGCCTTCAGGCCCGGCACGCGCGCGAGCGCTGCGACCATGGCGGCCGCCGCCAGATCTTCCGGTCGAGTGCTGCGCAGCGTGCCCTTCAGCGCGCGTCCAACTGGAGTCCGCACGGCCGATGCAATGATCACGTTGAGGGGGAATGCCATTTTATTACCTCTAATCAGTGACTCTGATCAGTTCCGGAGGGGCTTGTTGTTCATCAACATGAACTGCACGCGCTCTTGGCTCTTGGGCTCACCGCACAGTGAGAGGAACGCTTCACGCTCGAGGTCGAGGAAGTGCTGTTCGGGTAGGAGCGTGCCGGCGGCGACTGGCCCACCGCACAAGATGTGGGCGACTTTGTTGGCGATCAAGGCGTCGTGCGCCGAGGCAAAGCCGCCTTCGACCATCGCCCAAATGCGGGCGCCGATGGTCTTCTCCGCATCGTAGCCTGCAGCCGGCAAGAGCGGCGGCAGGGGAGGGCGGTAGCCGGCCCCTGCGAGACCCAACGCTCGCTGTTTTGCCTCGAACAAGAGCCGCGCGGGGTTCAGCGAAATGCCGTCCGAAGCTCGCAAATATTTGAGTGATTTCGCTTCTTCTGCGCTGGTAGCCACCTTGGCCATCGCAATGTTGAGCGACGCCTGACCGATGAACGGCAGCAGATCCACGCCGCTGACGCCGGCCAGATCCGTAGTGTAACGCTCGACCATGCGTAGGCAACCCCCACCCGCAGGCACGAGCCCGACGCCGACTTCGACTAGGCCCATGTAGGTCTCGGCGTGGGCCTGGCACGCATCCGCGGCCATCGCGACCTCTGCGCCGCCGCCCAAGGTGTATTGGAAGGGCGCGGCCACCACCGGCACTTTCGCAAAGCGCAAGCGCTGCATCGCGTTCTGCAGGTTGGTGACCACGGTTTCGATTTGGTCCCAGGCCTTTTGTTGGGCGGCCATCGCGATCAGCATCAGATTCGCGCCGGCACAGAAGTGCTCGCCGCCATTGCCGATCAACAGCGCTTGAAAATTTCCTTCTGCGACCTCGGCGGCTTCACCCAACATACCGATCACGTCATTGTCGAGCGTGTTCAGCTTGGTGTGGAACTCGACGCACAGCACGCCGTCTCCCAGATCGACGAGGGACGCGCCATGGTTCTTTTTTACCAGCCGCTTGGGATCACTCTTCAGTGCCGCTAGGCTGATCTGTTTGCTGCCGCTGACCACGGCCTGGGCCGTTTTGAGCTTGGCATCGTAATACGTGGGCGCAGCCGGGCCGCCCGCATAAAAGCTCGTGCGGCCGGACGCGAGCATGTTCTCGATCCACTCGGGAACGGGCAGCCCTTCTTGCTTCATACGAGCCACGGATTCGGCGACACCGATCGCGTCCCAAGCTTCGAACGGCCCGAGCTCCCAGTTGAAGCCCCAACGCATGGCTTGATCGATGCTCACGATGTCGTCGGCGATCTCGCCCAAGCGCCGCGCGCTGTACACGAGGGTGCGCGACAGCACCGCCCAGGCGAATTTTCCCGCAGCGTCTGGCGCGTTGACCAGCTTAACCAAGCGCTTCCTCGGATCTTCTTCGTTTTTGATCGCGCCCAGCGAATCGAAGCGTACTTTTTCCTGGCTGCGGTAGTCCTTGCGCTCGACGTCGTAGACGAGCAGCTCGCTCGGCGTCTTCTTGTAGAAGCCCGCGGAGCTCTTGCGCCCGAGCCTGCCCGCCGCCAGTAATTCGCGCACGAATTCCGGCACCTCGAAGGTGCTGCGCGCTTCGTCTCGGGTCAGCGAGTCAAAACAGTTCTTAGCTACGTGCACCAGCGTGTCGATGCCCACCAAATCACCGGTGCCGAAGGCTGCGCTGCTGGGCCTGCCCATCGGCTTGCCAGTGATTTTGTCCACGGCTTCCAGGCTCAAACCGGCTTCGAGCATTTGATGCATGGTCAGCATCATCGAGTACACGCCGATGCGGTTGGCCACGAAGTTGGGCGTGTCTTTGGCGTCGATCACGCCCTTGCCCAAAAATTCTCCGAACTCCGTCATGCGTTGCATCACGGCCGGGTCCGTCTCGGGCGCCTTGGCGACCTCGAGCAAGCGCATGTAGCGCACCGGATTGAAAAAGTGCAAAACCAAGAAGCGGGACTTGAGCTCTTGCGGCAGCACCTCGGTCATACTGGCGATGCTGAGTCCGCTGGTGTTCGATGCCAGGAGCGCGTTCGGGCGCACATAGGGCGCGATCTTTGCGAACAGCTTGCGCTTGATCTCCAAGTCTTCGACCACCGCCTCGACGATCAAGTCGCAATCCTTCAAGCGTTCCAGGTGATCTTCCAGGTTGCCCGTGGTCACCAGGCGCGCAGCCTCCGGCGTGTAGAACAGAGCCGGCTTGGACTTGAGCGCCTTTTCCAGTCCGCCATCGGCGAAGCGGTTGCGCGCTTTCGGGTTCGTCGCCTCTTCGGGCTTTAGATTGGGCGGTACGATGTCCAGCAGGTGCGTGCGAATGCCCGCGCCTGCAAAGTGTGCAGCAATCGCGCTGCCCATCACGCCTGCCCCGATGACCCCTGCCGTTTGGATTCGTTCAGCCATCTTGCCTCAAGCCTGAAGCTAGCCGAAGGCCATCGCCAGTAGCAAAGCCCGTGCATTCGAATCGCCTGTACGCGACCGTCTGGAGGGCCACCCCGCGGGCCGAAGCGCTACAGACCTACACTGTCCGCCCCGGCTTTGGAGTACGCTTTCTGGCCATGTTCAGAAAGCTCGACCCCGAGCAAATCGTGGATACCGCGAGTCGACTCGAGCGCCGTATCGAAGAGCGTTTTCCGGAGGCTGGGCTCGGCAAACTAGCTCAGGAGCTGACTGCGGTGACGCGCGAAGCCCGGGCGCTGTCGGTCTGGCTGGCAGCGCCGAACAAGCCGTTGCGTCTTGGCGTCAGCCTAGCAATCGTCGTGTTGTTCGCGGTCGTGCTGGCCACCGCCGCCACGCTGCGCGGCGCAACCGGTCCGCACAATTGGGCTGATTGGGTGCAAAGCTTGGAGGCGATGGTGAACGACGCGGTGTTCGTCGGCATCGCTGTCTACTTTCTGCTCGGCCTCGAGACACGGCGCAAGCGCGTCCGCGCACTGGCAGCCCTGCACGTCCTGCGATCGCTGGCGCACATCGTCGATATGCACCAGCTCACCAAAGACCCGGACCGCATCGTATCCGGCGGCCCCAGCACACCGTCATCGCCCGAGCGCAGCATGAGTGCCTTCGAGCTGACGCGCTATCTCGACTACTCCACCGAACTCTTGGCCATCATCAGCAAGGTGGCCGCGCTCTACGTGCAAGAACTCGCCGACCCCGTCACCGTTTCCGCCGCCAGCGCCGTCGAAGAACTGGCTGTGAACCTCTCGCGCACGATCTGGCAAAAAATCATCATCCTGGATCGTGTCACGCCGACCGCTTCAGTTTGAAGGCTGGGCGCTGTTCGTCGTTTGTACGGCGGCGAGCACTTCGTTGGCGTGCACGCCTGGGTCGACATCGGGCCAAACTCGCGCGATCCTTCCGTCTGCGCCGACCAAGAACGTGACGCGCGAGGCCATGCCGAGCGGGCTCGACACGCCGTAGGCCCGGGCCACGGCACCGCCTTCGTCGGCCACGAGCGGGAAGGGCAGCTGGTGCCTTTCGCGAAACTCAGCGTGGATCTCGCGAGAGTCCTGCGACACGCCGAAGATGGTCACGTTGAGTCGTTGGTAGCGCGTGAAGGCGTCTCGAAAGGCACACGCCTCCTTGGTACAACCCGGCGTGCCGTCTTTGGGGTAGAAGTAGACGATGGCGGAGTGGCCACGGGTCGCCGTCAGCCGAATCAGGCTGCCGTCTGGCGCTTCTCCAACGATGTCGGGTGCCAGAGCCCCAATCGGCAAGAGGCCACGACCGCCGTCCGGGCGCACGATCGGGCCGCACGCCGCTGACGACACCAGAAAGATTGCCAACAGGGAACGGCGACCGAGGTTTTTGTCAGCAGCGCTCAGCGCCATTTGCAAAGTGTACGATGCTAGGGATTTTCGCGCAAAAAGTGCTGTAGGCGAGTGAGCGCGGAGTCCCACTGTTTGGCGATTTGGTCGAGCTGTTCGCGGGCCTTTTCGAGCCGCTTGGGGCAGAGTTCCCAAATTCGTTCGCGGCCTTGGCGGGTGTCGTGGACGAGGCCGGCGTCGGCCAGGGCGTGAAGGTGCTTGGTGATGGCTTGGCGGGTGATTTCGGTGCCTTCGCTCAGCCGCGCGATCGACAGCGGGCCATCGTTACACAGTCGGACGACTAGCTTGAGTCTCGTTTCATCGCCCAGAGCAGCGAACAGCGGAGCTGCCTCGCTGAGGTCGAGAGCGGAACTACGATTGCGTGACATGGCGCTCGATGTTCTCGAGCTGTGCTGACCAGCCGCTCTGATTGCTGCGGAAGGCCTCTGCGCGGCGTTCGGCGGGAATGCGAGCGAAGCCGGATTCCACGATCGTGAGCAGGGTGCCTTTGCCACCAGGCGCTTCATCCAGCGTGAATTCGACGAGTGTCATTGGTTCCGACGAGTAGTCTTTGGTGGGGTCGACGGCATGGGGGCGCCAGCGGTAGGAGAAGTAGCGCTCCGGGACCAGCTCCACGATTAGCATCTCCAATTTGAGATGCTCGTAGCCAGGGTGGGTGACCTGGCCGACGATCCTGCTGCCCGCCTCGAAGCTGCCCTCGAGGCGGACGCGGAACCACTGGCCAAATTCGCTCGCGTCGCTGATTGCCCGCCAAACCCGGGCGCGCGGCGCGGAAAGCACGATCTTCTTTTCGATGCGGTCATTTTCGGGCTCGGTCATTGGCAACTCCTTGGTTGCATATTGGCGCGAGCCGCAGGATATGCAACCAAAAAGTTGCTCGAATGGCCGCCGCCTGAACTCAGGAGTTGATGGCTAACGGCCTGTCCTGAGACAGCCGCGCGACAGCCCGCGCGAACGAGGCGGGTTCAATCGGCTTGGCCACGTGCAGCTGGAAGCCCTCGGCCAGCGCCCGAAGCTGGTCCTCCTGCCTGGCGTAGGCGGTCACCGCCACGGCAGGCACGCGCTGGGCGCGTTCGTCCGGGAGCGCGCGGATGGCTCGCACCAACTCGTAGCCGTCCATTCCGGGCATCCCGATGTCGGAGACGAGCACATCGGGATGATCGCGGACGATGATCGACAGGGCTTGCTCCGCGGAAGATGCGGCGAAGGTGATCGCTTCGCATTTTTCCAAAATGCTCACCACCAGATCGCGCGAATCGTCGTCGTCGTCCACGACTAGCACGCGGATGCCTCGGAGTTCCGGGGCCACGAGCCGACCCGGGGGCTCGAAGTCGAGCACGGGCGCGCTGCCCGCCAAGGGCATGGGAGAGTTGCGCGAACCCGCGTAGGGTAGGCGAACGATGAAGCGTGCGCCGCAGCTCGTGCCCGCGCTTTCGACGTTGATCGTCCCGCCGTGTAGTTCGACCAAGTGACGGGCAATCGAGAGCCCCAGCCCGAGTCCGCCGTGACGGCGCGCGAAGCTGCCGTCGGCTTGCCGAAAGCGATCGAACACGAAGGGCAAGAACTCCGCGTCGATGCCCTGACCGGTGTCGCTGACCACGATCTCGACACTGCCGGCAACGCGCGCCACTCTCACCACGATCTTGCCGTCCTTGCCGGTGAATTTGGTGGCATTGGACAGCAAGTTCCAGACGATCTGCTGCACACGCGTCGAATCGCCCAAGACTTGCCCGGTGTTCGGATCCAGGTCGACCTCCAGCTGGATGTGCTTGGCTTCGATCGCTGGTTTAGCGCTTTCGATCGCGGCACGGACGACGCGAACCGGTTCGACCGGTTGCACCTCGAGCCGCATTTGGCCGGAGATGATCCGAGATACGTCCAGGAGATCCTCGACCAAGCGCGATTGAGCCAGCACGTTCCTTTGAATCACTTCGAAGGCGTGGGCGAGCTTTTCTGCCGGCAGGGTATTGTTGGTCAGGAGCTGGGACCAGCCCAGCATGGCGTTCAGCGGTGTGCGCAGTTCGTGTGAAACCGTGGCCAAGAATTCGTCCTTGGCGCGGCTACTGGCTTCGGCTTCGAAGCGCGCGTGCTCGGCCGAGGCGCGGGCGGCGCGTTCGGCATCCAGCAGGCTGCTGCGCGCCGCCTCGATGCGCTTGCGATCGGAGATGTCTACCAAGGCCACGACACAACCCAAGATCGTGGACCGATCGTCGAGCAGCGGCGCGGCGGTACATAGAAAGGACTGCACCGGTCGGCCGTCAACGGCCAAAGTCATCTCACGCCCGGCCGTGGTGTTGCCGCGGAGCGCGGCCAGCACGGGATGTTCGCCGTCGTCGTCGCGGGTTTGGAACGGGAAGGCGTGGAAAAAATGACGACGGAGTACGCGTGCGCCAGCAATCGTGCGCGCGGCCCCGCTGGCCCGCATGATCACGCCGTTCACGTCGCACACGATGATCGGCTCGGCGCTCTGCTCCAAGATAGCGTTGGCCAAACGCTCCGAGGCCACGATCTGTTGATTTTTCTTCTGCTCCGTCAGGTCAGTCACTATCACCGACAAACCGGGCTCTTCCCCAGGGCTGTTTCGAGCCACCGACAGGTACACCGGGCGTTCATTGCCGAGCGGGTCGCACAGCCGTAATTCCCCGGAGCCTGCGCGTGCCCCGGCTCCCTCCAGCAGCGCGTTGAGCAAGTGCTCTTGGCGGTGAATCACGAACTCAGCCAAGGTTTTGCCGATCACCCGTTCCAACGGCGCCGCGACCATTTCGGCGAAGGCCGCGTTCGAATACAGGATGACGCCAGCGGCGCTGACCAGCAGCGCGCCTTCGCTCATCGTCTCGACCAAGCGTCGATAACGATGTTCGGCGCCCTCCAAGGCGTACACCTTGGGCCCGTCCGCGGAGGACACGACCAAAGCCTCGACGTGGCCATCGCGGATCGCAGATAGCGTCGACTCGGCTTCTTCCAGCCGCGCCCGCAGGACCTCGACTTCGGATTCAGCCGCTGCGGGATGGGGCGCGTGCTTGACCATGTTCTTTCGACTTGAGATCGAGGCCTACGAGCACTCGGTGTTCATTGGAAAGGTCGCCCACAATGCGCCGAATCGGTGCAGGAAGCTTCTTGATCAGCGTGGGGACAGCGATAATCTGTTCGTCTTTGGCGAGCACCGGTTGCTGAAATACATCGATCACCATCAACTCGTAGCGGCCCTTCAAGTGCTCTTCGCAGATTGCTCGTAGATTTTCGACCGACTTGCTAGACGCCTTCGTAGTGCCCGCGATGTACAGCCGCAGCTCGTAGCGTTCTTCGCCCACGCGCTCCACGGCTGTCTCGAAGGCTGCGGTCGACGGTCTTAGCTTCGTCACTTGGCACGTCGTGTTTCTTGCTTGATCGGAACCAGATTCAGGCCGACCACGACTCGTTCGGTGTTGGTCAGGTCACCGATGATTTTCTTGACCGGTGGGGGCAGCTGCCGAACGAGGGTAGGGATGGCGATGATTTGATCTCCCTGCGCGAGCGTCGGATTCTTGAGCAGATCGATGACTTCGATCGTGTAGCGGCCTTGCAGGTGTTCTTCGCAGATTTGCTTCAGATGCTGGAAGGCTTGCACACATTTCGGTGTTTCGCCTGCCACGTAAAGACGTAAATTCCAACGCTCCGCGTCGTGGTCACCGTCGGGTGGCATTACTCGACTGAATGGGCGAGGCGTTTTTGCTCGGAAGGGATTGTCGGTCATGGTCACCCACGTCCCCCGTTGCTATTGGCACTACTGGCACGAGTGGCTTGAATTCCCGCGTCGGTACGCAATTGCGAGATCGACTCGCGGTCGACGCGCATTGCCTCGGCGCTTTCCCGCGCGGCCAGTAGGCGTCGCTGGGCCTCCTCTTCATGCGCAGCGTACTCGCAGCGCAGCGCAGCAATTTGGGCCTCCACCGTCTCCCGCTTCAGTTCGAGCAGGCGCTGGCTGCGCGCCACGTCGGCGGCGCTCTCGCGCTCTTCTCGCGCGCGTCGTCGAATATCCAAGAGCTTGGCCGAGCCGATCAGCACGCCTTCAGCGCCCGAGTAAACATCTGCCAGCGAAACGCCGGCGTTCGAGATGATCAGTTCGCGTACTTGATTGGAGTGACTCATGCCTCTGGACTTCAATAGGTAGAGGGCCCGATTGCGTTCGCCTGCAACTTCGAGATCTCGCACTTCGATCCAGGTATCGATCAAGGACGAAATCCCCACGTCCGTCTCTTCGCGGTTGAGTGGCGTAGTCAGGCAAGTGACCAGACCGGTGATCTGTTGCGTTTTCAGCCAATCGAAGAGCCGGACCAGCATGGCCTTGATCTGCTGCGCGGTGCCGGCGGACATGAAGCTCGAGATTGGATCGAGGATGACCGTCTGCGGTTTGAACTCCGAAATGGCCTTGTGCATGCTCGCCAGATGCATCTCCAATCCGTACAGGCTGGGGCGTGTCGCCCGCAGCTGCAGCAGCCCTTGCTCTTGCCACCGGCTCAGATCGAGCCCGATCGAGCGCATGTTGCGCACGATTTGAGACGGGGACTCTTCGAACGCGAACAGCATGCAGCGCTCACCGCGCTCACAGGTGGCGTTCGCCAAGTGAGCGGCCAGGCTGCTCTTGCCCGAACCCGCCGAACCGGAGACCAAGATGGTGCTGGTTCGGAAAAAACCGTTCCCGCCCAACATGCCATCCAAGCTGGGAATTCCCGAAGAAATGCGGTCGTCACTGACTTGATAGTCGAGCTGCAAGCTGGTCGCTGGCAGGACCGAAATGCCCGAATCATCGATTAAGAACGGGTACTCATTCGTTCCGTGGCTCGAGCCGCGATACTTGATGACACGCAGAAAACGCGTGCTCGATTGGTCGACCACGCTTTGCCCCAGTGCCACCACGCAATCCGAAACGTACTCTTCGAGCCCTTGCCGGGTGAGGCAGCCAATGCCCGCCTCCGCCGTGACCACCGCGGTCACGCCGCGTTCCTTCAGGAAGCGGAACAAGCGATGCGTCTCCGCCCGCACCACCGAGTCGTCCTTGAGCGTGCTGAACAACACTTCCAACGTGTCGATCGCGACCCGCTTGGCGCCCACGGCGTCGAGCGCATGTTCCAGCCGCACGAACAGACCATCGAGCGAATAGCCACCGGCCTCTTCGATCTCCGCCGGATCGAGGTGCACGTAGTCGACCGTGAGCAGCTTCTGCTCCTGGAGTCGAGCGAGATTGAAGCCAATCGACGCGACGTTGCGGGAGAGGTCCGCCGCCGACTCCTCGAAGGTGATGAACACGCCAGGCTCGCCCAGCTCCGCGCCACGTACCAAGAACTCGACGGCGAAGATTGTCTTGCCCGAACCGGGACCGCCACAAACCAACGTCGAGCGCCCCGCGGGAAGCCCACCGCCCGTAATTTGATCGAAGCCCGCGATGCCGCTCGGTGTCTTCTCGACCACTGCGGGGCGGACCGAATGAGTCAGTGCCATTGCCGCCGAATCCTGCAGAATGCGTGCCGAGAATGTACTTCCTCGATTCGGGCATTTCTGGTTATTATCGAATACTTAGACACGGTCCCCTTGTGCCATTCCGCCACACTTGTGCGAGCGGGCTTGCTCTGCGCCACACCCCGACTCAGGCTGTGGCCATGAACACCGGGCGTGGCTCTGGAACGCGGAAGCTCTCGGACGTTCGGCGAGTGCTGATCGTCGACGACAACCACGATTCTGCCGAACTGCTGGCCCTGCTCCTGCGGCGCGAAGGTCACGAAACGCGCGTGGCTCACGATGGCGAAGAGGCGATCCGGGTCGCGCTGACGTTCTGCCCGAACATCGCCTTCCTGGATATCGGTTTGCCCGGGATCGACGGCTACGAGTTGCTCGATATCCTGCGTGTGTGCCCCGAGCTTCCGGGCTGCAAATTCGTGGCTGTCTCGGGCCGAGAGGAGCTCTGTCCAGATTCCGGTGCGCCCGTCTTCGACGCATATTTGCTCAAGCCGATCGATCTAGACGCGGTTGTTCGGCTGGTCCTGGAGCTCGCACAGCCGGCGATGGCCAAGCCCGCCTCCGCGTAGACACGGCTTTCCACGCCCCGCCCGCAGCTCGTTCGCGTCAGCGTATTTCAGTGGTGTGATGCTCGAAAATTTCGTCGACCGCGAGCTCCAGCGTTTCGGCTGGGCCGATCGCAGTGAGCGCGCTGTCGACCTCGGTCGCGATTGACTCGAAGGCCGGATCAGCCACGCGGTTCTGGAGGTCGAGCAAGGATTGCTCCAGCATTTCCAGCCGAAGCTCGATATTTCGGGTCACGCCGCGGAGTGCAGTTTGTTGGCTGATACGCCGCTGCAGTGAGCTGAGCGACTTGCGAATGGTCATGCGCGCGGTGAGTTCCCGCTCCGTGCGATACGTTTCCTGTAGCTGCGCGGCTTGTTGCTCGAGTTCGGCGGCGGGTGTGGTTTCGAGCAAAGCCTCCACGCGCTGCGTCAAGAACACATAGTCGAGGAACGTGCGCCGGAGCTCCAACAAGCGGTGCAAGCCGAGCCGTAGCTGCCGAGCTGGTAACCGTCCCTGAGCGTTTGCTATGAGCTGCGTCGCGCTGTGGCTCACGGCTCGATAGCGATTGACCTCCAACTCGGACAGTTCGGCTAGCGCGCCTTCGATGGCTGTTTCTGCTCGTGCCAGAGACTGAGTGCTGAGCTGCTCATCGACCCAATGCCGGAACGTGGGCAGACGCGGCCCCAGCAGCAGCCAAAACAGCTCACCGCCCGCGCTCACCAAGAGCGGCATGGGCGACGCGAACGCCAGCGAAAAGCAGATCCCGCCGAACAAGACCACCAGGTTGTGTTGGTCCTTGAAGGCGTGTTCGAGATAGCGGGTAGTGGGGAGTTGGGCTTCGGCCATGGTTCTATTTGGCTTTGCGAATGAAAAGCACGTCGGTGCGGCGGTTCTGCGCGCGACCTTCGGCCGTGTTGTTCAGGGCTACGGGCTTGCTCGAGCCATTGCCCCGCGCCACGAGGCGTGTGCGTGAAACGCCGCGCGCGATCAGATACTCCACGATCGCGGCTGCCCGCTTCTCGCTCAAGAGTTGATTGGAGCTGCGTTCACCGATGCCGTCGGTGTTGCCCTCTACGCGCACCGACATGCCCCCGGCGATCTCCAGCTGAGGCAAGATCTGCTGGTTGACCACGGCCAGAGCTTCGGCCGAGAGCAGCGTGCTGCTACTGGGGAAGTTGATCGAGACGGGCTTGGTGAACAGGGCTGCGCCGCGATTGGCGATCGCTGGATTGAAATCTTCCGCGCTGCGCGCTGCAGGTCTACCAGCCACCTGCCACACGCTGCGCACCGCGCTATCGTTCTTCAACACGGCGGGTGCAAAGCGATCTTTGATCGAGGCCTCTGGGTAACTGATCCAGATCGAGTCAGCCTGATTGTAGACGCGATCGAACGCGGGCGCCGAGCCGTCGAGGCCGAAGAAGCGCACGTTGTCGGAGAGCTCTGTCCAGCGTGCCCAGCTCAGCGCCTTGAGCGTCTTGTCGTAGCCGAGTTCGTCGCGGAAGCGCGAGGCGACCGTGGAGATCAGGTTGGCCGCTGCTGGCCGATCGAGGTTGGCCTGCTCGACCGACCTGAACCAGACACGGGCCAGCTTCTCTGTGAGTTTCGCTTCGGAGCTCAGAAATTCTTGACGACCGACCAGCACGTCTGCCACGAGCTCGGTGGCGTCGGCCGTAGAGAATAGCCGGTGCGAGCCAGGTCGTTCTTCCAACGCCAGGCTCACGTCTGGTTCCCACAAGCAAGCGACGTCCACCTTGCCTTGCTTGAACAACGTGCGCGCGTAGCTCGGATCATCGAGCGAGAACTTGGTCGAGCGGCGAACCTCAGCCACTTGCTCACGCGTCAGACGTGAGTTGTTGACCATGAACTCGAACACGGTGTGATCGGGCGAGAACATCAGCATCGCGGACTTTCGCCCGTAGACACCCTCCACGGTCAGCACGTCTTTGGCCGCGATGCAGGCGTCGCCACCGCGTGACCAATCGATTTGAAGGAAGGCGCGCACGTCCACTCCGGCGCTCCGAAAGGTGCCCAGGCTGATCGGTAGTTCGTCGACCGTCTGCCACACGAAATCGACGTCCCCCTTGCGCAGGGCTTCGTTCTTGCTGGGCGCGTCTTCGATGAACTGAATCTCCAGGTCGAGCCCCTCGGCTGCCGCGATCGAGCCCGGCCGTGTTTTCATGCCGCCAGCGCCGACCAGCAGCGCCATATGCCCGGGCCACTGCGAGAGCGCCACGCGCAGCGGGCGATTCGAGGGGCGCGGCGGACCCCCCGGTGCCGGGGCGCGGCTACCTGCCAGAACCGGTGCCGCGGACGGCTTTGGCGCACTGCTGCTGGGCTTGGCTGCCAATGTGCGCGGACCGCTCTTTCCGTAGGTGCGTACGGCGCCGAAGGTAGAGCCAACCGCGATCACTCCGAGCATCAACTTCGTCCAGGTGGTCAGCTTTTGCATGGTCCAAATGCTGGGAGATGGCTCCGAGCGTGACAGCGCACTTTCCGTCTCGGCGCGCGCTGCCGTCAAGCGCGAGGCGCGCGATTCGAATTGGTATTTGCCAGCCACACAGCGCGGCGCGCGAGATTTCACGCACCGTTCACCTGTGCGCTACCTGTTCGAAATGAACGCGCCCCAATTCAGCTTGGACTCGGCGTCCCCGTGTGCGGAGAGAGGCACGTACACTCTGCCACTTCATTTGCCCTCGGACCTGTCCCAGGTCGCAAATGTTCCGTTTTGCACACGCAGATGCCTTCGTTTTCCTCCTCGTCTAAAGGCTGGCTGTCAGCGGTGATCTTGGGCGGCGCGTTGGTCGCCTGTGGTGGCGCACCAGAGGTGGTCAGCGGGAGCGACGACCCGACGTTGAATGCCGGCTCGGGCGGCGACGGCAATACCGGAAACGGGGGTAGCGGGTCTGGCCTGAACTTGGGCGAGGGCGGTCAGGGAGAGCAGGGCGGCGCTGAAGACATTCCGGAGGCTGGACCCGGCTGCGGTGACGGCAAGGTCAATCAAGATGACGAGGAATGCGACGACGGCAACACGCTGCCCGGCGACGGTTGTTCCGGAGCGTGCACCAAGGAAGATTACTCCGTGTGTCCGCCCAAGGGCGGCGAGTGCATGTCCACCATCAAATGCGGCGACGGCGTGATTCAAGCGTCGGAAGCCTGCGACGACGGCAACGACCAAGAGGGCGACGGCTGTTCGGCAGATTGTTTGGTCAAGGACCCGCTCTACGATTGTTCCACGCTCAACATGGCGTGCATCAACACGGTCATCTGTGGTGATAGCCACGTTACGGGGGATGAAGTTTGCGATGACGCGAACAAGCTGGGCGGAGATGGCTGCTCGGCGGACTGCCTGACGGTCGAGCCCAATTTCATTTGCGGCAAGCCGGGTAAGCTGTCCTGCCACAAGGTCACGATCCCTGTCTGCGGCGACGGATCACTCGACGCGGGTGAAGACTGTGATGACGGCAACACCTCGGCGACACTCGACGGCTGCAGCGCGACGTGCACGGTGGATGCTTCCTGGGTCTGCCCCACGCCGGGTTCTCGATGCTTGCCACTGGGCTGCGGCAACGGCGTGCGCACGCCGGACGAACAATGCGACGACGGTAACGCCGTTGCGAACGACGGCTGCAGCCTAAAAACGGGCATCTGCAGCGTCGAAGAGGGCTTCGTTTGCCCCGAGCAAGGCAAAGCCTGCATGCCCAAATGCGGCGACAAACTGCTCAAAGGCTACGAGCAATGTGAGGACGGCAACTCCAAGTCGGGTGACGGCTGCAGCGCTGCCTGTTTGCTCGAGCCAGGTTACGTGTGCAGCGGCGCCGCCGGCACGGCGTGCACCAAGGCGATCTGCGGCAAGAATGGCAAAGAAGCGGATGAAGGCTGCGACGACGGCAACGTAGTCTACGGCGACGGCTGCAGCGGAGTCTGCCAAAACGAGCCCACTTTCGCCGCTGACGGTACGCCAAACATCGCTTGTGGCGACGGCATCCGCGTCGGCACCGAGGCCTGTGACGACGGCAACAAGAACCCAGGTGATGGCTGCGACGCGTCGTGCCAGATCGAAGCAGGATTTCTGTGCAGCGATCTGGTGTCGACCCCAGATTTCATCGACATCAGGGTTCGCTACCACGACTTCAAGGGCGCGGGCGAATCGACGGTGAAGTGCAATCAACCGAATGCTCCCACGCCCTGCGGCCACCCGGATTTCGAAGATAAAAACGGCGGCTATTTGGGCTTGGTCGGCGCGCCGTGCACGAAGACCAACCAAGCAACGTGCGGCACCTTAGGCGCCAACGGCAAGCCCACGCTGGTGGTCCTGAACTCCGACAAGGTGAACTCACCGGAGTCCTTTCAGCAGTGGTACCAGGATGTGCCCAATGTGAACAAGGGAGTCAACGGCAGCGTTCGCATGGCTCGGCAGGGACTCACCGGCGCCGCGTATGCCTTCGACAGCAGTTCGTTCTTCCCGCTGGATAACGACGTGAACGGCTTTGGCAACTACGGGACCACCGGCCACGACTTCCACTTCACGACCGAGCTCAGCTACTTCTTCCAGTACAACGGCGGTGAAGAGCTGACCTTCCGCGGCGACGACGACGTGTGGGTTTTCATCAATCGCAAGCTCGCGGTCGACATCGGCGGCATTCACAGCGTGCAGACGGGCCGCGTCGTTTTGGGTGACGAAGCCAGTAAATGCTCGGTTCACGGTGGCGGCGGAACCTTCCAAGCCTGCACTCCGACCATCAACCCCGCGGCGGATATCCGCTTTGGTTTGGTCAAGGGCGGCATCTATCAAATCTCGTTCTTCCAGGCCGAGCGTCACACCAACCAATCGAACTTCCGGCTCTCGCTGCAGAACTTCTTGCCCGCGCACTCGCAATGTGTGCCGAGCTGCGGTGACGGAAAGATCGTGATCGGCGAAGTGTGCGACGACGGCGCTGCGCAAAACACCGGCGCCTATGGACACTGCAATTCGACCTGCTCGGCGCGCGAATTCTGTGGCGACGGGCAGATGAATGGCCCGGAAAAGTGCGACAACGGCGTGAACCTCGCCGGCTACAATACCAGCGGCGGCTGCGCCGCGGGCTGCGTGCTGCCCCCGAAGTGCGGCGACGGCATGGTCGACTTCACCTTCAAAGAGGAGTGCGACGAGGGCGCGCTCAAAAACACCGGGGCCTATGGCGGCTGCACATCGAGCTGCAAGACAGGTCCGTTCTGCGGCGATAAGTTCATCAATTCACCACAGGAAGTGTGTGACGATGGCTCGGCCAACGGCGGCTATGGCAAGGCCTGCGGTTACGATTGCCAGCCCGGTGCGCGCTGCGGTGACGGCATCAAGAACGGGACCGAACAGTGTGACTTGGGCGACGGGAACAACGTGGGCGGCTACGGCGGCTGCAAGGTCAGCTGTACCTTCGACGCGCGCTGCGGCGACAATAAAGTGCAAAGCGGCGAAGACTGCGACGATGGCAAGAACCTGGGCGGCTACGGCAAGTGCGCGCCCGGCTGCAAATACGGAGCACGCTGCGGCGACGGCATCAAAAATGGCAGTGAGCAGTGCGACGACGGCATGAATGACGGCTCGTACGGTAAGTGCGGGAACGACTGCCAGTTCGGTCCGCGCTGCGGCGACAAGGTCGTGCAGTCCTCCGAGACTTGCGACGAAGGTGCAGCCAACGGCAAGGGCGACTGCTCGGCGAGCTGCACCATTCAAATCACCAAGTAGCGCGGCGCTTCTTGGCCGACCTGCAAGTAGCGTTTAGCTCTCTAGCCGCTTTTGGATGTCCTGGGCCCGCTGGCTGGCTCGAAACTCGATGATTCGAAATTCGGCCAGCCCGTGTTCGTGGAACGGATCTTCTTTCACGATCGCTTCCATGTGCGCCTTGTCCTTGCCGACGGCCAGAATGATCCCACCATCGCGCGGTATCTTCCGCCCTGAGACGAGGAAATTGCCGGCGGCGTAGTACTTCTTCAGGAACGCCACATGCGCCTTCATGTGGGCGTCGATTTCAGAGAGGTCGGCCTTGTAGATGAGCTCGATCACGAACATCGGCGCAGTTTGACACAGGAGCGGGCACGCTAGGCAGCTAGGCTCTCTGCCAAGCGATCGAGCACTCCCGGCGCGTCGCGGCTGACGATCTTGCCATGCGAGACGATGATTCGGTTCAACCCCGGAATGCGAGCCCAGCGCTCCAGCTGCTCGCGCAACGCTTGCTTGTCCTTGATCTGCAGGCGCTCGACGAGGCTCGGGATGCGTGGTCCCTGACCGGTGAAACCCAAGACGTGAAACAGCCAACCACCGAAGCCCGGGCGATCGTCCAGATTCCAAATGAGGTCGTTGACCACCAAGGTCGTGCCGCTCCAAGTCCGGACTACCAGTGCCGCCTCGCGCTCTTGCGTGCCCGGGATGGTCACGAACTGAACTTGTGGATCGCCAAAGTTTGGCGCAGTGTCTGCCACCGGCACGATCTCTTCGACTTGCTTTCTGACGCCCGCGGGCGCCACGACGCACAACTCGGGATAGCGGTCCTTCCAGATCTTGGCGTCCATGCGGTGGATGTCATTGGGCACCACCAAGTAGCTGGGCGGACCGAACGCCTCCAGCGCTCGCATTTCCGCCTCATCCAAGGCGATCGCGCTGTACACGACCAAGCGACCGTCGTGTAGCCGGACCACGGTCATCCGGCGCGGGAACTTTCCGACCAGCATCGGCAAATCCCCCGTGACCGACAGCAGGTTGTCGTCGAGTCGGGAAAGCTTGCCGTGTGGCAGAACGGTCCATTCCGTAAAAGGTTTTGGCATAGCGAATCTCCTCGCTGAACTGCGAAGCAAACTGCGTGCCCCAGACAACGGTGTTCAATGACCAGACGACCGCGGGCCGCCTCGGCATTGCTAAGTGCTCTCTGCCGCCAGGGCGAAGTGCCAGCCGAGCTTGCGCGATAGCTCGCGCAGGATCAGATGTCCGCGCACGCTGCCTCCCTTGTCGTTCAAGCGGGGACTGGAGACGGCAACGCCGGCAATGCCTGGGACGACGGCGACAATCACGCCGCTGACTCCGCTTTTGGCCGGCATGCCGGTGGCCATCAGGTAGTTCCCGGACTCGTTGTACATGCCGCAGGTGGCCATGATCGAGACGACGATGGCCACGGTTTGTTTGGACAGCACGCGCTCCGTACCGCCGGGACGGAGGCCGCCGTGCGCGAGGATTGCTGGCAGAAATGCCGCTTCCCGCACGCCGCCGGACAACGAGCAGAGCGCAAAGTAGACGTCCAGAGTCTCGTTGACGTCGCCACGCAACACGCCGCCGTGCTTCAAGAAGTAAGCGATCGCGCGGTTGCGATCGGCGGAGCTGCGCTCGTTGGCGAGTACTTGCTCGTCGATCGTGATTGCCTTGCCATACAGCCGATCAGCCCAACTGCGGAGCCATGCGATGCGGCGCTCTACCGTACCGTGGAGCTGACCGCAGAGGGCGATGGCGCCCGAGTTAATCAGCGGGTTGGCGGGCTTTGGGCCGTGGGTTTCGAGCCGGGCCATCGAACCGAAGCTGTCACCGGAAGGCTCTGAGCCGACGATGTTGAACACCTCGACCGGGCCGCGCTCTTCCAGAAGACCGATCAAAGTCAGCAGCTTGGCTGAGCTTTGAAAGGTAAATTCGTGACTCAGGGCGTCGCCTGCGTGGAGCGTGTCGCCGCTCGTGAGTGTCACCGCGGCGCTAGTGCGCTCGAGCGGCACCAGCGCCAGTTCAGGGATGTATGTGGCGGGTTCCCCCTCGCGGTTTCGCCGTGATTTTTGCAGCGCGAAATTCAGGGTCGCCTGAATGACGGCGTGATCGGGGGACATGGACGAACTCTAGATGAGCCGCGCGAGTCACGAAAGATGCGGAAACGGCCCGATCGCCTCGATCAATCGTACAACCCGCGCAGGCGCCGAAGTATTGCACGTTCAGCGACGAAAGTTCGCGGACCCGGCCGAGCGGTGGGCGCGCATCAAAGAAACTTCATGAAAGTGCACCTTGCTCGGGGCCTGGCGAAGACTTATGCAAACCATCAGACATGAAAAAGGATCGTTTTCTGGAGCGCGCTGCAGGCTGGCCGGGGTTTCGACTGCTGAGCGGCGTGCTGCTCGCAGGAGCGCTCGCCAGCTCCACCACGGCCTGCGGCTACAATGACGTCATCGACCGTGACGAGCAGGTCAAAGCCAGCTGGGCCGAGGTGCAAAATCAATACAAGCGTCGCGCGGACTTGGTGCCCAATTTGGTGAACACCGTCAAAGGGGCGGGTCAGTTCGAACAAGAGACGCTGACCAAGGTCGTCGAGGCTCGTTCCAAAGTGGCTGGTCTCAAGGTCGACAGTTCCACCATCGACGATCCGGAGAAGCTCAAGAAGTTCGAGGCCGCTCAAAACGAGTTGTCCGGCTCGCTGTCTCGGCTGCTGGTCGTGTCCGAGCAGTACCCCACGTTGAAAGCGACGGACTCCTATCGCGACCTCCAATCGCAGCTCGAGGGAACGGAGAACCGCATCACCGTCGCGCGCAAGCGCTACATTCAGGACGTGGCCGAGTATAATTCGCTCGTGCAAAAGTTTCCGACCAGTATCGGTGCGTCGATGCGGGGTCGCGCCGTGCGCCCGACCTTCGAGGCTGCACCAGGAGCGGAGAACGCTCCGCAAGTGAAGTTCTGAGCCCTCCGTCGTGAGGCGCATGATTCTGTTGAGCTGTTCGCGGCGCTCGCCGTCTCGGGCGCTGCATTGGCTGCTGCTCTCCTGTTGGGCGGTGCTGGGCCTGTTCCTCGCGCTGCCTGCGGCGGCGCAGGAGCGCGCAGTGCCTCCGCTCACCGCGCACGTGAACGACACGGCGAATCTTCTGTCGCCCTCGGCGCGCGCGCAGCTCGAGCAAAAGCTCAGCGACTACGAGCGGAAAAACGGCCGACAATTCGCGCTTTTGACCATCGATTCGCTGGAAGGTGACGCGCTCGAGAGCTTCTCCATCCGCGTGGTGGAAGCCTGGAAGCTGGGCAAAAAGGGCAAGGATGACGGGCTCCTGCTGCTCGTGGCCAATCGGGAACACAAGCTGCGCATCGAAGTCGGTTACGGCTTGGAAGGCAGCATCACCGATGCTTTTTCAGCGCGCGTCATCCGAAACGTGCTGGTCCCCGCAATGCGTGCGGGCAACCCTGCGGGCGGCATCGATCAGGCATTCGCCCTCTTGATGCAAAAGGCCGCAGGTGAAGACGTGGCGGCGCCCGAAGGCGTGGCCGAGCAACAGCCCCGCCGGCGTCACTCGAGCCCGTTCGGTTGGCTGGTACTGCTGTTCTTTATTTCGCCGATCTTGATCCCTCTGGTGCTCGCGCGCATGCGCGGCGGTGGTGGCCGTGGAGGTCCTTGGGGTGGCGGCGGCTGGGGCGGTGGTGGCTTCGGCGGCGGCGGCTTCGGCGGCGGTGGTTTTGGTGGTGGCGGCAGCTGGGGCGGTGGCGGCGGTGACGGGGGCGGCTTCTCCGGCGGCGGCGGTGGCAGTTTTGGCGGAGGCGGCGCTTCGGACTCATGGTGACCTCACTGCTTTCAGACGCTGACGCGCGCGAAGTCGAGGCCGCGGTGACTCGCGTCGAGAACGGGACTGCGGCCGAGCTGGTCGTGGCGGTCGTGCCCCGCAGCGGGGACTACTGGCGCGGCCGAATCCTGGTCTCGTTGGCCTGGGCGATGGCTGCCGCGTTTTGCGTGTTGGAGTTCCTGCCCGGGCGCTCGCCGGCGCTCGCTCTGCTCGTGGAGCTGGCGGTGGGGGGACTGAGCTTCGTCGTGCTCGGCTGGGATCCGCTGCAACGCTGGCTGGTGTCACCGCAGGCGGCTCAGCAAGCGGCGCACGCGCGGGCCTTTCAGCTGTTTGCCGAACGCGGCTTGTACGGCACCAAGGGGCGTACTGCGCTCTTGATCTTCGTCTCCGAGCTCGAGCACCGCGTCGTCCTACTCGGTGACGCCACGATTCACGCGCAGCTCGGTCAAGCGGGCTGGACCCAAGAGGTGCAGCGCATCATCGCCCGCGTCCGCGAAGGCCGCCTGAAAGACGGCTTGCTCGAGGTGATCGCGGATCTGGAGCCGCGCTTGGCCGCTGCGGCTCCCCGCCAGACGGACGACAGGAACGAGCTGCCTGACGCGGTGATTCGTCGCTGAGCGCGCCATAATCAACCGGGGATCCCGAGCAGCGTCGCGATCAGAAATGCCAGTGCGGAGATCAGGCCCGCGCAGGGAATGGTGAGCACCCAAGCGAGGAGCATGCGGCTCGCGACTCCCCAACGCACTGCGCTCAACTTGGTGACGCTGCCGACGCCCATGATCGCGCCGGCGATGGTGTGTGTGGTCGAGACGGGGATCCCCAGCTTGGTGGCGACGAAAAGACTGAGGGCACCGCTGGTCTCGGCGGCAAAGCCGCCCACGGGTTGTAGCTTGGCGACACCCATGCCGAGCGTACGCACGATGCGCCAGCCGCCGGTCATGGTGCCGAGTGCCATTGCGGCGTGGCACGAGAGGACGACCCAGAGCGGCACGCTGCGATCGTCGGCGTGGCGCGAAAGGTGTCCGGTCGCGATCAACGCGGCGGTGATGATGCCCATCGTCTTCTGCGCGTCATTGCCGCCGTGACCGAGCGAATAGAGGGCCGCAGAGATCAGTTGGCCGCGCCGGAACGTATGATCGACGAAACGCGGCGAGCGCTTGCCGAACAGCGCCATCAAGAGGCGCATGGTCGCGCCGCCGAGCAGTAGGCCAAGCACCGGCGAGAGCACGATGAAAATTGCGGTCTTGCCCAAAAAATGTAGATCCAGTGAGCCAAACCCCGCCTTGGCCACCGCGGCGCCAGCGAAGCCGCCCAAGAGGGCGTGAGAGGAAGACGACGGCAGAGCCCACCACCAAGTCAAGATGTCCCAAATCAGCGCGCCGATTAGCCCGCCAGCCACCACCGTGAGCGAAACCACGCTGGCCTTCACTCCGTGCGCGATGTTGCTCGCTACCGTCGATTCGAACACCAAGAAGGCGATGAAATTGAAGAAGGCTGCCCAGGCCACGGCAACCCGCGGACTGAGTACCCGTGTGGAGACGATCGTGGCGATGGAATTGGCCGAGTCATGCATCCCATTCACGAAATCGAAGAAGAGCGCCAGCGCGATCACGGCGGTCAGGGCGATCAACATCAAGTGTACTCCAGGACCACGCCTTCGAGTGCGTTCGCGACGTCTTCACACAGATCGGTTGCGGTCTCGAGCTGCTCGTGAATGTCCCGCCACTTCATGACCATCAACGTATCGTTTCCGGCCTTGAAGAGTTCGGCGATCGCGGCGCGGTAGATCACGTCTGCTTCGCTCTCCAGCTTGGTGATTTCGGCGCACAAGGCGACGATGTCCTGGGCGCGCTTGCGCGCTTCGGGTAACAGGTCGACCGCGTTGGCCATGGCGACCGCGCTACTCTCGAGTACGCGCGCGGCTTCGATGGCCGCTGCGGAGGAGTCCTGAATGTCGAACAGCTCGAGTCGCTCGGCGATCGACTCGATCACGTCGAGCACGTCGTCCAGCCGCGTTGCCAGGGTGTGGATATCGGGCCGGTCGAGCGGGGTGATCCACTGGCTGCGTAAGCGGGTGATGGTGGTGTGCGTGATCTCGTCACCCTCGTGTTCCACCCGCGTAATTTCGGGCTTGAGCTCCAGCAGTCGGGTGGGCGCCTCGAGTAGCTGGCGAAGCAGGCCGGCGGCTTCTACCGTCAGCCGGGCATGGGCCGAGAAAGCCGAGAAAAAAGGATCTTTTGCCTTACTCCGCCGAAACATTGCCTGACCTCATTGCTGGCAGCCTACTGCGTTGGTTTCGTTGGAAGTTCGCCAAAACGCCTCGAGTTGGTCAAGCGTCGAAAATTCCGAAACTGGCTAGGCTGACAATTTCGGACGTGGCCCCTATGATCGCGCCCATGAACCCGAGGCTCGAGCCGCGCCCGTGACGCCCAAAGAATCGCGAGTCGATCGCGCGCTCTCTGTTTTGCTTCGCCCCTTTGCCAAAGTCGAGCCCGCTGAGGCGCTGACGGCCGTGGTCATGACCTTGACCGTTTTTTTGCTGCTCACGGCTTATTATCTGCTGAAAACCGCGCGTGAACCGCTGATTTTACTGCACGGCGGGGCAGAGGTGAAGTCGTACGCGGCAGCTGGCCAAGCCGTGCTGTTGCTCGGCTTCGTTCAGCTCTACGGTTGGGTCGCGCGGAAAGTGGGGCGGATGCGCTTGCTCCTGGGCGTGTATCTGTTCTTCGCCGCCAACCTGGTGCTGTTTGCCACGTTGGCGAGCGCCGGGGTAAAGGTGGCGGTTCCGTTCTATCTTTGGGTCGGCGTGTACAACTACACGTCGATCGCTCAGTTTTGGGGATACGCCTCGGATGTCTACACCCCCGATCAGGGCAAGCGACTATTCTCGGTGATCGGAGTGGGTAGCTCGATCGGCGCGGTAGCAGGTGCCCGCCTGGCGAAGGTCATGATACCGCTCGGCCCGCGAGCGCTGATGCTCGGTGCGGCGATCCTGCTCGGTGTCTGCTGCGGGCTCCTGATTTGGGTCAATGCTCGGGTCGATGGACCCGTCGCGGGCCAGGCCAAGAAGGAAGACGCCGAGCCGCTGTCCCACGAGTCTGCATTTTCGCTGCTCACGCGCGACAAATACCTGATCCTGATCGCTTTGCTCACCCTGCTGATCAACTGGTGCAATTCTACCGGCGAGTACATCCTCGACCGCACGCTGCTGGCGGCCGTGGCAGCCAAGGATCAGCACGCGGACCCGATGGTCTTCGTCGGTCAGTTCAAGGCCGAGTACTTCGAGTGGGTGAACATCGCCGGCGTGCTGCTGCAGCTATTTGCCGTGTCACGCATCCTGGACAAGTTGGGCGTGCGCACGGCACTGCTTTTCCTGCCGGTCGTCGCCTTCGGCGGCTACACGATGATGCTGATCGCGCCGGTGCTGTCGTTGATTCGCTTGGCCAAGGTCGCCGAAAATAGCATCGACTATTCCGTGCAGAACACCGCGCGCCAAGCGCTGTACCTAGTTGCCACGCGCGTCGAGAAGTATGTCGGAAAGATCGCGGTCGATTCGTTCTTCGTGCGTTTTGGTGACGTGTTGTCTGCCGTCGTCGTCTACATCGGCGCCAAGTTGGCGCTGCCAACGCAGGTGTTTGCCGCGATCAACCTAGCGCTGATCGTGGCTTGGATATTGATCGTGGTGCTGGTCGGACGCGAGCACCGACGCCGCTCGGAGGATCTGGAAAAGGAGAATGCCCCAGGCCACTCACGGATGAACCCCGCTACGTCATGAGCTGGCGAGCCCGGATCGCCGCTGGCTGCGCTACGCTCGCGCTGGGGTTGGTTTGGGCGCCGCGAGCCGGCGCGCAAAGCGCTGATTTGGCCTGGGACCCTGTCTGGCCGAAGTTCCGGCCCATCGAATACGTGCTGACCGGCGTAGCTGGTTCCGCCTCGCTGGTCCTGTATTTCGGCGTGCACGATGCGCAAACGCCGCGAATCACGGGCGGCGTCTTGTTCGACGAGTATTTCCGCGACACGCTGCGGCTGCGAGCGCCCGGTTCGCGCGACGCGGCGCGCACCATCAGTGATTGGACGGCGATTTCGGCGATGAGCTGGGCGATTGCCATCGATTCGCTGGTGGTCCCGCTTGCTCGCGGAAGCCGCGAATTGTCTGGGCAAATGCTGCTCATGGATGCTGAAGCATTCGCCTTCAGCACGCTGATCACGACCTTGATCTTCAAGACCGTCGCTCGCGCGCGGCCGTCCTACATCGAGTGCGAGCGGAATTCGCGCTACGATCCGCTGTGCAAGTTGCACCCGATGGGCTCGTTCCCCAGTGGACACACCAATACCGCGTTCACTGCTGCCGGGCTGTCCTGTGCTCACCACCAACACGTGCCACTGTACGGCGATCCGCTGGCGGACGCGCTGGCCTGCGCGGGGACAGTCACGCTGGCCGCGACCACCGGCGCGCTCCGCGTCGTCGGCGATCGTCACTATGCAACCGACGTCCTGGTCGGCGCGATGATCGGCTTTGCCGTGGGCTATGGCATGCCGACGCTGCTGCACTACGGCAGAACGCAGAATGACGCCGCCATGTCGTCCGCAATGCAGCCACTCGGGAACAGCGTGCCAATCGTGCCGGCGATTTCGGGCGTGTTTTAGCGGTTAGTAGTCCGTGCTGCGCCGGCACGCGCTGCTGAGCGTAGTCAGATCTCAGCGGACGCCCAGGGTGTGTCCCGTCCGCCAACCGAGCGCGCTGCCCGCGTGCGATGTGCGGGCGATGGCGCTCGCCAATTGCTGCGCATGACCGCTTTCGATCGCGCTGACGAGTTCGTCGAGCGCTGCTCGAAGTTCCAATTGTGGGCCGCTGTGCTCGGGCAATTCCAGGCACAGCTCGGCAGCACGGCGCGCCGTTTGGCTGCACCGACCACGGGCGTCCGCGTCGGCCGCGCACAGGCCCTCGGCGCACGCGCGCGCGCATTCCCGCGCCTCGCTCCAGGCCTGCTGGGCATGCGCCCGCCGCTGCTCAATCGCGCCCCGAACTGCCAGTATAGCGCTGCTCAGCAAGGCCAGAACGACCAGTCCGGCGGCGATTCGTCCCGCGCTGCCCAGGTGGTCCTCGCTAGCTGCTACTTTGGTCCACTCAGCGCCGCCCGCCACGCGCTTCAACCGTTGCTTCTTCGGCTGCGCGGCTGAGCACGTCCATGGCCAAGACCAGGCCGTACGTCTGTCGAGCGCTGAGATAGTCGAAGGACACTCCAAACTGACCGTTGAGATGCCAGGTAACCATGCCTGGGATCTGGAACTCGAGGTAGCGCCCCGGCAAAGTGATGGCCACGCTCAAGCGGGCGCCGAGGTGCGGTCGGTCCGCGCTAGAAAGCAACAGATCCGACATGCCCAGCTCGTGCAGCGTGGCGCTCAGTTCTCGACTCGAACCCTCGAGCGTCAGACGCACCAGCGTGCCGGCACTGGCGCGGACGCGATCGACTCGCTGAAAAGTGCCGCTGACCGGACGCGCCATACCGGTATTTGTAGTCGAAGTCTTCGTCTTTGAAGGTCACGATTTCGAGGCGATGGTGATCTTTTTTGTGACGCTGTTCGCGTTACGCTCCAGAAACATCGAGCGGGGAGCCAAGCCGCCTCAGGCTTCCCGATTCGTTCGCGGGCCGGTTTTCTGAGGCGATCAGCTTGTTTCCAGGGGTCGACGAGGAGTCGGGGGCTATTTCTGTTGGGCTTTGATGGCCGCCAGGATCTCCGCCAGCAAAATCTCTTGCTTGGGCGGTTCTGCAGGCGGTGCCGCGACTTTCTCGGCGCGCTTCAATTTCGCAAGCAATTGGACCATGGCGAAGATGGCCATCGCCACCAGAAAGAAGTCGAAGACGTTCTGCAAGAACAAGCCGTAGTTTAGGACGACCGGGGGCGCCTTGCCTTCTCCGGCGCGCAGCGTCCAACCGAGCTGTTTGAGATCGACCCCGCTCGTGAGCAGTCCGAGTGGCGGCATGATCACGTCCGCCACGAAGGAGCTGACGATTTTGCCGAACGCGGCGCCGATAATCACGCCGACCGCGAGATCGACGACGTTGCCTTTGATGGCGAATTCTTTGAAGTCTTTGGCGAGGCTCATGGGGGATTCCTGATCGAGTTCGAGACCGTGGGGGGCGTCGGATGCCGATGGCGGCGAGGATAACAGAACTCTCGCTGCGGGCCTTGCTGCTCGAGTCTTGGACTGAAAGGGGCGAGCTCTCAGCAGGAGACCACGCGCAAGCCGTCTAACTAACGCTGCGCAGTTGACAGCGCTAGTTTCAGCACGACTGCGATGACTTCTGCCGCGTCGAGCGGTTTGGCGACATGCATCAGAAACCCGGCATCGAGCGCCCTACGCCGGTCCTCCAAG
>DATEPG010000098.1:0-11370 GCA_035273265.1 Polyangiaceae bacterium
GGTCCCAACACCAGCACGGCTAGGAGACCGGGGATGAAGGCGAAGCTCAGGGCCGAGCCACGTGCGCCACCGAGATCGATGGCCGCCTTCGTGATCAGCACGACCAAGGCACAAAAGAAAACCAGCCCCAGGACGCGCACCGGGGCTCCACGGCGGTAGGTCCAAATCACGGCTCCGAGACTGGTGATCGTCGCCAGCGCCGCGGCGAGTACTGGGCTGCCAGCGACGCTCTCACGGAGCGTCAGGACGGCGGCAGCAGCGCTGAGCAACCAAAGGACGGAACGCAACAGCCCGAGCTGCATGGCGCGCCGAGCCTCGAGTCCGTGCTCCCCGAGTATCAGTTCTTCCGATCCGCGGCCGATCACGTCCATTTCAGCCGGAGTCTACTCGTGTTCCGGCCGGGTACGCTTCCAGCGGGCTCGGTAGAGCGCGCCGCAGAACCCGCCCATGCAGCGCAGAAACCGGTCTTTTTCGCGCCTTTGCGGGCTAGTGGGCAAAGTAGACGGTCGCGCGCTTTTGCCCTTTGGTGGTGAGCTTTCGCTCACTGACCAGCCGCTTGACCGGTAGCACGAGCGCCTTGGTGGGGACGCCGAGAGCGGTGCCGATCGCCTCGATACGCAGACCCGGGTGTTTGGTGACGTGGGCGTGCAGTCTCTTGATCAAAGCATTGAGTTCCGCGGCAGTACGTTTCGAACCCGTCTCGGATCGCAGCGAGCCGGGGACAACGGCGGTTCGCTGAGGCTTCGACGCGCGTCGCGACGAATGGTTGCCGTTCAATGCTGTCTGCACCGACTCGAGTGCTGCGTTTTGGATCAATCCCTTCAGTTGCACGACAAAGGATTCGACGGCTTTGAGAATGGCATCATCAATGGTCGACATCGCACTTGGGTACGTCGTTTGATGCAGAACTGTCAATCAGAACAGTAATTTTCCGACACACCTGTCGCGCTGGACAGCCTCGCTGGTCGGGAGACCAGGTTACCTACGGCTGCACGGGTGAATCAGGTGCTGCAATCGTATTGCCCGAGCAAGATATGATATGATCGAAGCCCATGGACTTGGGGGCTTCTGTCCGAGCCGAGCAGTTGCGCACGCTCTACCGTCAAAGTCGCGGACTTTTGTGGGTAAATGTTGCGGTCGCCAGTCTCGTGTCCGTCGTGCTCTGGTCCACCACCTCCCGAGTCTGGCTAGTAGTGTGGGTCGGGTTGAACGGCCTGGTTGCGCTGGCTCGAGTGGGGCTGAGCTTGCGATACGAGCGGGCGCGACCGAACCAAGCCGAGCTCGAAGCGTGGGGCCGTCGCTTTCTGGTTGGCTCGATCGCTGCCGGAGCACTTTGGGGCATCGCGAGCGTGGTCTTCTTCGACGCCGCAGGGGCGACCTCTGAGCTCGTCTTCGGCTTTGCGATCGGAGGCATGACGGCGGCGGCCGCGGGCACGTGGTCCTGTCACTTGCCGGTTTTTTGGGGCTACTTTGCTACTGCACTCGGTCCGATGTTGGCGCGAACATTTGCAGTCGGCGATGCAGCGCACCTGGCGATGGGGAGCATGCTGTTGGCCTATGGAGCTTTCTTGCCACGGGTTGCGCGCAGCAACCACGAGTCGTTCACGCGCGCGTTTCGGCTGGCACTCGAGAACAGCCAACTGCTGGAGCGCCTATCGCTTTCCCAGAAGGGCCTCGAAGAAACCAATCGCACGCTCGAACAGCGTGTCGCACAGCGGTCCGCAGAACTCGAACGCCAAAGTGAAATCTTGCGTGACGCGCAGCGACTCGAGGTGGTGAGCCGGCTTGCAGGGGGAATCGCGCACGAATTCAACAATCTACTGACCATCGTCTTGACCAGTGTCGATGTCTTGGATGACGCTCGCTCCTTCGACGCGGGTGCCATCGAAAGTACGCGAGTCGCGGCCCGGCGAGGTGCCTACCTAGCTCGCCAACTGCTCACCTTTGGCGGACGGCAGCGGATAGAACCGCGCGTACTCGACTGCAATCGAGCGGCCGCAGACATGGAGCCGCTGCTACGCCGCCACATTGGCGATCGAATTCACACGCGCTTTGCTCTGAGCGCCGAGCCGCTGTACGTCTTGGCCGATCCCGCGCAACTCGAACAAATTTTGGTAAGCCTCGTCAACAACGCGCGCGACGCAATGCCCGAAGGTGGCGAGCTGCGAGTGAGCACCGAACGCGTCGACGAGCTACCCGGCGCAGCGCGACCCCAGGCGAGTCACGCGCTCCTGCGCATCGAAGACACTGGCGTGGGAATGGACGCGGAGACCCTGCGTCGCGCGTTCGATCCGTTCTTTTCCACGAAGGCGCCTGGATTTGGCTGCGGTCTCGGGCTGGCCACCGTGCACGGAATCGTCGAACAAAACGGCGGCCGGGTGAGCGTGGAATCGGAGCCAGGGAGGGGATCGCGCTTCCTCGTGTATCTGCCGATCGCAGCCAGCGCGAGCAGCACGGAGCGTCCACTGGAAGTTCCGCCAGCGCTTCCGCTGCCAGCCACGATCTTGGTCGCCGAAGACGAGCCGACCTTGCGCTCGCTGATCCGGCGCAGTCTCGTACGCTCTGGCCACACGGTATTGACGGCCGCGGACGGCGAGCTGGCCTTGGCTGCGGCTCGCGCGCATTCGGGCCCGATCGACCTGCTGGTCACGGATGTGGTGATGCCCAACTTGGGCGGCGCCGAAACCGCGCGGACCTTGGCCTTGGAGCGACCGGGGATCGGCGTCCTGTTCATGTCGGGCTACAATTGGGGAGAACCCCTGCTGCCGAGCGACCCAACGAAAGCCATTGCGTACCTAGAAAAACCATTCGACACCCGAACGCTCGAGGCACGAGTCAGCGAACTGCTCAGCCGACTGCGGGCGCCGAAATCAAGCTCGCCTTTGCTGTAGGCAAGCCGCGTGCCGGCGTCTACAGTCGGCGGTTCATGAGCGAGGGCGACTTCTTCAGCGACGAGGCCAAGCGGGCCACCGCAGCCTCGGTGCAGAGCGCCGAGGCGCTAACATCCGCGGAGATCGTAGTCGCGGTGCGCAAGAGTTCAGGGCGCTACAGCGTGCTGGCCTACCACACCGGCTTGGGGTTTGCCGTGTTGGTCGTGTCGTATCTGCTGCTCTCACCCGCGCTGTACAGCGTCGAAGCGATCGCGATCGACGGCATCGTCGCATTCGCGTTGGGCTCGCTGATTGCCGCCAATCTCCACACCCTGCAGCGCCTGCTCTCGCGTGCCTCCACGCTCGACGCCAACGTGAATAGCGGCGCGCGCGCGGCGTTCTTCGATCTCGGAATTTCACGGACTTCAGCGCGAAATGGCCTGCTCGTCTACGCCTCGATGTTCGAGCGCCGTTGCGTCGTACTGACGGATATCGGGGTCAACCCTACGCTGCTCGGCGCCCGCTGGAGCGCCGCGGAACGTGAGCTGGCCGAGGCCGTGAAGCAGCGCAATTTGCCGGCATTTCAGCGCGCCATCGCAGGACTCGGCACGGTACTCGGCGACGCCCATCCGCGCTCCGCTGAAGACGTGAACGAACTTTCGGACGAAGTTCAATGAGCGAGACTCGACGTGAGTACCAGCGGGCGCTGCTCAGGTGGCTGCCGCTGGCGCTGGTCTTGGCCGTGGTCGCGGGCCTCGTCCTGTCGTACACGGTCGACGCTTGGGCGCGCCCCGGCGGCGGCCATTCGTACTCGGGTGGCCGTTCGTCCTCCGGTTCCTCTCGCTCCTCCGGAGGACGTTCGAGCGGCGGTGACGGCGGTGATGCTGCAGGGCTGATCCTTCAGCTGATCCTGCTGTGCGTTCGATACCCAGCGCTCGGCGTGCCGCTGCTGCTCCTGGCAGTGATCTTCTTCATCGCCAAAGCGGCAGTCGGCGCGCGGCAAAAGGGCTGGTCGACCAGCACGCCCGAAGCCGTGCAAGCCGTTCAGCGTGTCGAAGCCAGTGCGCGCGTTGGCCGAGGCGAACTGGACGCCATCCGCACGCTCGATCCCGGCTTCTCTCTCGTGTTGTTCGAAGATTTCGTATACATGCTGTATGCGGCCGTTCAACGCGGACGCGCCATCGGCACGCAAGCGCTCGCTGCGTACCTGGAGCCGAACCTGGCACAGGCCCTAGTCGATCCGAGCCTAACAGACGTCCAGGGCATCGTCATTGGCGCCATGCGCTACGTGCGCTTCTCTGGCGCGCAGGGCCCCGTGCTCGAACTCGAAGTCGAGCTCGAGTCCAACTACGTGGAAGTGCTTCGAGCCGGCGGCACCCGCCGTTTCTACGCCGTCGATCGCATCGTTCTCACCCGCGCAGCCACGGCCCGCTCCCGCCCCCTCGCCCGCGCGCGCACCCTGGATTGCCCGAACTGCGGAGCCCCGCTCGAGGCCGTGCGCGGCACCGAGTGCGGCTATTGCCGCCAAAACGTGGGATTTGGCCGCTTCGATTGGATGATCGCCGGCTTGCACGCCCAAACTCGCGAAGCGCGCGGCCCGCTCCTGACCAGCGACGTCGCTGAGACGGGCACGGAACTCGCCACGATCGTCGACCGCGGCGCCCCCCAAAAGTTCGAAGAGCTCATGCGCAAAGACCCCGCGCTCAGCTGGCAAGCTCTGCAAGGCCGCGTCGCGCTCGTCTTCGCCGAACTGCAAGTCGCCTGGTCCGGCCGCGATCCCATGCGAATCCGTCCGTTCGTCTCGGACAACCTATTTCAATCCATGTGTTACTGGATTGACCTCTATCTCCAAGAGCGCTGCCGCAACGTGACGGAGAACGCGAGCATCCTGCGCGTGGATCTCGCAAACGTCCACAGCGACGCCTACTTCGATGCCATCACCCTCCGTATCTTCGCCACCAGCATCGACTACACCGTTTCGGACGAAGGCAAATTACTCAGCGGTAATCGCGGCCGTCCGCGCACCTATTCCGAATACTGGACGGTGATCCGTGGCACCACCCGCCGCGGCGAACCCCGGCGCGACCCCACCTGCTCCAACTGCGGCGCCCCCCTCCGCATCGCCATGACCGGCCAATGCGAATACTGTCGCGTCAAAATCACCAGCGGCGACTTCGACTGGGTGTTGTCCCGGATCGAACAGGATGAGTCATACGGAGGCTAGAACGCTTTTGCGCGGCCGCTCAGCGAGTCTTTTGGATTGCGGAGAACAGTGAGTTTGGTCCGCGCGCGTCCTGGCCTAGCTCCCAAATCATGACGCCGCCGTATTGCTTGGCCAGGATCGCCTTGCGTTCGATGGTCTCAGGCCCGTTCAGTGAGAGGTAGTAGTCTTGGCTCTCGTCCTCGAGCAAGTCCGGCACTGGCTCTCGATGGCCGGCGTTGCTCCAGAATGACAGGATTTGCTCGTAGGGTGGCGCGACCGCGTTCGCCGGGCCCTGTGTCACCTGAGAGCAGCCGGTTCCCCAACAACGGCCATAGAACGGCACTCCGAGCACGACGTTCGCTTTGTCGAAGTGTCCGCCCGCAGTCTGCCAATGGTCGGTCGACCAGTACTCGAGCTCCTCTTCCGCCCGCGCGTACGTAGAATGCGGGCAACGCGAGGACCAGTCGCCACATTGGTCGTAGCTCATGACGGTCAAGAAATCGAGTTGGTCGAGTGCACGGTACTTTTCCCGTACCCACGTGGCGACGGCGGCGGTGAGGAGTTTTCCCGCGGGCCGCTGCGCGACCAGGCCGTTGACGAGTTTCTCGTACGTGACCGGATCGATGGCTTCGCCCTCGAGGTCGATGTCGATGCCATCGAGGTCGTATTGGGCGAGTAGCTTCAGGGTGGAGTGCACGAACGCCTCCGAGTCCAGCAACAGAACTTTCGCCGTGCGGGGACTCTCCGTGCCACCGCCGATCGAAGCCAGCACCTTGACGTTTTTTTTGTGTGCTGCCGCGACCAGCTTCCGTACGGCGTCCTGCTTGCCCGGCTCGAAGTCGATCGCGCTGCCTGCTTCTTCGGTCGTGGGATTGGCGAAAGCGATGTTGAGATGAGTCAGCGTGTCGAGGTCGACGGTCGATGGATCGAGTGAGCGGTAGGTTGGCAGATAGCCAACCACGCGGCTCTCGGCCTCGGTGTGTTCGATGGGCTCTGGGTTCGTCGAATCGGAGCGGCCGGGGTCAGTGGCTCCGCAGCCGAGCGCGAATAGTGCTCCCAAAAGTTGCGCTGCCAGACGGACAGGTCGTTTCGACGATACGATTTTCATGATCAGGCCTCGGTTTGACTTGGATGATTGGGCGCTGCTGCGCGCCCCCTTGCCGCGTTCATCCAGACCTGTGTTCAGCGCGCTCGAAGTGGGTGGCCCCGCCGCGAAGAATCGCGCACGGTAGCCGAGATTACGCTCCGACAGCGCGCTGCAGGTCGAGCCGAGCGGCGGCGATCAATACTTGCTTCGCGTCGGCGACGAGGTACACGAAGCAGTCTGGCGCGCTGGGGATGAAGCGCACGAGATGATAGCGCGTGTCGGTGACGACGATCGAGTCCTCGACGCGTTCCTGTCGCGACAGCACGTTGATCGTCTGCAGGTGCGCCCAGGCCACGTCGGGGCTGAGATCGCAGCCCTGGTGCAGCAGGCAAACGCCCGTGAGCCGATCGATGATGGCCGCGCCGAGGACACCCTCGCCTCGGCAAGCGTTCTCGAGGACTCGGCTCATGGCGGCCTGCGTGCCTTCGGCACCGGGAGTCGAGAAGGCGTCCTGCCAGAGTCGATCCGTGGGCGTGGCTGCGAGCGGGGCCGGAGCGGGCGGGCGGATAGAGTCGGGACGAGCCGGCCTCTGCTCGTCGCTCAGGAGCTCCTCGAGATCGAACAGCAAGTCTTCGGAATATTGGCGACGCTGAGGCAGGAACAAGAGCTCCGGCCGGCTGAACCCGAGGATGGTTCGTATTTTGCGCTTGGTCCAGGTCAGTAGGTGCTCGCGGAGCTGCGCGCGATCGATGAGCCCGAAGCTGATTAGCGTATCACTGAGGCGCGCGCCCGTTCGGCGACACTCCGCGACGACCTCGTGCGCGGTTTGAGCGTCGATGCCCACCTCGGGGGCAAGGATCTCGAGCAGCGCATTTCGATCGTCCGAGACGTGTGCCCAGGCGACTCGTCGGCCATGAAAGAGAACTCGCGCGCTCAGCTCGCCGTCCTTGATGATCAGCTCGCCGTCGCCAGCGTCCCGGGCCCGAAATAGGGCTTGGGCCACCGCTCGGGATTGCGATTGCCCGGGGGCGGGTCGTCGGCCCGCCGGCGAAAGGCGGGCGATCAGCACGTCGGGTGCGACGGGTTTGGACAGGAAGTCGTCCGCGCCGACGCGCATGCCTTCGAGGGCTTCCTCGCGCTTGCTCTTGGCGGTGAGCAGCACGATGTAAGGCTGCAACGCCAGGCCGGATGCTCTGACGCGCGCGCAGACGTCGGTTCCACTCAGCCCGGGCATCATCCAATCGAGCAGCAGAACGTCGGGTGTCGGATCTGCCAGCGCCAAGGCCAAGGCCTTTTCGCCATCGTCGACCGCCGTCACGTCATAGTCAGTCCGCGACCGGATCATGCGCAGCACGAGTTCCCGGCTCAGCGGCTCGTCGTCGGCAAGAATGATACGCATGGCGGTTGAGGTCGATCCCGGCTACCTACGGATAGCACGCTAGCCAGATTAGACGTGTTGCGCGATGGCTAAATCAGCTTTCGAAATAGCTCGACCCGCGAGCTCGAGCCAGTCTTACGCAGCACGTTTTCCTGGTGAAATTTGACGGTCCGCGGGCTGATTCCGAGCCGCACGGCGATCTCGTCGAAATTGCCGCCCAAGCACAACAATTCGAGGATTTGAGCTTCCCGCTCGGTGAGTTTGGTGGTCTTTCCGAGCGCGGCGATGCGCTGCTGGATCTTCAACTTTTGCCCGTCACCGAGGCCGGGCGAGCTTGCCGCTGTGGCAATCTCCGGGACTTGCCAGGCATCGACGAGTTGGTCACGAAGCGTGCGCTCGTGGAACGGAAACGCCATCACCGTGTATGTCTCTGCGTCGATCGTGAAGGTGCCCACGACTTGTCGGGGGGAGCTGGCTCTATCCCACAATTCGGCCCATTCCTCGGGATTCTTGTAGACACTCATCGAGTAAGCGAGCCGTTCGCTGGACATGATCAGGTTCGTTATCCGCGCCGTGATGGTCAGTCCTCGCGGGCTCGGCCTCTGATAATCGTTTCGGTTCACGAACCAACGAAGGAACAGCGCGCGCGCGCCATTGTCGAGCGGGTGCCGATTGACGAAGTCGGCCGCCAAGCGCGCCGCCGGATCGAGCTCGACGAGCTTGATGTCCGCTGCGCTGGTCAGCATCGTGGCGTGCCAGAACGAGTCCAGCGTTCCGCCGTGCAGTTCGTCTCGGGCCACCTCGAAGGCGTGCGACTCGATACGAAAGTGCGCCCGCGCGATTTCTGCAGACTTTTCCCCTTCGTGCTCGCGAATCAATGCCACGATCGCCTGCTCGTCGTTGGCCTTCGCAAGCACGAAGGTGGGCGCGTCGCGTTCGCCACCACGTACGGTGAGTTGCTCGATGGACGGCACATCGCGGTCCAGAAAGAACAAGTCGTCGAAGCCCGCCCTGGGGGGTGAACCGGCGGCCAACTCAGCGACCACGAACTCTCGCACCGGGCGATAGATCGCCTGATACCTCTGAGCGTTGCCGCGTTGGGCGCGAGCCACCAGGGCCAGCCGTGCCATGGCGTGTGGCCGCAATCCGCCCGCCGCCTGCTCGACGAAATGGCGACTCGCGAGCCATTCGAACAGCTCGGGAGCGTGACTGGCGGCGACACTCGGATTGGCCAAGAGTACGTGTTCGAGCAGCTCGGGCGTGGTCGTGTGTGCCAAAGCGCAGACGTCCAGTGCCAGTTGCTGCGCGGCCGACGCCGACTGCAGTTCGAGCGCTTGAGTCAGTGTACGTTGCAGTTCGCGCAGGTGCTCTGGCATGAAAAGCGCTGCGCCGACCTTCTTCACGATCTCGGCAGCAACGGCCAACCCGAGGGGATATCCGCCGACTACGTCCAGGATCGCGCGTTGTGCAGCCTGAGGGACCTCACGGAGCTCGAGAAAGCGCTGCGCGTCATCCTCGGACCACGGAGCAATCTGCCAACGCCGAGTCAGATTCGCCCACGCCGGATCGACCGCCAAGCGAGAGGATTGAACCTGGCGCGACCCAAACACGAGCAGCACATTGCTCGGCAACCCTGGGACGAACTGCCCCAGCAACCAAGGCTCGAACGCAGCCAGCCGCTCATACGAGTCCAAAATCAGGATCGGCCGAGCCGTCGAGTTGGAACGAGCCGATTCGAGCAGGGCAATTGCGTGCCGCGTGTACCAACGCAGCAGCTCTTCCACCGTGTAGCGGCTCACCTCCGCGGCGTCGACGTAAGCGACCGGAAACGATAGCTCGCTGGATTGGCGTGCGAACTCGAGCAGCAGACTCGTCTTACCGACGCCGGCCTGCCCGGTGAGGAAAACTAGCGAGCAGTTCGGGTCGGCGAGCGCCGAATCGAGCAAAGCAAGATCGGGCTGCCGCCCCGTGAACCAACGCAACCGTTCTTCTCTCAGACGTTCTCCGAACGTGAACGAGGGGATCGCGGCCGGGGCAACCGGCTGCAGCTTCGACTTGATCATGGCTTTGTCGGCGGGATCGGCAGCAGACTCCCCTTGGACTTGTACCTCATGTCGCATCGGGGGTCGATCGCCGCCTTTTCGCGATCGAACAGCCACTATGAGTCGCATTCTGGATTAGCGAGTCAGCCTCGAGTTTGCTAGATTTGATTCACGCGGTTTTGATAGCTCAAGCTGTGTATTTAGGCAGGTGCCAACCCTGTCCAAGTAGTCAGCACTGCGTGGTTCGCACACATTGGATCTCTGCCCATGCTGATCCGGCCCGGCGCTGGCGGTCTCAACCTCGTCGGACTCGGGCCGCGACGCCGAAGGCTGCGACGACCTCGGACGTGTCGAGTGACCATTAAAACCAAGCTCGGCTCGCTGACTCGGGCTCGATTTGCTAGCCCCGGCGACGAGCGGTAGGAGACGCGCGGTTTGGCCGTCTTCGTCGTTTTCACCGCTTTGGTTTTTTGGGCGGCGATGTTCGCGATCTTCTTTGCGTCCCAAGGCACGACCCTGCTCGAGTTTCTGTTCGGGCGGTACGAGGCGCCGCCCGAGCACCTGAACACGTGGCGCGACATGGGTATCGAGCCGCTCTCGGGCCTCTTGCGCCAAGAGCGCCTGCTCTTCCCTCCGGGGCATGCGAGCGGCCCCGTGTTGTTGCGCCAAGTGCGCTATCGCGATCCGAGCAACCGAGTGATCGTCCGAGTCGCTCCGGAGGAGCGCGTGCGGCGACGACGAGTCAGCGCGCGCACGGAAGGGGGCTAAGGTCGAGTGAGACTCGCCGGTCGCACCCCCTTGGCTCAGCGGAAGTCAAGCCGCACGTAACGCAACGGCGGGTGCGGATCAGGTCAACGAATCCGTCGAGCTTCCGGGCGCGCAGCTGCTGGCCCTTCCGCGCCACCGGCTGCTAATCGTTGGAAAAATTTGGCGACTTCCGATCCGCCGGCTGGTGAACGCAGCCGTGCGTTGTTCATCGGCAGGGACGACGTTGAAAACGATCTGGACATTGGCGGGCTGGGCGACGACAAGCAGAATCGTGAACGCAGAGTTGTCGTACTTGGGCATGAAAAAAAAACGTGGAATGGTGAGCGAATGACATCGGAGCAGACAAAACGCGCTAAAAACGCGGGCCCAAAAGACGCCGAAAAGCACCGCGCCGCCTCTGAGAAGCAGGCCGCAAAAGCCAGCGCCGCCGCTGAAAAGCAACGCGCTGCGGCGGCCAAAGCCAGCGCCGCCGCCGAGAAGCAACGGGCTGCCGCCGAGAAGCAACGGGCTGCCGGCGAGAAGCAGGCCGCGAAAGAAAACGCTGTCGCTGAAAAGCAACGCGCCGCCGCGGCCAAAGCCAGCGCCGCTGCTGACAAGCAACGCGCCGCTGCCGAGAAGCAAGCCGCGAAGGAAAGCGCCGTGGCTGACAAGCAACGCGCCGCTGCCGAGAAGCAAGCTGCGAAGGAAAGCGCCGTGGCTGACAAGCAACGCGCCACTGCCGAGAAGCAAGCCGCGAAGGAAAGCGCGGTGGCTGACAAACAACGCGCCGCTGCCGAGAAGCAAGCCGCGAAGGAAAACGCCGCTGCTGACAAGCGCCGCGTTGCGGCCGAGAAGCAGGCTGCCAAGGAGAGCGCGGCCGCTGCGAAAGCAAGCGCCGCCGTCGAGAAGCAACGCGCTGCCGCTGAGAAGCAGGCTGCGAAGGAGAGCGCTGCGGCTGACAAGCAACGCGCTGCCGCTGAGAAGCAGGCTGCGAAGGAGAGCGCTGCGGCTGACAAGCAACGCGCTGCCGCTGAGAAGCAGGC
>DATEPG010000099.1:0-5865 GCA_035273265.1 Polyangiaceae bacterium
TCCGCTCTCCGGGAGCGCTCGAAGGCGCGCTGGGTTTCCGACCACCTGTGTTGGACCGGCGTAGCCGGCAAGAACACGCACGACCTGCTGCCGATGCCCTACACGGAAGAGGCGCTCGCTCACGTGGTCGATCGAGTGCGCGCCGTGCAGGACTTTTTGGGCGCGCCCTTGGCACTAGAAAATCCCTCGAGCTACGCAGAATTTTCCGGCGATTCGATGCGCGAGTGGGAGTTCTTGGGGCGGCTGGCGGATCTTGCCGACTGTGCGCTTTTGCTCGACGTGAACAACGTTTATGTCTCGAGCAAGAATCACGGCTTCGATCCGCTCACGTACTTGGAGGCCATCCCGTTCGATCGCGTCGTGCAATTTCACGTGGCTGGGCACACCGACCACGGCACGCACATCATCGATTCGCACATTGGTCCGGTGATCGATCCCGTATGGCATTTGCTGGCCGCGGCGCACCGACGTTCGGCGGGTGTGCCGGTGCTGTTAGAATGGGACGCCGAAATTCCGAGCTTCGCAGAGACACACGCTGAAGCATTGCGTGCGCGCGAGTTCATCGGAGCTTCGCCGTGAATCGCGAAGCGACCGCCGATGCGCTCGGCTTGCATGAACGAGCCAGCGCCACGCCTGATCGCGCGGGAGCGTCACGCGAGGCCGCGCTCGGTAGCGCGCCGGCCTGGACCGAGGGCAAACTCAGCCTGCGCGCACAGCAGCAGTGGTTTGCAGCCATTGTGAGCACCCCGCAAGACGAGCCAGCTCCGGTCGACGAGCGGTCCGCGGCGCGCTTGGTCACCCCCAGCGCGACGCTCAGCTCGCTCGAGCGCATCGATATCTACCGGCGTGGTTATCACGCGCGCCTGATCGAGTGTTTGGTGGACGACTATCCGGTGCTCGAGCATGCCCTGGGTGAAGCGGCGTTCGAGTCCTTGAGTCGTCGCTACATCGCGCGCCATCCTTCTACCGCGCCCAGTCTGAATTATTTCGGCCGGCACATGGCTGACTTTTGTCGTACGCAGCCGTTGCCTGAACCGAGCTTTGCCGCCGACCTCGCTACGCTGGAATGGGCGATCGTGCTCGCTATCCACGCGCCGACCGCGAACGCGCTCGGCTTCGAAGACTTGGGCCAAGTGCCGAGCGAACGTTGGCCCGCTGCACGCTTCCGCGTAAATCCGTCGCTCGCGATCTTGCACCTCCAGTACCCAGCGAACGCCTACCTGCAGGCTTATCGCCAGGGCAAGCCCAGCGCACTGCCCGCGGCGCGTCCGACCTGCGTTGCCGTGTATCGCACGGGCCGCAGCGTGTGGCGTTTGGAGCTCGAACCGACGATGGTCACCTTGGTCGAGTCGCTGGGCAATGGAGCGACTCTGGAGGCCGGGCTAGCGGAAGTCCAAGCGTCCCTTCAGCACGAACCCGAGCAGGAGATCGCGAAAAAGATCGCTCATTGCTTCCAGCACAGCGTCGCCAGCGGGCTCTTTTCGGCCATTTTGCTGTAGCGCGTTGCCTGATTCGTCGTAACGGGAACATATTGGTGGCAAGCGTCGTAGGACGCTCCGGGTAGCTTTTCACCAACATGGGGTACATGCGCGCGAGCATTGGCAAGATTTGGGGCGGGTTGGTCGTGGTGGGATTGGTCACGGCCTGCAGCGGGACGACTCACCCAGGTGATCCACAAGTGACGGCCGGTGCCGGTAGCGGCGGCGGAGCCGGAGCGGGTTCAGGCGGCCTGGCGAGCGCCGGCTCCAACGCCGGCACGGCCGGAACCGAAGTCACGGTCGCGGGTGCCCCCGGTTCAGCAGGAGAAAGTGGCGCCGGTGGCGAAGCGGGCGCCGACGATGGCTCGGCTGGTTTGGGTGGCTACGCCGGCGGGAGCGGCAACGCGGGCACGGCGGGGGCAGGCGGAGGAGTGCTCTACCCACCGATCGATATCGGTGCCCAGCAGACCTCGGACAAGCTGGACGTACTGTTCGTGGTCGACAATTCGGTGTCGATGGCCGACAAGCAGAACATCCTCAACGTGTCGTTGCCGAGCTTCGTGTCCCGCTTGGCCAACCCGCTGTGCGTCGACGCGCAGGGTAAACCGGTAGCAACTCAACCCGCGTCGGGCGGAGAGGCATGCGTCAGCGGCACGCGCGAGCTGACGCCCGTGAAAGACATGCACCTGGGCGTGATCACCACCAGCCTCGGTAGCCATGGCGGCACGGTCTGCGCAACCCCCGTGACAGTCGATGACCGCCTCGATGACCGCGCCGAGCTGCTGCCCGCCCAACGCCCCAATCTGCCGAGCTACGAAAACTCTGGCTACTTGGCCTACGACTCTGCAGGCTTGGTCGGCGTCTCCAACGTGAACAGCGTGATTGCCGATCTGCAGACGATCGTCAGCGCTGCTGGTGAACACGGTTGTGGCTACGAGGCCCCGCTCGAGGCCATGTACCGTTTCTTGGTCGATCCGGAGCCGCCGGTGTCGGTCACGCTGAGCAATAACCAAAGTACTCCCGGCGAGATCAACGTCGGACTGCTGTCGCAACGCATCGCCTTCCTACGTCCGGACTCTGCGGTCGCCGTCGTGATACTCAGCGACGAGAGTGATTGCTCGATCAGGGATGAGGGCGTGGGCTGGTTCGTAGGTTCACAACAGCGCATGCCGCGCTCCACCGCAGTCTGTGACGTCAACGTCAACGACCCCTGTTGTCGCTCGTGCGCCCAGAACGAATCAGCCGGTCCGCGCGCTGGCTGTTCGTCACTCAAGGACGACGCAGTCTGCAAAACCGTGACTTCCGGGCAGTCGTACGCAACCTGGGATGCCCCTCACGATTCGCTCAACTTGCGTTGCTTCGATCAGCAGAAGCGCTTCGGCTTCGACCTGCTCTACCCGATCGAACGCTACAGTAATGCGCTCAGCAATCCGAAGATTCGCAATCGGGCTCAACTCTTGGTGGACAACCCGCTCTTGGCTGCGCGCGAAGGCAAGGGGCCGCGGTCGGCAACTCTGATCAGCGTTTCGGTGATCGTGGGAGCGCCCTGGCAGGATCTGGCGACCACCGCCAGTCTCGGTGCCGGCAATACCATCGAGTACCTCGGCGGCGCAGGCCTGGAGAGCAACGCCCGCTGGCCGCTCCTGATCGGAGATCCCGCGCGCAACCTGCCACCCAGCGATCCGTTCATGATCGAATCGCCCGCTGAGCGCACGGGTCAGAACCCGCTGACTCAAACGCCGATCGTCCCCTCGACCTCCACGAACCCAATCGCCAATCCCATCAATGGTCACGAGCAGAACAACCCGTCGTTCGACGACTTGCAATTCGCTTGCACGTTTCCACTCTTGACCCCGAAGACGTGCCTACCAGGTGATCCCGCTTGCGATTGCGCTCCGGACAAGATGGGCAATTCGGACGCGGTGAAGCTGAGCAACAGTCCATTGTGCCAACCGCCCACCGGCGGCGTAGCGGCCACCACGCAGTACTATGGCAAGGGTTACCCGGGGACGCGTGAGCTGAGGTTCGCTCAGCAGCTCGGCGCGCGCGCCGTACCAGCCTCGATTTGCCCGAGGACACTGACGGATGCGAGCAGCCCTGACTATGCCTATACCCCCGCGTTCAGCGCTTTGATCGCTCGCCTTGGAGCCACTTTGAAATGAGCATCGCGAAGCGTTTCGGAATCTTGTTCTCGATAGGCTTAATACAAGCTTGCGGCGGAACGCCCAGCGACGGGCTGCCCTCGGGGGGCGGCAGTGCGGGCGCGGGGGACATGCCAGCGCTCGCAGGCGGGGGCGGCGCGCCGTCCAGCGCCGGTCAGGGCGGCGGCTCAGCGCTTGGCCCTCAAATGTTTGCCGACAAACTCGACGTTCTGTTCGTGGTCGACAACTCGGTGTCGATGCTGGGCAAGCAGCAAGTGCTGGTAAAGTCGTTGCCCAGATTCGTTTCCCGTTTGACCAATCCGCTGTGCGTCGATGCCCAGGGCGTGCCTACGCCCACGCAGCCAGCGCAGGCCAGCGCCCCGTGCGCGAGCGGCAGTAGCCGGGAGTTCAAGGCGATCGCCGACATTCACTTTGGTGCCATCAGCACCAGTCTAGGCAGCCACGGCGGCGACGTTTGCACGAACGATCCCGAGGCCAACCACGATGACCAAGGCCAGTTGCTTCCCTCCAAGCGCACCGGCCTCGCATCCTACCAAGACCGCGGATTTCTGGCGTTCGACGCGACCGGCGCTGCGGGCGAGCGCGATCCCACCCTGCTCACGAGCAACTTAGGCGCCCTGATCGCGTCGGCTGGGGAGCGAGGCTGCGGCTACGAGGCCCCGCTCGAAGCCATGTATCGTTTCTTGGTCGACCCGGAGCCACCGCTGTCGGTGGCAGTGGTCGGCCAAGTGAGTACGCCGATGGGCATCAATGAGCGGCTGCTCGAGCAACGCCGCGCGTTCTTGCGTCCCGATTCGTCGCTCGCGATCGTGATTTTCAGCGACGAAAACGACTGCTCGATCAAAGATGCTGGGCTCGGTTGGTTCGTTGCGTCGCTCAACCCCGGCGGCGGCAACACGTCCTCTCGCTTGCCGCGCGCTACGAGCGCCTGCGAGATCGACCCGAATGACGTCTGCTGTCGCTCGTGTGCAGCCGTTGACACGACGGCAACTGCTAGTTGCACCCCTGTTGCTCAGGACAGCGTGTGTAGCTTGGCAACGGACGGCCAACCCTACGCTACCCATTCTGTCTTGGACGATTCGCTCAACTTGCGCTGTTTCGATCAGCAGCGTCGTTTTGGCTTCGATATCCTGCACCCAATCGAGCGCTACGCTGCCGCGCTGAGCGAGCCCAAGGTGAGCAACCGCGCTGGGATGCTGGTCGACAGTCCGCTGTTCGCGGCGCGTGACGGCAAGGGCCCGCGTTCCGCGTCGCTGGTCAGCGTCTCGGTGATCGTTGGCGCGCCTTGGCAAGATCTGGCGACCCCCGACAGCTCGAATGGCATCTCGCTCGAGTATCTCGACTCTGCCGGCCTCGAGAGCAACGGGCGTTGGCCGCTGCTGATCGGCGACAAAAAGAAGAACGTACCGCCGGGTGATCCGCTCATGATCGAGTCGATCGATCCGCGCACCGGGCAACACCCGCTGATCGGAGCAGCGCTCGCGCCGGCCACTTCGACCAACCCGCAACAGAATCCGATCAACGGTCACGAGAAAAACAACACCGCGTATCGCGATGATCTGCAGCACGCTTGCATCTTCCCCCTGCCAGAGCCCATCGTTTGTGAGCCGGGCAGACCTGGCTGCGATTGCGCTGCCGACAAATCCGGCCTTACGGACTCAGTCACCGTAGAAAATAGCCCGCTCTGTCAGCCACCCGGTGGTGGCCCTCCGGGCAACACGCAGTACTTCGGCAAAGCCTACCCGGGCACGCGGGAGTTGACCTTTGCTCGACAGCTAGGAGCCCGCGCCGTTTCGGCTTCGATCTGCCCGAAAAACCTGAGTGACGTGAGCAATCCGCAATACGGCTACGGACCGGCCTTCGATGCGCTGCTCGGGCGCATCGCCAAGACCATCCAGTAACGAGCGGCGCGATCTCCTGGAGCGTCGCTTTCGGCGCCGCTCCAGCGAGAGCCCTGCTTGGAGGTGTGCGCGATCGCCTCCGACAGTCGCCGGCGTAAGCCAGCTCCTGATGGCCGGCCATGCGCATCTCCCCGAATGAGACGGCTACTCCAAGGCCAGGCGCAGCGCTTGCCCGGGCAAGGTCACTTTTTCGTGTCGCTCGGGCGCAGGCGGAGCACGCCGTGCTCCTGCAAAATGCGGAGCTTGGTGCGCGTTGCCAACGGCAGCTTTTCGAAGTCGCTTTCGGCGACCTCGTTGGCGCCGCGCTGAATTGCAATCCCTATC
>DATEPG010000100.1:0-8392 GCA_035273265.1 Polyangiaceae bacterium
TGAATTGCAATCCCTATCGACGCTTGGAATTGCTCTGTAGATTCGATCAACATGGCGACTCGACGCTATCCGGGCCCTGCATCCACTACGGACCATTGTCGTCCGCGTTGAAGGGCTGCAGGCACGGAAAAGCAACGCTTACATTGGGAGCAGTGTTCCCCACTTCGGAAAAGCGTCAACAAAACATTTTTCAGCTGTTTTTTCGGCATTCGCTGCGATCCAGCCAAAGTCAAATAAAGCAGCCGAGCTGTGGACCGACCCGTGAACCCAGCAAAACGAGCCCACGCTCGACGCGTTCGAGCAGCGGACGTGCTATTCGGGGCTGCCTAGCACTGGCCGTTGACCCGAAGGGCAACGGTATTTTCCCAAGCAATCATCGTGGCAAGCAGTCTCGAATCTCTCCTCGCCGAAGGCGTCATCAGCGAGATCTATGGTCGTCTGAAGAGTGGCAAGGAGGCCGAGGTTTATGCGGTCGCCTACGGCGACGAGGTCGTTGCCGCCAAAGTCTACAAGGATCGGGCACAGCGCAGCTTCAAGAGCAATTCGGCCTACAAAGAGGGTCGAGCAGTCAGGAACACGCGCTCGCAGCGCGCCATGGATCGCGGCTCCAAGTTTGGCCAAGAGGCTTCCGAGGACGCCTGGAAGGCCGAAGAAGCCACTGCGCTGTACAAACTGCATGCGGCTGGTGTGCGGGTGCCCAAGCCGGTCATGTTCTTGGAGGGCGTGCTGTTCATGGAGCTCGTGCGCGGCTTCGACGGCCAAGCGGCTCCGCGTTTGATCGACACCCAGTTGGACGCTGCTCAAGCCCACGCGGCCTACTTGGACATGCTCGCTCAGCTCGTGCGCATTCTGTCGTGCGATTTGATCCACGGCGATCTGTCTCCGTACAACGTCCTCTGGGCCGAGTCGGGCGCGACCATCATCGATTTTCCACAGATTGTTTCAGCGGCCCAAAATAGCCAGTCGGAATCGTTCTTCATCCGCGACGCGCGCAATATTCTCGGCCACTTTGCCGCCATCGATCCGAGCCTGCGTGGGCGCCTGAACAGTGACCCGCGGGAGATTTGGCGTGCCTACGTGCGGCGTGAATTGTCGCCGGATTTTCTGCCGACGGGTCGTCCGGCTGCTCCCGAAGCGCGGCCGCGCTTCTTCGAGTCGCCCCGCGATACGGATGATCGCCGACCTGCCGCGTTTCGCTCCGATGATCGCCGCCCGCCAACCGATCGTGGTTTCCAGCAGAGCCGCGGCCCGCAACAGGATCGCGGCCCTCAGCAGAACCGCGGCCCTCAACAGGATCGCGGCCCTCAACAGGCTCGCGGCCCCCAGCAGGACCGAGGTCCGCGGCAGGATCGCGGTCCGCGGCAGGATCGCGGTCCGCAGCAGAATCGCGGTCCGCAGCAGAATCGTGGTCCGCAGCAGGACCGAGGTCCGCAGCAGAATCGCGGTCCGCAGCAGAATCGCGGTCCGCAGCAGAGTCGCGGTCCAGAACTGCAGATGGCATCGGCGCGCGCGAACATCGCTTCGCAATCTCAATCGCGCGAACCTACGCGCCGACCGCAACGCGCTCCGCAACGAGGTCCCGAGGTGATCGTGCTCACGCGCCGTGCGCCAGAAGCGTCCTCCGGCGATCGCCGGGACCATCGAGAGGCGCCAGTTCCGTCCGTGCAACACAGCGAGCCATCGCCTCCCGACGCAGCGCGCCGTCGTCGGTGACTACGCTCGCCGCCAACCAGGGCGGCGGATCTCGGCTACGCTAGCTCGGCCTTGGCACAGTTCCCCTTTACACCGGCCTGCGTATTGGCGCCCATGGAGGGCGTCACGAACGCGGCCGTGCGCGAAGTCCTGGCCGGCTACGGTCCAGTTGGTCTGGTTTGTACTGAATTCGTGCGCATCTCGGGTGGGCAAATCTCGCCTGCTTACCTGCGCCGGCAGGTCGAGAAATTGCCGGGCGTTCCGTTGAGCGTGCAGGTCATGGGCAACGATCCCGAATTGATGGCGGAAGCGGGCGCCGTAGTGGCTCGAGCGGGCGCTGACGTCGTCGATTTGAATCTCGGTTGCCCAACCGGCAGCGCCGCGCGCAAGGGTGTGGGCGCCGCGTTGCTCAAACAACCGGCGCTGCTCGCGCGCTTACTGAGCACGATGCGGCGCAGCGTGCCCGGCCTGCTGTCCGCCAAGCTGCGCGCTGGTTTCGACACCACCGACGACGCTGTCAGCAACGCACGCCTCGTACAAGACAGCGGCCTCGACTACCTGGCCGTCCACCCGCGCCGCCGCGTCGATCACTATCGTGGTACCGCCGATTGGCGGATCGTCACGCTGATCAAACGGGAGCTATCCATCCCGGTCGTAGGCAACGGGGATATTTGGTACGCGCAATCAGCGCTGCAAATGTTCGAGGAAACAGGCTGTGACGCCGTAATGCTCGGTCGCCCCGCACTGCGCAATCCTTGGATCTTTCGCCAAATCGCCGAATTGCTCTCGGGTCGTGAAGCGTATCGTCCCACCGGCGTCGATCTCGCCCAGCACTTCCTTCGGCTGGCGAACGCGCTCGGATCACGCGACCCAGGCGCCTGCAATCCGCTCGGCCCGCTGAAGGAACAGCTGGGCTACCTGTGTCGCTCGGTCCGTGACGGTGCCACGCTACAGCGTCGCCTACAGCGGGTACTCACCCTGGATCTATTCCTGGAAGCGACGGAAGAGGCTTTCAGCGCACTGCCCGTCGAGGAGCTCGATCTCGGCGCGCGCCCGGCAGTCAGCTGATCGCTGCAGCGCTCGAACCCGATTCACCCGCTCAGTCTTCGAAGGTAACGTTGAATTTGCGGCCCTTGATCCGACCGGCGCTCAGGCTTCGTTGCGCGCCCTGGCTGACACTCTTGCTGACTGCCACGTACGAGAAGTGATCGTGGATCTCGATCTTGCCCACGTCGCTCGCGGCGAGGCCGCCCGCTTCGCCGGTGAGAGCGCCCAGAATATCGCCCGGGCGTACCTTGTCTTTGCGGCCACCGGAGATGCGCAGGGTGGCCATTTTGGCGTCTCTTTCCAGGCTCTTGGCCAGCGCGCCCTTTTCGCCGCGGGGCACGGCTTCACGCTCGGTGACGATCAGCTTTTGGCCCGTGAATTGCTCGATGGCCGCTACTTTGCCGGTCTCGCGCGAGGTGCGCAGCGAGATCGCCAGGCCGACCTTGCCCGCCCGCCCGGTGCGACCGACGCGGTGCACGTACACGTCCGGCTGTGACGGCAGATCGAAGTTCACGACCAAATCCAAATCGGCGATGTCGATCCCGCGCGCAGCGACGTCGGTCGCGACCAGCACGCGCGTGCTCGCGTTGCGAAACTTTGCCATCACCTTGTCGCGGTCGTACTGCTCGAGATCACCGTGCAGGCTGTCTGCGCTGACGCCTGCGTCGGACAGTACTTTGGCGATTTCAGCCACCGTTACCTTGAGATTGGCAAAGACCAGCGCCGACTCGTGCGGGTAGGTCGCGAGCACCCAGCGCAGCGCACCAATCTTTTGTTCGGTTTCGACGGGCACGAGCAATTGCTGAATCTCGGCGGCTTGCTCCGGTTCGGCCTCGACCTTGACGAACACAGGCTCCTTTTGGTGCTTTTCGCATAAATCGGCGATCGAGCTCGGGTAGGTCGCGGAGAAGAATACGGTCTGCCGCTTCTCCGGCAGCGCTCGCAGGATCTTTTCCATGTCTTCCTGAAAGCCCATATCCAGCATGCGGTCCGCTTCATCCAGCACGACCGTGCCGACGCGGTGGACGCGAAGGCTGCGGCGTCGCAAGTGGTCGAGTACACGGCCCGGGGTGCCGACCGCGATGTGCGCGCCCTTTTCTAGCGCGCCGCGTTGGCGTCCCACGGGTTCACCTCCCGCCAGCACCAGCACCGAGAGCCCCGCGTGGCGACGGCCCAAGCGCCTGATCTCACGCGCCACTTGAGCGCTCAGTTCGCGCGTCGGACACAGAACGAGCGCGGCGATTTCGCGTGTTTCGAGCCGCAGCCGCTCCAAGATGGGCAACGCGAAGGCGGCTGTCTTGCCGCTGCCCGTGCGCGACTGCCCGACCAGGTCCCTACCTTCCAGTAGCACTGGCACGGTTTGCGCCTGAATCGGCGTCATTTTCTGAAATCCGAGCTCCGCGACGACCGCCAGCAAGGCAGGGGACAGCGATAGTTCAGCGAAGTCGGTGGTCATGGGCGGCGCACCATAGCAGGCCGCCAGCCATGCGCCGCGACCTAAGCGCTCTTCGGCCTTTCGAGCGGCGCGCTGAAGCGGATTTGACGCGCCGCGAGTTCGTCATCGCGGAGGCCCTCGGCTGGCGGGAAAAACGACGCAAAGCGCTCGGCGAGCGCGCTGATCGTCAAGCTTGGATTCACGGCCAAGTTGCCGGGCACGACGCTGCCATCGCACACGTACAAGCCTGGATAGCCGAATACTTCGTGGCGCTCGTCGATCACGCCCGACGCTGCGTCCTTGCCGATGCAACAGCCACCGAGGATATGCGCGGTCGCTGGCGTGCGCAGCAGCACCTCCGAAATCACGTTCTGCGCTTCACCTTGCAGCTCTTCGGCCAAGATCTCGGCTGCTTGTTGGGCGATCGGCAGGTAGCTCGGTATTGGTTGATCACTGGCTGTGTCCTTCAGCCCGCGTCCGAACAGCGATCGCCCGAGGCGCAGCTTCAGATGCTGGTCGACCGATTGCATGACCAGCAAGATCACCGTGCTACGCGCCCAATCCCGCACCCGCCACAGCTTCAAGATGCGCGGCAATTGCAACACCATGCGCGCCAGCATTTTGAGCGGGCGAGTGAATGCCGAACCATCCGGAGTGAGTGGTACGCCCAAAAGACGCATTGCACCCGAACCGCTCGGGTAGCGCACGGCCTCGATCTTGGTCAGCGAGTTGGGGTGAAAGGCAGCGCCGATGGCGATGCCGCGCGATAGCTCCCGATGCGCGTCGAAGCTGGTTGCCCCGAGCAGACTCTCGCCATTGGTACGCACGAAGTCACCCAGCCGCGCGGACACCGCGGGCAACGTCGCGTACTGATCGCGATTTTTGAGCAATAGCTCGACCGTGCCCAGCACGCCCGCCGCGAGGATGACGCGTTTGGCTTGCAGGCGCGGCCCGGCAGCTCCGAACAAGGACGTGGAACGCTCGGTTTCCAGCTCGTAGCCGCCAGCAACCGGCAGCACTCGGCTGACCTTGAGTTCCGGAAGCACGACCGCGCCCCATTTCTCGGCAAAATACAGGTAGTTCTTGTCGAGCGTGTTCTTGGCTCCGAAGCGACAACCCACCATGCAACCGCCGCACAGGTTGCAGCCAGTCCGTTCTGGGCCTGCTCCGTCGAAGTAGGGATCGGGCACGGTTTGGTTGGGCTTGCCGAAAAACACGCCGACCTCGGTGGCGTGAAAGGTGTCGGCGCTGCCCATGCGCTCGCTGACACGCTGCAGGGTGCGCTCGCCCTCCATCAAGGCTCGGTTCTCGGTCACGCCGAGCATGCGTCGCGCGGTTTCGAAGTGTGGGCCGAGCTCTTCCTCCCAAGCCACGGCCCGACTCCAGGCGGGATCGTCGAACACGCTCGCTCGCGGCCGCATCAAAGTATTCGCATAAACCAAGCTGCCGCCGCCGACGCCCGAACCGTGCAGCACCATCACGCCCTTGAGCAAGGTGATGTTCTGGATCCCGAAGCAGCCGAGGCGCGGCGCCCAGAAATACTTGAAGGCGTTCCAATTGGTCTTTGGAAAATCACTGGCCTGCCAACGCTTGCCGGCTTCGACCACAGCGACCTTGTAGCCCTTCTGGGCCAAGCGCATGGCACTCACGCTGCCGCCGAAGCCGCTGCCGACGATCACGAAATCGAAGGGCTCTGACGCGGGCGAGTTTGGGCGAGGAGTAGTCACCACCCGTAGTTTGTTGCGCCGCGTCTTGCCTGGCAAGCTCGGGCCTGCACCGCACTCGCTCGCTCCGCGCTTCAGATCGCGCGGATGGCCTGCAGCGTGTTGGTCACGGCGATCCAGTCGAAGGGAGTCAGGTTGCGCTCGGTCATTTGCTCGACCCAGGCGCGACTGACTTTTTCCAACGCTTCACCGCGCGTGGCGCCCGATTCGGAAATCACCACTGCGCCCGCGCTCCGGCGATCGTGCGCGGCCACCTGCCACTGTCCGGCAGAGTCGGAGGCTTCGCGCGGCGTGACGTGCACGTCCAGCATTTGGCCAGCGCTCTCCAGCTCGAAGACTTTTCCTGCTCCGCTTCGGTACTGCATCGTGACCTTGCACAGCGGTTCGGGCTTGGCGGGCTTCACTCGTCGTCCTCGTCGTCGTCTTCCGAGCTGCGCGCGCCTTTGGGCCGCATATCGCGTGCGGCGATCAGCCAGTCTTTCTTGGCTTGCTGATAAGTGGCGCTGGTAGCCGCCGTGAGCTCTTCGATGCTGAGCGCGGGCATTCGACGACGCGCCAACTCTCCACCGAGGTGCCCCTGGATCCGCGCGCGCGCTTCGGCCAAAGTGCCGGGCCAGCCGCCGACCACGAGCCGCCCGTCGCTTTGCATGCTCTTGCACCAGACCTGAGCCCAAGAAGAACCGAGCAGCAGTGGTTCCTCACTGAGCAAGGCCTGACGTTTGTCCGACCGGCTCGGCCGCTTACGCGGCTCGCTGGACGATGACTCCTCCGCAAGCAGCGGAGCCTCTGCCTCGGTCATGACTTCACGCCGCGCAACTGGCGCCGGCGTGCCCTAAATGCGTTCATTGAGCGTCTTTCATACCACCCCCAGCAAATTTGGTTCGGCTTTCTTTTCTCCCGAGTCGCGTCCGCCGCGTCCGCCGCGTCCGTCGCTTCTGTCGTATCCCGCCGTATTCCCGCCCCGTGTCCCACCGGGATCCCGAACCCCCTGGAGCGTACCGATTTGCCAGTGGCGGAGGAATTCAACGGATCTTTCTCGAATTGAGCTCGAACTGCTGAACTTTCATTTTTTTCGTAGGGAGTCCCGGAGTGGGCGCGTCGGACTCGCTGAAGGAGTTGGACACGAATGAAAAAGATCAATAGTCGCGTGGGTCTCGGTATCTCGGTGTTGGCGCTTTCGGCATGCCTGAGCTCATCGGCGCTGGCCGATGCGCCCAAAACCCAAGAAAATGGGCGCCCACAGTGCTCAGGGGACCATGGTGGCAAGCGATCGGAAGCCGACCGCAAGCAACACGCGGCCGATCGCTTCAAGAAGGCCGACAAGAACGCCGATGGTTTTCTGACCCAGACCGAAGTCGGGGACAAGCGCTGGGCCCGCATTCAAGTCGCTGACGTCAACAAGGATGGCAAGGTCTCTCAAGCCGAGCTGGCTCAAGCCCACGCCGACGGCAAGCTCGGCCACGGCAAGCACGACAAGCGCCCCGCGTGAGTGATGCGACCTCGGCCAACGCCCTCCAAGCCGCCCTAAGTCGATCCATCGACGCGGGGCGGCTTGGCGTGCCCGTGAAATTTCCTGACGTGTCCTGCGCATTCCGCTACGATTTTGCCGCGCATGACCGAACGATCCTCGGGCTTCGGCTCGCCGCTGCTGGCTCTGGCCAGCGTGTCGTTGATTTCGTCATTGGCCGCAGCCGCGCCGCGCGTCCCGACTCACGTCGCTTGCGTCGGTGACAGCATCACCTACGGCTCCGGCGCCTCCAATCAGGCAACCAAAAGCTACCCGGCAAACCTACAGACGCTGTTTGGCGCGAGCGTGCAGGTCAAAAACTTCGGCCACAACGGCGCGACCCTGTTGTCCGCGCCGTTCGGGGACGTACCGTACGAAGAGCAAGCGGCGTACACCGCCGCCGGCAGCTTCGTCAGCGGAGCAGGCGCGAACGCCGTGGTCGACGTGATCATCATGCTGGGCGCCAATGACTCGAAGAACTTCAATTGGGCGCCAAGCGGAAAGCCCAAGAACGATCAGCAATTTCTGAAAGACTACCGCGCCCTGGTCGAGCACTTTGGCTCGCTCACACCCAAGCCGCAGGTCTTCCTCGCGCTGCCTCTAGCTACCGGAAATAACCCCTGCTGTTCAATCGATGGCCGGGTGATCCACGATGAGATTTTGCCGCTGATCAAGCAACTGGCGACGGAAAAGAATCTACCGACGATCGACCTGAACACACCGACTACCGGGCATCCGGAATATTTCGGAGACGGCGTGCATCCCACTGACGCCGGATATGTGATCGTCGCCGGGCTGATGCGCGACGGACTGCTGGCAAGCGAGCAAAGCTCGGGCGGTGCCGGAAGCGGCGTGGGCGGCACTGCCGCCAGCGCAGGAAGCGCCGGCATTGGGGCGGCGGGAAGCGGCGGGACCTCGGGTTTTGCCAGTACGGATGGCGCCGGGAGTCCGAATGCTGGCGGTGGCTCAGCGGGCGCGGCGGGCGCA
>DATEPG010000101.1:0-21433 GCA_035273265.1 Polyangiaceae bacterium
GCATGGCGGACTTTTGAAAAATGAACGCGAGCCCCCATACGGCAGCTGCGAACAGCAGCGCGAGGACGGCGTTGGTGCGAGACATTTCACGCGGCGAGGCTCGAGCCTGCTGCGCTCGCGGCAGGCCACCTCGCTCCATCAGCTCGCAAAGGTCAGGCCCTCGCGCTCAGGCCTGAAGCTCCGGATCGCTTGCTGGAAACCAGCGGCTCGCGATGCGGACGGCGTTCGTCGCGGCGCCGAGGCGCAGGTTGTCCGCCGCCATCGTCAGGCACATGCTGCGCCCCGACGTGTCGCGCGCGTCGCGGCGCAGGCGACCGACCAGCGCGCGATCGCGATCCTGAATGCAGGACAGCGCGCTCAAGCCGTCACCCGACGAACCGGGGTAAAAATGGACGAAGGGCGTCTGCTTGGCGTCCGCGAGCGCGGCTTCGATTTCGCTGAGCTCCGGAGCTCGGGACAGCGAAAGCCAGGTGTTGAGGTAGTGACCGACCGCGACGGCCACGCGGCAGCACTGCGCCGAGACTGCGAAATCCGGGAAATCCAAGATCTTGCGGCTTTCCTGCACGAGCTTGCGTTCCTCGGCGGAAAAGCCACTCTCGTCGGTCTTGCCGTTGTGTGGGACGGCGTTGCCCGCGTAATGGCTCACGTTGAAACCATTGCCAAAGCGGTTCGGCTCCGAGTAGCCGGCCTTGGATTCGACCAAGAACTCGTCCAGTGCGCCAATACCGGCGCCGCTGACGGCTTGATAGGTGCTGACGGTGGCGGATTCCAGCCCGAAGGCGCGCTTGAGCGGTGCCGTGGCGAGCGCGAACGGAATCGTGGTGCAGTTCGGGTTGGCGACCAAGCGCACGCTTTCGGTCACCTCACGGCAATTCACGCCGCCGACGACGAGCGGGACCTTGGGATCGAGCCGGTAGGTGTTGCTCTTGTCGACGACTCGATAGCCGAGCTCGAGCAGGCGCGGCACGTAGCGCTGGCTGTGGTCGTCGTCGAGGGCGACGAGCGCCAGCTCACCGCGTGGGGCATCCGGGCTCTCGAGCTGAGCGGCAGCGCGTACTTTGTGCGACTTGCCGGCGTACTCGAGCGTTTGATCGCGGCTGGCGAACAACGAGAGTTCAGCGCCGGGCCAAGCGCGCTGTACCAAATCCAAGCTTTCGCGGCCGACGAGTCCGGTTGCACCAAGAATGCAGATACGCATGGCGCGGCTCATATCATGTAACGCATCGGCCCGCCGCCAGATCCGCCCGCGTCGGGGTGAGGCCCGCAATTTTTGGCTCGAATCGAGACGCAATCCTCGAGGGCGCCCGCGGCACGTGGCAGCAAGTCGCGGACACACCGTCGGGACCGCGGTCGCTGGCCTGAAGCCATGACAGAAGCGTACGCACTGTCTCCAGTGAGCTCAGCCCCTGCCATGGCTTTGGCCGTGCCTAGCTCAGGTCGCCCAGCACCACAGGGCAGGTTCACCTGCCGGGTTGGTGAACTGTTGGCACTTCCGGCTGGTCCAGAAGTCGACAATACTCGCAACCCACGCAGTCTTCTTGCGAACGTTGCTGCCTCTGCCGGTGTCGCCACAACCTTGGCCGCCGAAGCTGGCATTATTGTTCACGGAGGTGTTGACTCCCGCTTGCGCTTGCCAATAGCGCCCCATGGTATCCGTGTAGCCCGAATTGCGGAACGCGGGCGCGCCCGAGTCGCCGTCACAGATCCACTGGGCGGGAGCAGCGTACACCCAGGAGTAGCGGTCCGCCTCCGCATCGTCCACGCGGATGCCCATTTGGTGTTGAACGCCGACCTCCGGGGCGCCGTAGCCGTTGACGGTGAGGCCATTGTTGTCGGCGAGCACATGCGTCGAAAGCGTGACGAAGTGAGAGCTAGCCAACCCCAGTGACCCCGTCACGGTGCCAGGGGTGTCACACGGGGAGCCGGGGCTGCAGATGGCACCGACCGCAAAGTCCCAACGTCGATCGATACCGCTGGTTGCCGTCTGGTTCGGGTGCGGATAGAAGAACATCCGGAGACTCCAGGATCGCTCCGGCGGGCCACAATCCGGGCAAAATGGCTGGTTCGGATCGGCAGGGTACTGGTAAAAAATCTCCACGTCCTCGAAGCGATTGCGATTCGGCACCGGCAGACAATGTGCGGCCGTGAGGATGACGCCGTTATTCAGGATGCTGCCCGAACAGCCGCCGCCGTTGAGGAAGCGGATGAAGATTGCGCCGCGTTGACGCGAACGGCTGCCCGCGGGGTTGGTGGCTGTGAAGATCTTTTCTTGCAGATCTTCCTCCTCGCTACCAATGGGCAAAGTCTGGCCGTCAGGGCCCACGAGCGTGGGCGCTACGTTTGCGCTCGTAGCAACATCGCCCTCGATGGCAGGGACTGCCAGGGCTGTTTCGTTTTCGGGCTGCGTCGTGCCATCAGCGGCGCCGCAAGCCATCATTGTCGAGAGGCCCGCGATCTGCGCCAAGAACCAAAAGTTCGGCGCCTTCCTGGCATGTAGTAACGTCATGTCTGCTCCTTGGTTGATTGTTACGGCAGGCACTGGCCTGGTCCGTTTGGCGAACAGTCAAATGCATGTCGCTTGGAGCGATTGGCCCAAGCGTTGGCGCGATAGCAAACCAGAGGCTGCTGAGCGCTGTCTTGTACGCTGGTGCGTCAGGTTGCCCAGCACCACAGGGCCGTTTCACCCGCCGGGTTGGTGAACTGTTGGCACTTTCGACTGGTCCAGAAGTCGACAATGCTGGCGATCCAGGCCGTCTTCTTGCGAACATTGCTGGCCCTGCCGGTGTCGCCACACTCTTGGCTGCCGAAGGTGGCATTCGTGTTCATGGACGTCATGACCGCTGCTTGAGCTTGCCAATAGCGTCCCATGGTATCGGTGTATCCCGCGTTGCGGAACGCGGGTCCGCCCGAGTCGCCGTCACACCACCATTCGGCAGGATTCACATATTCCCAGGAGATGCGGTCCGGCTCCGCGTCGTCCACTCGGATGCTCATTTGGTGTTGAACGCGACTTTCCGGAGCTCCGTAGCCGTGCACCGTGAGACCATTGTTGTCGACGAGCACGTGCGTGGAGAGCGTGACGAAGTGCGAGCTGGCCAGGCCCAGAGACTGCGTTACGGTGCCGGGGCTGTCACAAGCGGAGCCAGGGCTGCAGATGGCGCCGACCGCAAAGTCCCAGCGCCGATCGATGCCGCTGGTCTTCGTCTGGCTCGGGTGCGGATAAAAGAACATTCGCGCAGTCCAGGTGCGCTCGGGCGGGCCACAGTCCGGACAAAAGGGCTGGTTCGGATCGGCCGGGTACTGATAGAAAATCTCCACATCTTCGAAACGATTGCGATTCGGTACGGGCAGGCAATGTGCGGCGGTAATGATGACGCCGTTGTTGACGATGCTGCCTGAACAGGTGCCGCCATTGATGAAACGGATGTAGATGGCGCCGCGCTGGCGCGAACGGCTACCCGCGGGGTTGATCGCCGTGAAGATCTTCTCGTCCAGACCAGCGTTTTCACTAGCCGCCGGCAAAGGCTGACCGTCGGGATCCACGAGCGTCGGCGCCACGTTCGCGCTCGTAGCAACATCGCCCTCGATGGCAGGGATTGCTAGGGCCGTCTCGTCAGCGGGCTGCTGTCCGTCGATCAGCGGCGTGCCATCAGCGGCGCCGCAAGCCATCACGGTCGAAAGGCCGACGAGCTGCGCCATGCGCCAATAACTCGGCATTTCCCCGGCGTGCAGTAAACTCATGTACTCCTCCTGTCGTGGTTTCTTGTCGTGGTTTCTATGAGTGAAACGGACTCGCTTCGCTGCGAAACAGTGCCCGGTAGTGTGCTGCACCTGTTCATATCCACTATCGATGCACCGCCTGACGCCGGGCGAAAGCGTATCCAATGCAGTGTCGCTCTGGACAATCGCTCGGAGCGTTGGCGTCGAGCACCACACTAGATCTGGGGCACGGCGCCGTATTGTACGCTAGTGCGCGAACATTTTGGTTCGGACCTGCCTTCCTCTGCTATCGTGATGTCGTGCGCTGAGGACACGCTCGCCGGACTTAGCTGTCGACCTCCATGATTCCGAGTCATCCAAGTGCGCACGGCCTACCGCCACTCGGCAAGGCCAGCGGTCAGCGCGATTGCGCTGCTCGGCAGCGCCTCGCCTGGATTCCCGCCGCGCTTTCCGCTGTCCTGGCGGCGTCTAGCTGGGCCTGCGGGCAGCCCATGAACCAGGATGCCGCGTCGTGGCAGCGTGCGATCGAGCAGCCCGTGATCAACGGCCTCGATGATCGTAGAGAGCTCTACCAACTCGCGTCAGCCGACAAGCGCAGCCGCATTGCTAGCAGCGTGGCCGCACTGATGTGGGCGCATCGCCTCGATTATCGCGCGCCCACCGTGCTCCGGACGGCGTCACTGCGGGGCGCAATCGGGACCTGTCGCGATGAGGCTTTCGCCGAACAACCCGCGGCAGCCGTCTGCTCGGCCACTCTGATCGATGATGATCTGGTCTTGACCGCGGGGCATTGCTTGGGCGATCCGAGCGGCGACGCGGCCCACCGATGTCAGCGGCTGCTGATCGTGTTTGGCTATCATTACTCCCAAAACGGTGAGCTTGCGCTCAGCGGCGAACCGGGCGTGTACACCTGCCGTCGCGTCGTGCATCACGAAAAAATCCTTGCCGACGATGGCTTGATGGACCTGGCCGTGCTGCAGCTCGATCGCAGCGTTGCTGCCGAGTTGACGCCGGCGGTCATCGCGCGCAGCGCGCCACGACTCGGGGACTCGCTGCTGGCGGCGAGTCATGGCGCCGGGCTGCCTTTGAAGGTCGACGACGGCGGTGAGGTCAGCGATGTTCACGCGGGTGGCGACTACTTCGTTGCTTCGACCGATAGCTTCTCGGGTGGTTCCGGGAGCCCGCTGTTCAACGCCGAAATGCAGCTCGTTGGGCACCAAGTGCGCGGCATGCCCGATTGGCAGCCCGACGGCGACTGTATGCGCCCGGCCCACTCGGATGAACCTCGAGAGCAGCATCAGCTCGCCACGCGCTCGATTCAACGCCTGTGCGAGAGCGGTTGGCCGAGCGAGCGGTTATGCCGCAAGTCCGCGCAATGTGGCGACGGAGTTTGTAGCGGGCCGGAAACCGTCGGCAGTTGCCCGCTCGATTGCGACGCCGCCCGCTGCGGAGACGGCGCGTGTGAGCTGAGCGAACGGCATGAGTGCAGCGCTGACTGCGCGGCGTATGCCAACGTTCCGCACGATTGGATGGCAGATCCCGCCAGCTACGATCCAGGGGGCGGCGAGCCCGAGCCCAGCAAGCCACCCGTGCTCGCACCGCGCGGATGCAGCCTCGCTCAGCACGAAGGCAGCGGAGTTCCGTGGCTTTGGAGCTGCATAGCGCTCGGCGCGGCGATGGCTCGTCGCGGTCGTCGAAAGCGGGCAGGGCCGACGAGCGTATCGCCTTGAATCAGAACAGTGCGGCGGGCTAAGCGACGCGGGAGACCTGCTCACTGACCGGCGGGGACGATTCGAGCTTCGAATAACCGAGTCGAACTCGCATCCCTTCGGCGTACTCGAACAAGCAAGCGAGCGCGCCGGAGCGATCCAGATCGCGCAGCGGACTTAATTGCCACAGGTATGGCAAAAGCTCACGGAACATCTCGAACGCAATGTCATGGCCATGCGGGAGTTCCAGCAAGCGATCGATGGCTTCCAAGTCCTGAACGCAGCGACGAAATGGATCCATGATCGCACCAAAACACGCCGCCCAAATAAGCTCAAGACGACAAATGGCAACGAGCTGTTGAGCAACCCGATGTATCGGTCGTGCTGTGCGTGCTCGCGTGTTCACGTGTTCGCGTATCGGGGTTTGCGGGCAGCATCCGACAAGTGCTCACCCGTGAGTGAGTTGCCGCAGGAGCCAGCGACGGCGGGGCGATGTGCGTGTCGAGCGGCGATCGAAAGATGAGGGAAGAGGAACGAACGGGTCTGATCAATCGACCTTCGAACTGGCGCGCTTTTGCGATCTGAGCGGGCGGGAGGCTCTGCGTTCATCTCGCGTGTCGGGAATCAGGACCGGACACGAGGGCGAAGCGCGCGCTCTCCTTCGTCCGGTCCCGCGAGAATGTACAAACCGCTGCGCAGCTGACCCGAGCTCAGCCTCGGAGCTTACCCGCAGGTCGAGCTGGCGGCCGGAAAGACGCGGCTCGCTGTCCGGGTTCGCCCGTGCTGGCCAGGAAACCCCGTTTCCGGGGGCGCTCGACTCGTCTGGCAGGAGCGAATCGAGCTGTTTGAGGCTGGTACCGAAGGTCGGACTTGAACCGACACGTTATTTCTAACAACGGATTTTGAGTCCGTCGCGTCTGCCAATTCCGCCACTTCGGCTTGTCGTGCAAGTTCCTGTAGTTGCGTCCGTGGCCCTTGTCTAGTGGGTTTCTCACTTGGGCGTTTCGCGGCGGTCAGGGGCGGCGCGCGCTCTCGGCTTTCGGGATGCCGGGGGGGCGGGGTAGCCTGGGACCGAGCATGTTCACTTGCGAGCGCTGCGGCGCGGGTTTGCCCCAGAATACGGACCAGTGCGGCTACTGCGGCACGGTTTCAGGGGCGGCGCGGGCGGCGCTCGCGGCGGAGGCGGCGCATCGGGCCCACCAGCAGGCGACGCTCAATGCTCAAGTGGCGGTACTGAAGGTGAAGCTCCAGGGCACCACCGAGCAGGCCGCGAGCCGGGCGTTGATGTGGGGGCTGTTGAGCTTCGTGTTTTTCTGTCTGCCGATCTTCAATGTGCTGTCGTTCTTGGCCTACAAGCGGGCGCAGGCTTCGGCGCGAGAGGCTGGCGCGCCGGTGCCTACGCGGGCCACGGTCGGGCTTTTGTGTTCGGCGTTGACCGGCGTTCTGTGCGTTGGCAGCTGGGTCTGGATGGTGACGGACATTCGTGCGGACAATGCGCGCGTGGATGCCCGCAAGGCGGAACTGAATCGACAGATCACCGCACATCCACCGGGGCCGGCTTTGGATCACCCGTTCGCCTGTGCGCTCGCCGAGCTGCACCTGCTGAGCAACGGCTTCGACGGCTCGACGAACATGGGCCAGTTCCACGATGTCGACTGCGCGGGCGCGGTTACCGTGCTGAATGGTCGGGCGGAGATGCCCGATTTCAAGTTTCGGGTTTCCTCGAATGACGGCCAGAAGAGCGCCACGATTTGCTTCAAGCTGGGTGCGCGTTGGTTCGTGCAGGAAGCACGGGCCACGAGCTGCGAGCTGAAGTGAGCTTCAGCGGGATGACGGTCCCGTTTCACACTTCTGGCAGACGAGCAAAGCGTCGTCGAGTTCGTACAGGCCGCTTTCGGCGTCGCCGAACGATAGGTACGGCGTGCGCGATACCGTTACGACCGTGAACCCGAGTGGCTCGAGCTCGCGTTCGACCAAGCCGTTTACCGCGTCTTCCCAGTTCGGCCCGGCGCACGCGAGTCGTTCCAAGGGTTCGGGCGTGCTGTTGCCGCGGAAGAAGAACGGATTGTACGGCAGGGCGAGCGCGAGCAGCAGCCGCCCGCCGGGCTGAAGCCGTTCGTGCATCCGGCGTAGTAATTGGCGCGGCCGCGGGGTGCGATCGAGGACGTTGAGGCAGGTGATCAGGTCGAATCGCGCGCCCGGCAAGTCGTGCTCGGCGAGGTCGATCTCGTGGCATTCCAGGCCCGTTCGACGCAAGCGCGCGGCCATCTGGCGCGAGAGCTCGGTGGTCACCACGTGTTCTGCCAGCGGTAAGAGCGTGCGAGTGACGTTGCCCGAGCCTGCGCCAACGTCCAGCAAGCGCACAACGCGCTGCTGCCCGAGCAGCAGTTGCCAATGCTCGGTGCTGGCCACGAACAGGGGATACATGTCGAGCAGGCCATTTGCGTCGAAGTCGGACATGAATTGCCGCAGCAGGCGATGCAGCTGCGTGCGCCACCACGAATGGCGGCCGCGCCGCGCCTGCGCGAGAAAGGCATCGGTCGTGGCGTCACGGCTGAGCTTCACGAAGCGATCGCGAAGGCGTGGCGACAAAGCGGCGACATCCACGTCGTAATAGAGATCGAGGATCGAGGTCCCGACCAGGTCAGCGGCCGGGCTCATGGACTGCGAGCCTGAAGCATTCGATGCGCACGGCCTGCACCGAGGCGCACAAAAACGCCCGCAGGCGCGCTTGACCGTTGACAGGCCGTGCGACTGCACGGAGATTTCGCAGCCGGAAACCAGGCAACCCTAGGAGTCAGCAATGGCAATTGAAGTCCCCCCGCTCCCGTACGCGAAAACCGCGCTCGAGCCGGTCATGAAGCAAGAGACGTTCGACTATCACTACGAGAAGCATCACAAGACCTACGCGACGACCCTCAACGGTCTGATCGCCGGCAAGCCGGAAGAATCGAAGAGCCTGATCGAGATCATCAAGTCGAGCTCCGGTCCCGTGTTCAACAATGCGGCTCAGGTTTGGAACCACACGTTCTTCTGGGAGAGCATGAAGCCGAACGGCGGCGGCGCTCCGCCGGAAGGTCCCGTGGCCGATCTGATCAACGGCTTGGGTGGTTGGGACAAGTTCAAGACCGATTTCATTCAAGCGGGCTTGACTCAATTCGGCTCCGGTTGGGCCTGGCTCGTGCTCGACGGCGGCAAGGGCAAAATCGTGAAGACGCCCAACGCCGAGACTCCGCTGACCACGACGGACGTGCCACTCTTGGTGTGCGACGTCTGGGAGCATGCCTACTACTTGGACCATCGCAACAACCGAAAGGGCTTTTTGGAAGCCTTTTGCGACAAATTGTTGAATTGGGATTTCGTGGCCAAGAACCTGGCTGCCGCGAAGTGACGAGCTGACAGCGCGTGTAGCGCGCTGTCAGGGACGAACGAGCGGCTTCGACCGCCAGGGCTGAAGCCGCTCACGTCTCCACTTCTCGATGGGCCTCCGTCAGGCGTTGCTGTTGGCTGCCGCGGGACGGAGCGGCAAGATGGGCGCCCAGATCAGCCGACCCAAGAGCGAGTCGTCGATCAACAGACCGCGATCGCTGAAGCGCAGCACGTTCTCTTCTGCGTCCTCGGCCCATTCGCCGACGAACAAGATGCCGACGCCGTTTTCGTTGTAGCCGAGTTGCACGATGGCATTCTTGAGCCAGCGGCCACCGCCTTCGAACTCGAGTGCTTCCGGCAAGGTGTAGAAGCCCTCCGACGGCAGCTGCTTCAAAGTCTTGGCCCAGCTCGTCGAGCGCAGGGGCGTGGTCGGCTCGCGCCAGAACCAGCGATTGCGTCGATTGTCCGCGGGGCGGACGACGAACTTCACGCCGCCGTTCGAGGGCTGTCCGACGTAGACGAGCACACCGGTGGGGAAGGTGGCTTCGTGGCCGGGCAAGGGTTGCGTGGTTCGGTACAGGCCTGGATCGGGAAGTTCGAGCATCGCCGCGCAATTTACTCGAATCGCCGCGGCCGACAAGGCCCGGTCCTGGCGCGCCGGATCTCGCTGGCTCGGCGGAGCGCGGCGTCGTGATAGCGTCCCGGACGCGAAAAGCGACGTCCAGGATAGTCGCGATGGAGCTTCGGATGGCAGCCAAGAAAACCAAAGCAAAAACCAGTGCCCTCAGCAAACCCGCGCCCGTGAAGGTCGCGAAGGCAGCCACCCCGGCGACCAAGAAAGCGCCTGTCCGAGCGGTCCCGGCCAAGGGGGTACCCGCAGCGTCGAGCGCGGGGCTCGCGCAAGGGAGCAAGGCCCCGGCATTCTCCCTGCCCGACGAGACTGGCAACGTGGTCAGCTCGGTGAGCCTGGCCGGCAAGCCGTACGTGATCTACTTCTACCCGAAGGACGACACACCGGGGTGCACGAAGGAGGCTTGCGACTTTCGCGACAACCTCAAAGCCTTCAACGGCGCGAAGGTGCGCGTGCTCGGTGTCAGCCCGGACGATCCCAAGCGCCACGCCAAGTTCAAAGAGAAGTACGGCCTGAACTTCACGCTCTTGTCCGACGTCGACAAGACGTTGATCGGCGCCTACGGCATCTGGATCAAGAAGCTCAACTACGGCCGCGAATACATGGGCGTGCAGCGCAGCACGTTCATCATCGACAAGACCGGCAAGATCGCCAAATCCTGGCACGGCGTGCGCGTGCCGGGACACGTCGAAGCAGTGCTCGCCGCGCTCTGAAGCGAGCTCCAAGCGGAGGGGTGCGCTACGCTGCGGGGGGCGGGTAGCTCGGGGCGCGCTTGAGTCCCGGCTTGGCTCGGCTGTGGGAATCCGGAGGCCAAGTGATTGCGGGCATCGGGTACGCGGGCCTCGCGAACAGGTAGCCCTGACCGTAGTGCACGCCGATGTCTTGCAAGGCGATGAATTCTTGGTCGGTCTCGATGCCTTCGGCCACGACCATGGCATCGAGGTCGACGCACATGCGGACGATGCCAGCGACGAGCTTCTGCTGACGCTGATCGCGATCGAGATTGATGATCAGCTGGCGATCGAGCTTCACGATCTTGGGCTGCAAGTCCAAGATGCGCTTCAAATTCGAGTAGCCAGCGCCCAGATCGTCGACCACGAGTTCGACGCGGCAGCGTGCGCGCAGCTCACGCAATACGCTCATGCACAACTCGTACTGAGTGAGCGGCATGGCTTCGGTCACCTCCACGTACAACACGTGGTCGTGGCAAAAAATGGGATCGTCGGGGCGAACGATCCAGGCTTCGTGCAGTTCTTGGGGATGCACGTTGAGAAAGAGTGGGCGGCCGGCGCTGAGCGGCACGGCGATCTCGCGAATCATCCGTCCGAGGCGACCGGCGCAGCCGACCTCCAGCGCGCGCTCGAATAGCACCAGCGGGTTCTTCAGCGCGGGCACGCTGCAGCGCACGAGCGCCTCGTGTGCGAACAATTCGCCATCGGTCATGTCCACGATGGGCTGGAAGACCACGCTCAGATCATCCGCTGAAACTAGGCGATCCATCGCGGTGTGGGAGGCGCGACGAGGGCCCGGAGCGGGCATCGCTTGTGGGGCGTCCGACAGCCGGTTCGAGCGCGGCATTGGGCGGGGCGGTGCGTACGAGGTCAAGGTGAGCAGCTCCATGGTGCACGTGGCACACAGGCGGATCTGTAACTACTGCCCACTACTAACACTCAGTCACCTCCGCTTCAATGGACGAGAGACTCGTCCCAGGATTATATGCCGAGTGGCGCCGAGCAATCGCCATACGCGGATGCTCCAATTCCATCCTTCGGGGTGGTGCACGCGCGTCGGCAACTGATGCGCTACTCGAGCAGGTGCGAAAGGCACGCGTTGGTGAGTGTGCGCGCGCACGGTACGAATGGGTGATCGGAGCTCGCTCCGAATTGGAGTCCAGCGCTCCCCTCAGAGCTGCCCAGTTGCGCGTAAGTGCCATTGCGATCGCAGGGTTCCGCGATTTTGATTTGCGCGCTCCGTGCATCGGCGTATGCCGGGCTTTCAAAGATGAAAGTGCGACGTTTAACTACATACTGGTTTTCTAGGCGACTTTTGTGCTCCTACGCGCTGTTGGCGATCGCTTCCGTCTCGCCGGGCTGCAAGAAGCAGAGCGCGGTCAGCGCCGAAAAGGCCAGAGGCGATGTGGTGGCGTTGGCTCTCGCCACCCACAACGACGTTATGGAAGTGCGCTCCGGTTTGCCGCAGGGGGCGAAATTTTTGCTGCCGATTTTCGCCACGGGAAAACCGCCCAGCGACGATCCGCATGGCGCGCGGGCCGCGCTCGAGACCGCCCGCAACAAGGTTCAAGACCTGCGCATCTCCAAGGGGACGTTCTTCGCGGTCACGGGCAGCGACGGCGTGGTGATCCGAAACGACCAAGATCAGGACTCGATGGCGGGGCGCGCGCTCTTGCCGGCGTTCCCCGAACTCAAAGCCGCGCTTGCCGGACAATACGTGGAATCGCGCGGATCGCTGCCGGAAGCCGCCGGCGTGCGTGGTCGTGCCGACGGTCAGTGGGTCGCGGCGCAGCCGGTGATCGCGGGTACTGAGGTGAAGGGCCTGTACGTGACCGGCTGGTCCTGGGCCTCGTATGCGCGCAGGCTCGAGTTTGCGCTCGCTTCCAACTTGCGTGGAGCCCTCGTACAAGGACAGAAGATGCCGCTGGTCTACGTGTATTTGGTCGTCGGCAAGGACGTCTTCGGTGCACCGATCTCGCCCGAGGTGAACGCTCGTGCGATCGCCCAGCTGTCACCGCTTTCGAACGCATCGGCGACTACGCCCACTTCGTTCGAGCTCGAAATTGCCGGGCGTGAATTCGGCCTCGCTGTCGAGCTCACTCCGGATCTCGGCAAGGACGTTGCGGTCGCCGTGCTGCGCAGCGAAACGTGACGCCTTAGGACTCTTCGTCGGTAGCGCTGGCGGAAGGCTCGAGCTCGCTGGCCGCCGACTTTCGTCGCTTCTTCTTCTTGCGCGGTGGCGCGAGTTCGAAAACGATCGCAGGGTCAGGCCCAGTGCGACCGAAGCGGTGCAGGCCGGCAATCAGCAGCAGGACACCGGCGACGGTCAGCCATTTTCCGAGATCCGCGTACTCGGTGAGCGACGAGCCAATGCCGATCGCCGAGCAGATCGCCGCGCCTTTGATCAAGCCGGGGGTGCTAGGACCGGCAAAGCGAGCTCGTGCACTGACTGTCAGGGCCATTTTTCTTTGTGGGCACGCACCAAAAAGTCGTGCACGTCGCGCTTGAGTTTCAGTTCCGCGGTCAGGCTACTGGCCTCGTGGGCCTGGCCCACGTGATCGTCGAACACGTAGTCGGTGTCTTGCAGGACGAGCACGCGCGCGTCGCCGTCCGCACCCAAGCCTGACACGAGCTGCAGCGCGTCGCCCATCGCCGGGTCCCGAGGCGGCAGGGTCGCGCCCAGGACGATGCGCTCGCTGGCGGTAACGTAGGCGACACCGTACTTTCGGTCCTGGCCGTTCACGTCCACGTGTAAGGTTTGGCTGTCCGAGATGGTGAGGTTTCCGCCGGGCACCGCGCGGTCATGCTCTTCGCCGAAAGCTTCGACGATCAATTCGATGGCGCGCCGTTCGTCGAGCGGCCGGCTGGCGTTCACGGTCCTGGGCGGCGGCCCGCTGCATGCCAGCGAAATGAGCACGGCACCGAGGGCCAGCGCCGGGCGAGAGCCGACCATTGCCAACATCCGCCGCAAACAGTAGCCAAGTGCCTCGGCTTTCGCTAGCTGTCTCACGCCATGCGGTCCGCCTTTCCAGCTTGCAGTGCGCCTGCCGCCTTCGCCGGCCTGGCCTTCGCCCTGCTGGCGGGCCTGGCCGGGGGCTGTGCTGAGTCGCGCTTGCCGGACCCGAAGCTTGCGGCCGAACGCTACGCCGAGGCCGCGCGCGCCGGCGATTCTGAGCGGATTTTCGCGCTTCTGAGCGCTGAGGCACAACGCGACTACGGCCGTCAGGGCACCCGGCGACTGGTCGAGCAAGCGAAGGGCGAACTCAGCCGGCAAGGGGCAGCATTGCTCTCGCCCGCGAGCCGTGTCCAGGCTTCTGCCGAGATCCGCTTCGAGGACGGTGAAAGCGCGCTGTTCGATCTCGAGGACGGGACCTTTCACCTGAGCTCGCTCGGTACCGTCCCTAGCCGGCCCCGGAGCCCTTCTGAAGCCCTGGGTGACTTTCGTCGCGCTTTGGCTCGACGCAGCTATCCGGCGCTGCTCGGGGTACTTTCCGCAGAAACCCGGCAGGCCCTCGAAAGCGACCTGAAATCGCTGGTGGAGGGGCTGGAAAATCCGGACACTTTGGACGTGAAAGTTTCTGGTGACAACGCCGTGGTGGAAGTGCCTGGTGGCCATCAAGTGAAATTAAGGCGTGAATCGGGCGTGTGGCACGTTCAGGATTTCGACTGATGGCGAGTCGTCTCACGCGTCGCGCTGCGCTCACGGTCCCGCTTTCACTGTTGTCCACGCTGGCGCCAGCGCAGGCTTTCGCGTTCGGGGACGGCGCTGCCTTTCACCCACGCTTATTGCGGGCCGGCAATCCTCCGCCACTCGGTGTGCGTAGCACCGGCGCCGGGCGCTGGTCTTGGGAACTCGTGCGTCGCACCAGCGCGCCTGCGCGCTTGGTCGCCTCTGAGGTGGCCGCCGATCAGCCCGCACTCCAGGCCGAGCCATTTGCGATTTGGGCGGGTGATGCCGATCCCGGGCCGCTGTCGGCTGCAGAGGTGCGCGGGCTGACGCGCTTCATCCGCCTCGGCGGCGTGCTCGTGGTCGATGATTCGAACCCCGCGTCAGGCGCATTCGGGCGCGGCGCGCGCCGTGAGCTAGCACGAGTGCTGCCGGAATCGGCGCCCGTGCGCTTGGATCCTAGCCACGTCATTTTCAAGACGTTCTACATCGTGGATCGACCGGTCGGGCGTGTCCTGGGTCCGCCGGAAATATCGGCCATCGTGCGTGGCAAGAACACGCAGGTGATCTTTCTGCAGCACGATTTGCTGGGCGCGCTCGCTCGCAGCGGCGAGGGCTTTGCGCTCGCGACCGAGCCGGGTGGCCTCGAACAGCGCGAGCATGCCGTGCGCCTGGCGGTGAACATCGCGATGTATGTCATGTGTTCCGACTACAAGGACGATCAGGTGCACGCGCCGTTTTTAATGCGGCGTCGAGCCCGACAGAAACCATGACTCTGGCCACGTTGGCGCTCGCCGAGGGCGTACCGCAGCTCACCGCGTTTGCGGTTCTTGCACTCGCTTTGGCGTCGCTCGGGTTTTTGGGGTTCGAGCTTCGCAAACGTGAAGGCGCGGCTGTCTGGGTCCTGCTCTCCGGGGCGCTCGCGCTGCTGTTCGTCGCGGCAGCAGTCCTGCGCCCAGCGCGCGTGAATACGCGGGGCGTGAGCGTGGGTGCGAAGGTCGTCGTATTGGTCGACCAGTCTCGGCGTTTGCTGCTGCCCAGCGAAGGCAAGACGCGGCGCGAGCTCGCGCTGCAAGCCGCACAGGCGCTGACTAAGCGCTTCGCTGGCGCGCGCGTGGCGCTGCGTGGATTCGGCGCCGGCGAACTTCGTCCCCTGGTCGTTGCCGACGCCCTCGCGCACACCAATCCCAGTGAACTTTCGGACGAGAGTGATTTGAGTGGCGCCTTGAATGCGCTGGCACAGGAGGCAGGTGAACGGCCGAAGGCGATCGTCGTCGTGAGCGACGGGCGCTTCGCGCGCCCGAGCGCCGCCCTGGACGACGCGTCGCTACGCGAGCTTTCGTCCACGCTGGGTACACCGATTCATACCGTGGCGGTCACCGAGCAGGCCCCCCGTGACGCAAGCATTCGCTCGATTCGCACCTCGGGGGCGACTGTCGCGCATCAGGCCCTGGCCCTGACGATCGAGATCGGCTGCGGCGGAGGCCTCCAGTGCGCGGAGGTTCCGGTCACCGCGCGTGAGCTGCGCCAGGGCGCGGAGCCGTTCGTATTGGCCTCCGGGGTGGCCAAAATGACCGGTGAGAGCGCGACCGTCGAGCTCAGCATTACGCTCGAACGCGCCGGCGCGCGCTTGGTCGAGGTGAGCATCGAGCCGCCCGAAGGCGATACGATCCCCGAGAACAATACGCGCATTCTGACCTTCAGCGTGACTCGCGACCGGTTGCGCTTGTTGCACGTCGCCGGACGCCCCACCTACGACGTGCGCGCCCTTCGGATGTGGCTGAAGAGCGATGAGTCGATTGACCTGATCGCATTTTTCATTTTGCGCACGGACGAGGACAACACCGAGACCAGCGAGGACTCGGAGCTCGCGCTGATCCCGTTTCCAGTCGACGAGTTGTTCACCGAGCATCTACCGAGCTTCGACGCGGTAATCCTGCAAGACATCGACGCCGTCACCTACAAGCTCCTGCGGCATTTGCCGGCCCTCGCGAACTACGTGCGTGGGGGCGGAGGCTTGATCATGGTCGGTGGCCCGGCAGCGTTTGCTGGCGGCGGCTATGCGCGCTCGCCATTGGAGGCTGTCCTGCCGGTCGAGCTGCGCGCCGGCGACCAGCCCTTCGATACGACGGACTTCGTGCCGCGCTACACGGAAGCGGGACGCTCGGCGCCGGTGCTGCGTGGCCTGACCGAGCTGTTCGCCGACGAGCTGCCGACGTTCGCCGGCTCGAACACCTTGGGCGCCGCTCGGCCGAACGCGATCACGCTCTGGGAGCATCCGGATCGCCGCGCCGGGCAGGGCTCGATGCCGGTGCTTGCGCTGGGCGAGGCCGGTGACGGGCGCTCGATCGCGCTGGGCGTGGATGGAACGCACTCCTTGGCGCTCAGCGAATTCGCGGAACGCGCAGCTGGCCGCGGCTACGGGGCGTTGTGGGACGGCTTGGTTGGCTGGCTGATGCGAGATCCGCGCTTCGAGGCGCTGCGCCTGGAGCTGGCGGGTCCGTGTATCGCGGGGCTGCCTGCCCGCCTGCGACTGGTGCGCCTGCCAGGGTCCACTGGTGACGTATCACTGCAACTGACTCGTCTCGGCCCGCAAAGCACGCCGGTGGTGACGAAGAGCGTGAAGGACCCCGCGGCCGGTCCGCTGGAATTGGAGCTCGGCGTGCTGGAAGCGGGTGGCTATTCAGCCCGCGCGCGGGTGGGGGCGGCTCCGCCGACGCGTTTCGATTTCGCCTGTGAGCGCGGCGGGCCTGCGTGGAGCGATTCACGGCCAGATCCGCAGCGCCTGGCGCGCATCGCGAAGCTCAGCGGTGGCCAGGCGGTGTCGTTGTCACGCGCGACCGAACTGCCGGTCCCCGATCCGATCGAAGTGGCGGCCGAGCGCAGCAGTGTGCCGCTACTTCCGGCTTGGGCTTGGACTTTGGCGGCGTCCCTCGCGCTCGGTGGACATTGGTACGCCCGACGCCGTCAGGGGCTGCTCTGACAGCTCGCACAATAGTAGGTTGAGCGGTGTAGCGCGCCTTGCCGCTGCATGCGCACGCGGCTGCCGCACACGCGGCAGGCTTGGCCGGAACGTCGATACACCCAATAGCGTCCGCCGCTGTTCGTGGTGGTGGTGCGCTGGGACGAACCCGGGCGGGCGTTTTTTCGCAAGAGCTCGCGCGCAGTTCGAACGATGCGCGTGAGCTGCTCGCGATCGAACTCGGAGACCGCTCGAAACGGGTTCGAGCGGCAGACGAACAAGGTCTCCGACTTATAGATGTTGCCGATGCCGGACAGGGCCGTTTGTGTCATCAGCGCTTCACCCAGCGAGAGATCGCCGAGCGCATGCAACCCGGCGACGGCCTGACCAAGGTCGAACTGATCGGGGATCAGATCGGGGCCGAGTCCGTTCAAATACGGATCCTGGGCGGCGGCCTGCGGCGTGAGGAGACGGACGGTGGGCGCCGAAAAACATACCGCGAGCGCGTCCGAAACCTCCAAGATGACCCGCGCCTGATGCTCCGGGCGTTGAAAACGCTCGCCTGGGCGATACACGTGCCACGAGCCGAGCATCTTCAAATGCGTATGCAGTACGCGGCCATCGTCGAAGCGGACCAGAAGATTCTTGCCTCGTGCGCAGACCGACTCGACGAGCTGTCCGGCGAGTTCCGCGTGCGCGATTGCCGGTATCGAGGAGCGCACGCAAACTAGGCGCTGCCCCTCGAGCACGCGCCCGAGCGTGTGGGCGGTGCGGTGAAGGGTGTCACCCTCCGGCATCGGCCTCTTCCCCGTCAGGCTCGGTTTCTGGCTCGATTGCCCGTCCGCGCTCGCCCAAGCGGAGCAGCAGACCGCCACCCGTGGCGACGAAGCCGGCTTCCCGGAAGGAGTTCGCCAAAGTATGCTCGGCAGCGGGGGCACCGTCGATGGTTGCGATTTGGAAGGCGCGACGAAGCGGTTGAGCGTGCGCCCAGCTGGCCAGCGAAAGGGCAAGCGCCCGTTCGCGTTGCGCGTTGGGCTCCTCGCCGAAGCTGGTCAACGCGCCGCCACTCTGCAGGTAGCCTACCAACGCGCCGAGATGCAGCACCACGAACGCACCGGCCGAGCGTGAAAGCCGCGCGGCGGTCGTGCCGCCCTGGCGCTCCGGCCAGGCTAAGAGCGCTCCGTAGGGGTTGGCCGGGTCGACCGCGGACAAGACCTGGGCAAGGGGCGCGTTGGCTTTCGGAGCGCGCTGGGCGCGCAGGTCCTCGTCCGCGCCCGGCAAGGCGAATTGTACCCCGCCGTGTCCGGCCACGAAGTAGCCGCGACGGATGCGCCCGGCGGACTCCATCACTTTCATGATCTCGTATACGCTGGAAAAACCACCCTCCAGCCCCTCCGCGTGGGCGACTTCACGGGTAACCACGCCGTAGCGTTCGAGTAGCGATCGCGCCAGCGCCGCCCGGCGATCCGTATCGCTGACTGGCTCTCCCCAACGCGCGCTGCGCAGTGACCAGCGGCCTTCGCTACCGGGAAGCCGACTCTGAGTGGAGCGACGGCTCGCGTGCAGCCGCGCGCTGCGCCCGTCACGCTTGCTCGAGGCTGGACGCAGCAAGCTGCGCAACGCTTCGAGAGAATCATTGGTCACCTCGCCGGACCAAACCATGTCCCAGACCGTGTTCAGCACGTCAGTCGGGAAGCCGCCCGTTTCACGCAGCAGTTCCGCGAAGAACACGGCGCCGCGGCGGGCGAGGGTGCCTCGAATCGCGGCCGCTTGCTCGGTCTGAATGGGCGTTACCGTGCGCGCCAAGAGCGCCTCGTGTTCTGCCAAATACAGCGCGATTCGCCCGTCATTGCTGCCGATCGGTTCGATGCCGGCCCAAACCACCTCACCGCTGCCGCACAAAGCGTCCAAATCACGCGGGGTCATGCCGCGTACGCGCGCGGGTAAGATGTCCCGAAGCAGAGCCGACGCGGGCAGGGGACAGCCCTCCAGTTGGCCCACTGCATCGAGCAGCGCGGCATCCCCTCGGCGGGGCTGCGTGGTGCCTTGATACTCGAGCAGGAACCGGCACAAGACCCCCGGTTCGACAGGCTCTACCTCGCGCCGGAGCTGCGCGAGCGAGCGTTGACGCAATGTGCGCAAGACCTCTGCGTCGCACAGTTCGTCGCCATGGCCCCCGGCCAAGAAGGCGCCGGATACTAGATGACCGCTCGCACGCAAGCGCCCGACTACCTCGGCGATGCTTTGTCCAGAAAGCCCGTAGCGCGTGCTCAAGGCGGACTCCGCAAAGGGACCATGATTGCGCGCGTAGCGTCCGATGATTTGACGGAGCGCGTCCGGCACTGGCTCCAAAAAGGCGCTGGGCGTGCCGGGCGCGGGCACGATGCCCAGGGCATCTCGGTAGCGCCCGGCGTCTTCGACGGCCAAATAGCGAGTTTCTCGCTGGATCCGCACTTGGAACAGACGATGCTCGCGCTCGAGTTGGACGAGCCAACGTTGCGCGTCGTCGGCCGTTACGGCCCGCTCGCACAGCTCGCTCAGCGTCAGATCTCCGAGCGCGCGCAAGACGTCGCACAATGCGTCCGCATCCTTGGCGGGATAGCTGAGCTTCTGTAGGAAGCGCTCGTGCTCGGCGATGATCTCCGGATCGAGCAAATTTCTGAGCTCGGTTTCGCCCAGTAGCTCCCGCAGCCGCTCGTGGTCGATGGTCAGCGCTTGTGCTCGGCGCTCGGCCAGGGGCGCGTCGCCTTCGTACACGAAGTTGGCGACGAACGAAAACAAGAGCGACGCCGAAAACGGCGAAGGGGCCAGCGTGTCCACCGTGCGTACGCGTACGCGACGCTTTTCGATGTCGCCGAGTATCGAAACCAAGCCTGGTAAGTCGAATACGTCCCGCAAACACTCGCGGTAAGTTTCCAGCACGATCGGGAATGAGGGGTGCTGCGCGGCGACGGCTAGCAAATCGGCGGCGCGCTTGCGCTGCGCCCACAAGGGTTGACGGCGCGTCGGGTGTCGCCGCGGCAAGAGCAACGCTCGCCCGGCAGCCTCACGGAAACGCGCAGCGAATAAAGACGTGCCGTCGATGGCGCGACTCACGCGATCTTCGACGTCCGTCGAGCTCGGCAGAAACCACTCGCTGGGCGGGGGCTCGTCCGAGGCGGGTATGCGGAAGATCATGCCGTCGTCCGACCACACACTGTCGATGTCTCCGAGCCGGCGCGATCGCAGCGTCGCCGTGACCGCTGTCGCCCATGGCGCGTGCACGCGCGACCCGAACGGCGTGAGCACGCACACGCGATGATCGCCGACTTCGTCCAAGAAGCGTTCGATCACGATTACGCGATCACTCGGCACCTCACCGACCGCCGTCATTTGCTCGTGCACGTACTCGGTCAAGGTGTGCGCGGAAGGCGCGTCTAGGAAGTACTGCTCGACCAGCAGGGCCTCGGCTGCTGGTCGTTCGGCTTGCGCGAGGCTGCGCGTCAGCGCCCCGATTGCCTTGCCGAATTCGAGAGGCCGACCGGGGCGATCGCCGTGCCAAAAAGGCATTTTCCCCGGTTCTCCAGCAGCTGGTGAGACCAGCACGCGGTCGTGCGTGATCTGCTCGGCGCGCCAGGAGCTGGCGCCGAGCAAGAACACTTCTCCCTCGCGCAGTTCGAAGACCATCTCTTCATCCAGCTCGCCGACGCGGCGTCCACCCTTCGGTCCTTCCTCGCCGGCCAAGAACACGCCGTACAACCCGCGATCCGGGATCGTGCCCGCGTTGCTGACTGCCAGCCGTAGCGCGAAGGAACGAGCGCGTACGGTGCCATTTACGCGGTCCCAGACCAGACGTGGTCTGAGATCTGCAAACTCGTCACTAGGGTAACGGCCGGAGAGCATATCCAGCACCCCCTCGAAGGCCGAACGAGGCAGTTCGGAGAACGGCGCGGCCTGGCGCACCGCCCGGTACAGGGTGTCGACCTCGTAGGGTTCGACCGCGCACATGGCGACTAGTTGCTGAGCCAGGACGTCCAGCGGGTTTCGCGGATAAAAGGTAGCTTCGACGCGGCCCTCCAACATGCTGCGCGTGGCCGCGGCGGTCGCCAGCAAATCGGCCTTGTGCTTGGGCATGAGCACGCCCTGGGGAGTGCCGCCGACGTGGTGGTGTGCGCGGCCGATGCGTTGCAGTCCGGAGGCGATCGACGGTGGTGCTTCGATCTGCACGACCAGATCCACCGCGCCGATATCCAGGCCGAGCTCGAGCGACGAAGTCGCGACGATCGCGGGTAACAAGCCGGCTTTGAGTCGTTCCTCGATCACTTGGCGTTTTTCGCGCGCAACCGAGCCGTGGTGCGCGAGCGCGATCTCTTCGCCCGCCACTTCATTCAGCGCGGACGCCAGCCGTTCGGCCAGGCGCCGACTGTTGACGAAGATCATCGTGGTGCGGTGTTCGCGAATCAACGCCACCAGCCGCTCGTGCACGGCGGGCCAGACCGAGCGCGCGCCCGCCGGACCGCGCGCGGCCGGCCCACTCACGACGTCACGCAGTCGATCGGACTCGTTCGCTTCCGGCTCGGCTACCGGTTCCGGCAACTCCACACTCAAGGCGAGCGGCTTCTTTTGCGCGGCATCGATGATCGTCACCGGGCGCTGCTGGCGCTC
>DATEPG010000102.1:0-43803 GCA_035273265.1 Polyangiaceae bacterium
GATACGGTTCTGGCAATGGCCCAGGCGCGCCTCGAGCACCTAGAGCCCGAAGCGCGCTGTGTGCTGCGGGCCGCCAGCGTATTCGGCGAAACCTGCTGGGATGAAGGCGTGGCCAATCTGATCGAGCCGAGCATCGAGCACATGGGCTGGTTGGAATCTCTGGCCCAGCGTGAAATCTTGGTCAGAGTCCGTCCGTCTCGCTACGCAGGATCCAATGAGTATCGCTTTCGGCATGCCCTGCTGCGGGACGCTGCCTACGCGATGCTCCCGGCTCCGGACCGCCTGGAAGCACATCGTGCCGCCGCCGAGTGGCTCGAAGCCAGGGGCGAGAAGGACGCTCGGCTGCTCGCAGATCACTTCGCATCGGGGGAGGTGTTCGAGCGCGCGGTGCATTGGGTCGTGCGCGCTGCCCGGGTCGCGGCGGACATCGGGGACATCCAAGGAACCGTCGATCTCGCCCAGCGTGGGCTGGCTTGGGGCGCTCAAGGGGTCGACCGCGGACTATTGCTGCTCGCCCGCGGCTACGCAGACGCCTGGTGCGGTCGCGGAGACCTAGAAGTCTTGCGCAACGCGCTGGAGGTCCTGCCGGAGGCGAGCGGTCCGTGGTGGCTGGCCGTTGCGCTGCTGATCTTGGGAGCTACCGCGGTCGGTCAGCCAGAGCAGGCGGCGACCTACGTTCAGTTAGCCATCGATACACCGCCGACGAGCGACCACGCGGGGCCCTATGGTCAGGCGTTGCTGGCGCTGGTCGGTGGGCTCGCCTTGCTCGGCAAGGGTGAAGTGGTGGCGGCACTGCTCGAGCGCGCCGCGCGCGAAGTCCCGACCGACGCCGATCCGATCTTCGAGGTCTTTCTGGCTGCCGCCCGCTGCGCGCTGGCCGCCGCGTGCCCGCTCGAGAACACCTGGCGCCTGGAGTACGCCTTCAAACGTGGCCAAGAAAGCGCTGCCGAGATGCGCCGGATCGGCGCCCTTTGCGGTGAGGGCATCGTCTTGGTCTACTTCGCACTCGCGGCCATCCACCTCGGGCGCTACGAACAGGCGCGTGATGCTTGCCTGCAATCGGCGACCCTGGCCGATCAGAATGGAAGCGGCCTGAACAGCGACTGGGCCCGAATTTTCTTAGCCAAAGCTCAGGTCCGACTCGGGGACGCGGAAGCCGCCTTGCGCACGGTCATGGCGCTCGAGGGCTCTCCCGATCGCAACGTCTTACAGATGCTACCAGTGCTCGCGGCAGAAGCACACTTTCGGCTCGCCAGCTATGAGCATGCGGTTCGCCTCGGCGAACAGGCCGTGTCTGCTCCGTCGCCCCGCATCCGCTACCTCGCCAGCGGGGTGCTGGCTCGCAGTGAGCTCGCCCTGGGTCGGCCCGAGCGGGCGCTGAGCATCGCGCTCGCGGGGCTCGAGTTGCGCAGCGCGACCGGCCTGGAGAGCGAGATCGAGCTCCTGACAGTGCGCGCAGAGGCGCTCGCGCAGTTGGGCGACTTTGCAAACGCGCGCTCGGCGATCGCGCTCGCCCGAGACTGGACCGAGCGCCTCTCGAGTCAGATCGAGGACAGTGAATTGAGGCAGTCCTTCCTGACCAGCGTCGAGCCGTGTGCCCGAGCGCGAAGGCTCGCGTCGCAATGGCTGGACGGAGGCGTAGGAGCATGAGCGCAGACAACACCGAGATGGAGGAGCGCATTCGCGCGTACCACGCTCGAATGGACATGCACGAAGCGGCTACTCTGCTGCTCGAAACGTACAGCCGCGAGTTGTTCGGGTTTCTGGTTTCGCGCCTTCGTGACCGCGAAGCCGCGGTCGAGGTCTTCGGTGTCTTCTCGGAAGATTTATGGCGTGGGCTTCCCAACTTTCGCTGGCAATGTAGCGCACGGGCGTGGGCGTACGCGTTGGTCAGGCACGCGGCCACTCGCTATCAGCTGCACGCTCATCGGCAACTCGCCCGAAATGTCGCGCTGACGGACGCAAGCGCGTTCTCGGACGTCGCGGAGCGGATCCGAACCGACACCGCCCTTGCCTTTCGAACCGCCACGAAAAGCCGGGTCGCCGAATTGCGCGAGCAGCTGCCATTGGACGATCAAACGCTGCTGATCCTGCGCATCAACCGCGGGCTCGACTGGCTGGAAATCGCCCGCATCATGACACTTGGCCCCGACGCAGCGGACGGTCCGGCGCTCCGCACCGAAGCCGCACGTCTTCGAAAACGCTTCCAGCTGACGAAGGAGAGCCTTCGCCGCATGGCCCAAAGTGCCGGAATCCTCGAGGGGAGCCAGTAAAAGTCGAATTCGACGAGCCGACCTTTCACATCGAGCTCGACCAGTCTCTACCTTCCGTCTCCCGCCGCCGACGCGGACTCAGAACCGTGACCATCCATTCGCACTGGACATCGCTCCAGACGGAGTCGCCGCCATGACTACGCCGTTTGCAACTGTCAGCCCATTCAAGTCCGTGCTTCGCCGGGGGTGGGAGCGCTTGGTTCTCGCCGGTGCTTCTGTCTCGCGCCAACCGGAGCCCACCATGCGCGAGCGAAGGTTTCTGCACCATGCGTACTGGCTTCGACTGTTGCCCGCAAGCCTCCGGGCGTCAGGGACGGCCCGCGTCAGCGGCCCGGGTGCGTTGTTGTTCCTGAGCTCCTTCACCGGCAACCAACCGGACTACCTGCGTGGCTTCACCGCATCGCTGCCGATGGAGATGGACTTGATCTGGGACTGCTCGACGGACTGGCCCGGCGCCGCGAACAACAGCGAGTGCGCCAAGTTCATCGGGAAGTACCAGCAGAGTTCACAGATGTACTTCATCGCCTACGGTGATGCCGGCGTCCGAGACGTCCGCCTGGCGCTGCTCGCCCGAGCCAAACTCGATGAGTTCGCCACTGAATTCGCGGACGCGAGTGACCAACAGTTCGAAAGTGCCTTCGAACGACTCGCCACGGCCATCCTGACGGACCCCGACGGTCGTCCGCCGGAGCTCAGCTGATGGCAGCGCTCGACCGACGCGACATCCAAGGCAATATCGTCAGGGGATATCGCCTTCCGTTCGCAGCGCACGTCTTCCTGGCCATCGGCACGCCTGAAAGAGCGCGTCACTTCCTGCGTGAAATCCGGTTCACGTCGGATGAGAAGCAGATTGACGGGTTGACTCGCGCAATCAACGTCGCCTTCACGTTCGCCGGTCTTGCCAAGCTGCGAAACTGTGCCGACTTGGAGTCGCGCTTCGTCGCTTTTAGTGAAGGCATGCCCAGGCGCGCCAAGCTATTGGGCGACGACCCGAACGCTTACCCAAATTTTTGGCAGAAGAGCGATCTCTGGCTGTCGATCTACGGTCGCTCCCAGCACGCGGTCGATCGAGAACTTCGAGACGTCCTTCGCAACGCCGGTACGGATCTCGAGCTCCTCAGCGTGGAGCGGGCAGCCGCGATCGTCAAGTCCGAAGGCGAACGGCAGCCTTGGTTCGAACACTTCGGCTTTCGGGATGGCGTCTCCAACCCCGTGCTAGAGCACGCGGACGACAGGGATCCAGCCGGGCCCGGTACCGGCCGCGTCGGACCGAACGGCAGCTGGTTGCCAATCCGGACGGGCGAGTTCCTCTTCGGCTACGAAAACGACGCGGGCGATCCGATCCCCGACGGTGAGCTCGGAGCGCTGCTAACGAACGGAACCTTCGTTGCCATTCGCAAGCTCGAGCAGCACGTTCGAGCATTTCGAGCCTACCTTGCGGACGCATCCTTACGTTACGGAGTACCGGCGGACGAGCTCGCCGAGAAGATCGTGGGTCGGCGACGCGACGGCACACCGCTGGTGGCGGGTTCCTTGAACGACTTCGACTACGCCAAGGATCGAATCGGCCACGGCTGTCCGCTAGGCTCTCACGTGCGACGCGTTCACCCACGAGACGTCACGGACGTGGCAGGGACGTCGGGCAGGCATCGCTTGATCCGACGCGGCATGCCCTATGGAACGGCTCCTGCCGACGCGACAGCCCCGCATGGCAAATCCGATTCGGAAGATTGCGGCTTATTTTTCATCGGCTTGAACGCGAGCATCGAGGAGCAATTCGAATTCATTCAGCGTTTTTGGATCAATGCTTCTTCCCGCAGTGCCATCGCGAACGATTGGGATCCGCTCGCGGGAGCGCACGGCACGACGGGCAAGCTGGTCGTGCCGCGTGAAGGTTTGCCGTTATTGCTGTCCGATGTCCCGCGCTTCGTGCACAGCAAAGGCGGGCAGTACTTCTTCATGCCCGGTTTGGCAGCGCTACGCTCGCTGTGCGGATGAGAGCCGCCAGGTGATGGTCAACGTCCGATGAATTTGAGAGGGTCTCATGAAAGCATGGCGAAAAATCGTTGAAGTCGTGGAGCGAGTCGCTCAAGGGAGCCTCGAGCTCCAGGAGTTCACGGCTCTATTCCCCCTCCGAGGCGATGCCACCGCTTCGCGGCGCAAAAAAATATCCGCGCATCTCGACTGTTTGAACGAGAAACAGCCGTACAAGGGCTTGCCGGGTATCCACGCCGCGCGTTGGATTCTGCTGCACTCGCCGGGAGACTCGAGCTTCCCCGGCCCACTCCTGTGCTCATTCGTGTTCGATGGCGAAGTCGACGACGTGCTCTTTGCAACCATCGAGAAGCTCGGCGCCGAGCTCGACTTACTCCTCGCGCACTGCGTAGATGCTCCAGCCTCGAAAGACGCCGTGTCTTTCGTCTCCTACCTGAAGCGTCATCGGGTCGAGAGTGGCTACTTCTTCAGCGATCATCGCACGAGAACGCTGACCGAAATCACGGAAGCGTTACAGGTGAAGGAAGCGTTCGAGACGTTCTTCGCCGAAAATCAGACGAAGTCCACTCCCGTCATTCGGCAGAACTTCGCGAGGTTTCGTGAGGGCCTCTCGGGTGCTCCAGCAGTCGGGCAAGTCAACCGCTTGAGCCGGCCGTTCGAGCGCCGAGGGGATCAAGAAGAAGCCTGGACGCGCCGGGCGACCGAGCTCACGCTTCGGCTGCAACAGCGAGATGCGCGAACAGCGCGTCGCAGCGTACCCAGTGCTCGGTCATTGCGCGTCGCGCACGCCAAACACCATGGCTGCGTCCGCGCGCGGTTCGTCGTTCGGCCAGATCTAGACGCTCGTTATCAGCAGGGGATCTTCGTCCCGGGGAACGAGTTCGAAGCGCTTTTGAGATTTTCGAACACGTCCAACCGCGTGCAACGCGATCGGGACCCGGATGGGCGTGGCGTGGCCATCAAGCTGCTGAACGTCGACCCTGTTGGAGCGGCGCTCGTGCCAGGCATTCCGGATGGACTTCCAAATGCCGGGACGACGCAAGACTTCCTGATGATGAGCAGTCCGAACTTCTTCGCCAAGAACATCCGGGACTTCACGATCTTCCGAAGTATCCTGAACATTGGATCTCCGCTGCAGCGCGCTCCCCGCCTGGCCGCTTTTTTTCTCAGCCGCCCGCGCGAGTTGAGCGTGCTCGCTCGAACCTTCCTTCGACCCGTGAGTCACCCGTTGAATGTTGTTTATCATAGCGTGACCGCGTCACTGCATGGCCCAAATTTGGCGGTCAAGTACTCGCTGCGCGTCAAACCCGGACAAAATTTGCCGAAGGAAACGCCAGATCGCGGCGATCCGAATTTCCTGCGCGCAGCACTCCAAAGGACCCTTCATCCGAGCTCGGGTCGGCCCGTGGAGTTGGAGTTTTCGATTCACGTGCCGGGAGATAGGCCGTTGTCGGTCGAGGACAGCTCCCTGAATTGGGATCGACTCGGCGCGATACGCATCCCCGTGGCGACGATTACCATCGAACCGCAAGATTTCAGCTCGCACGCGGCACTCGAACAGTGTGAAAGCTACGTCTTCAGCCCTTGGCACGCGATCGCCCCGCACAAGCCGCTCGGCAGCTTGAACCGCGCGAGGTTGACCATCTACCGCGCGAGTTCGATGGGCAGAGCCGTTGCAGCCGCGGTCCAGCCGGCGCCAAGCATGGACGCTCGCCCGCTGCGATTGACTCCGCTGCCCCCGCCCGCAAGTCGCGACATCTCACCGTCCGAAAGCCCGCCGAACAGCGACACGGGGCCCGCGTTCCGGATATTTCCTAGCTCTAACGAGCAGCCTGAGGCCGAATGAACACGGATTTCGCAGATCGAGACTATTTGTCACTTTGCTCATTCACAACTGCTCGGCTCGATCTCTACTTGGTATGGAGATCGCGAATCGTGATTGTCTAGCCTCTGAGCCTCTCCCGTGCGCGAGCGCCGGTTCCGGCTACTTGCGGCTAGCGCCGTCCGCCAATCCGGCTGCGGAGCGCTCGGACCTGGTCCAATGGGCAGCACGGGTGGGTACTACTTTTCGTGAACCGTGTGAGCCGATGCGCCTATGGTCCTCGCTGTGCCTGGGCGAGTTGCGAATTTGCGAGCTCATCGAATCGGACGGTCAAATCATCGCACTCCTAGAGAAGCGCCTCGTCGAGCAAGCGGTACGCCGTGCCCCCGCGCGCAGGCTGGAGGTCCTGCAGCGACGTCTAGCTGGTGACAGCGAGAAGGCAATTGCCTTCGATCTCGAGCTGTCGGGCTCCACGGTCTGCAGCGACCTTCGCCGGGCGCTCGAAATGATCAGCCTCGATCCGCGCTTACCGGGCCTGATGATGTTACTCGCCCGCATCTATCATGCCGCGCTCTCGCCGGGCCGGCTCGATGCAACGTTTACACGGCTGGCACCGAGCGATGCTCGATTCGTCGTAACGCTGCCCGAGCTCGAATTGGATCACTCGCGTCAGCTCGCTCCAGCCGAGTTCGAGGTCTGTCAGCTGTTGCTCCGAGGGCGAAGTCACAACGAAATTGCGCGATTGCGCGGGACCAGACCACGGACCGTCTCCAATCAAATCGCGTCCATCTTCCAAAAGTTCAATGTCTCGGGGCGAATGACGCTGATGACGGAGTTGATCCGGAGATGACGATCCGCCGGTTACTCGCCCCTGGTGCGTGATGCGCCGCGCCCGAGACCTGCTCTGGGCGCGGCAAGCGCCTTTCAAAATAGCGGCTGCGTCCCGCCCGGCACGGAACAATCGACACCATCGTCTTCCTGGATGGTGTAGGCGACTCGCACGGATACGGACGAAATCCCGGTGTGCCACCAGTGGACCTGAGTTGTCAGCTCTGCAGGATCCGCGGCCGAGCGAGAAACGGTGTAGCCGTGCTCCGTGTGATCGATGAAGTCCTGCTGCGCTCCGTATGGCAGCCCGTGGTGATACTCGACGCCGGCCACTTGCCGGACTGTGCAGCCGGGCGGCATCACCAACATGTCGTTCACGCTGACGTCCCCCCTTTCACCGTTGAAAAAGCTGGCCCACTGCGTGATCCGTGCCGTGCTGTAGAGCGTACGCAGATGGTAGGGCGGGGAACCTGGCGGCACAGGGGGCGACAAGCATTCATCGCGACTACCAACACCCGGAGGAAAAATGAAGTCGTCCCTCACGTCCACTTGGCCGCTCTCGTACCACTCCGACCAAACGTGCAGCGAGTAGGAACGAGCGGTCGCGTCGGTGTCGGCGCCTCGTTGCGCGAACCTGACGCCCCAAACTCCGAAGTCGAGCAGCAGCTGTCCCAAGCTAGTCCCGGTCACACTGCTCGTTCGCGTACGATCAGTGCCCGTCATGGTGTGGCTGGCGATCGTGCAGCCACGAAATAGGTGCAGCCCCGTGAAGTAATCTTGGTCGACTTTGAAGCCTGCTGGTTGCTCCGAGAAGCGAAACCAACCGTAGTCGGCTGGGGCCGATAGCCCCACTTGCAACAATGAGGCTCGGACGTGATCGCAGTCGGCGAAAGTGAACCCAGCGCGATTGGCGGCGGCCAAATCATCGCACACCTTGCCCAGGACTACGGCGTGCTGCAGTAAACGATCGTTCGGACCGAACAGGCCACTGGTCAACGAGCGAAAGGCGAGCTCGCCCAGCTTTTGCCGACCGAGCCCGCGGTGCGAGCTGCCATTCGCGCCGCCATCGCTGATCAAGACGGCTGCCAGGTTCGGGATCCCGGCGTAGCGGTGGGGCCTGCACTCGGGTTCCCACTTGTCCACGACACAGGAAGGGTCGATCTCAGCGGCGTGGCGCCAACCGGGAAAGCACGCGGGGATGGACGGATTGTTGATGCAGGTCAGCTCGGGGGCGTTCATGTCACGCATGACCCCCATTGGACTCGCTTCGCCCATGAGCCAAGTCGAGCCGCCAGCGTCGGGAAATATCACTGAGGCGATCACGTCCGAGTACGACTCGCCCAGACCGCCCGCTTCGCCCGTGTTGACGAAGCCCGCAGAGAACTGCGTGACGCCGTGGGTGATCTCGTGAGCGATCACGTCTGCCTGAGTCCAACCAGGGCCGAGCAACAGCATGTTCGGAGCGGTTCCCAAGGCCGGCCTCCAAGCGGCGAGACGCGATTGACCGACGAAAATCGGCAGCGCGCCGCCCGCGTTGTCGAAGCTCTGCCAGCCGTACACGGAGTAGAAGTTTTCGATCGGATTGTTGGCATCTGGATCGAGCAGCGCCGCTACCGCGACCGCATCTGGATCGGGCATAATTCCGGGTGTTACGTTGCCCACGCCCGCTGACCCAGGGTTGCTGATCTCGACCACGCCGTCCTTCGTGATCGTGTACGTAAAGTCGCGTTCGGTGGGATAGTCGTAGAGCGTGCCGTCGTCAGTTGCTTCGGCGTCCCAATACGTTCTCCGCCCAGCGACGTCGATTCTCCAGGCCAGCCGCGCGGCTCCCGTCGGCAGCCGCGTACCCGAGACGAGCTCGCTCGACAGCACGACCAAGGCGATCTCGGCGGGCTGCGCCGCTTCTCGTTTGCGGCAACCCCAGTCCTCTCCGCACACCTCGGAGATCAGGGCAGGGACTACCTTCTTCCGCACCGAGGCGAGCTGCAACGTTGGCTGCTGGGCAAACGTTGCCCGATAGGCAAAGCGACCCAAAACCTCTAAACCGGAGCCAGCCGCGTTCAGCACGACGGACAAGTGCCCGCCTTCCACAGGCATGCCCTGAGCGACCTGCCGAAAATGCACGACCGTCTCTCCACGCGCATTGCTCGATACTCGCGCGTTGTCGAGATGCGCGCGTGGCTCCAAGCTGCCGAACATACGGACCAGCGGCTGCTTGACCAACAGATCGAGTGCGCGCAGCTCCGGGCTCGTCCCCTGCGTGGCAATGCCGCCCAGCGCCCGCAGATCGACGTGCGTCGGCGTTTGCGTCAAAGGATCCACCACGACCTTGGGCAACGCCAGCCCGGGTAAGGCGAGGCTGCACCCTTGCTTGTCGAGGCCCGCGTTGGCAGCGCTCGAAAACGTCCTCCCTACGCGCCCCGCCTCGGTAACGACGACGCTCGGGCTGGTTTCGCCCTCGGTCTTTTCCTTTTCCTCGGTCTTTTCCTTTTCCTCGGTTCCTTCCTTCCCCTCTGCGCTGGGGCCGAACAGCAGTGCCGGCTCTAGCTCATGGCCGCCCGAGTCCATGAAAAACCGATCGATCCAAATTCTTGTCGGCGCGGGTAGGCCAATCAGAGAATCACCCAGTCGTTCTCTCACCAGGGTCCAGACGCTGGATTGGTCCTCGAGCAGCGCACCGCTCCACTTGGGGTTGGGCAGCGGGTCACCCGACAGCCGTCCGACGACGCGGTGAATCATCCCCTCGCTCGTGACATCGATAGCGAGTGCCGCATTCAAAACGGGCAAGTCGTCGGCAGCGTGCAATTGAAAAACGACGCGTGTGCACTGAGCAGAAGTCTTGACCAGCTTCGAGCGCAACGGATCGAGCGTTTCTAGCTTCCACAGCAGGGCGTTCTCCTTCAAGAAAGCTTGCGCCGAGGCCACAGGATCCGAGCCTTCGCCCGACCCGGGTACGTCCAGTTCCAAGGCGGAGAGGGTGCCTGCCCGCTCCCAAATCTGTACTTCGAGCGGACGCTCGCTCAGTTGGCTGAGGCGCGCGAGAGCCTCCTTTTGCGCAGGATTCAGCCCTCCGCTGCCCTCTCGCGTGGGTCGAGTGACTCGCTTGCCCGCGAGCTGTCGCGAAGCGGCGCCCGTTTCCTGCTGCTCTGGGGACTGACCACACGCCACGACAACGCAGGCCATCGCCAAGCAGAGTTGCCCAGAGCTCCGCACACCACGCATTTGAATCATCTTCAGTTGTGTAGGAGATCCGCTCGAGATCCACCATGGTACTTGTACGCGCGCACCCTCAATCGTACGCGCTTGCCTTCGATAGGTCGAAAGCTTCCAGCGCTCGTTCGAGCTGCTCGACGGCGCGACTCATCCTCTTTGCGTCGCGCGAGCTCGGCCTGCGTCTGGCGGAGGAGGCAGCGCGCGCAAACGGCTACTCGACGATCAGTCGAACTGGAAGGCCCAATCCACAGCTGAGCCGCCGTCCGTCTTGGCGATGACGACCCCGTGACCATCCTGACGAACGTTCCCGACGCCGACAATCCGCTCCGCGGCGACCTTCGCCTGGACTGCCGTGGATTCGTCCGTAAACTCCAAGCGCCAGAGAACCGCGGTTTGAGAAGTCTCGTGCGACGCATAGATGCCGAGCGAATCGCCCCGCCAGGCCAGCGCCATGGCACGAACGGAATCGAGAGTGGTGGCCGCCTTCTCGAACGCCAAGAAAATGCCCCAGGCGCCCAGCGTCCAGGGGCCTGCGATCTGCGTCCACTCGGGAGGTGGTGCCGCGAGCGTCAGCTCATTCGGTGTGATGTCAGAGTCGACGGCACCCATCGTGCTCGCCAGAAGTGTGTGCGTCATCGTCGGTGGCGCCGAAAACCGACCGCGCACTGCGTCCATGCCGCCAGCGAGCCACGTGAAATGCATGTAGCGACCGCCCCAGGCGTATGGGAAATATTTGTAGCTCGCCAGGTAGGGAGACGCCTCGGAGAGTAGGCGCTGCTCACCGTGCGCGAGGGAATTCTGAAAATGCGCGGTCCAATCGACCTTGGCGGAGTCGAGGCCCAGCATTGCGGCGCCATAGCGCGTGTGGTGCAGGGTGGCTTCCCCTTCAAGCATGGCCGAATAGGCCCAACCTTCGTCCACTGAGTTGGCCTGCGCTTTGAACGCGCTGAGGCCAAGGTCCCGGTCCTGCAGCGCGTGCACGAACTCGTGCACGAGTACCGAGCTCGCCGCTTCGGCATCGAATGAATCGCCGTGGTCGATGATCAGCACATCCTTCGTGTCGGTGCGATAAACACCCGCCGCGAACTTGGCGTGGTCCTCGGCTCGAGCCTGGGCAGAAAGCGCGCCACGCTCGATCAGCTTCAACAGATTGAAGCCGACCTCGACCTGCTCGATGTTCGGATCTTGCATTTGTGCAGCCAGCAGCTCCGCGAGATAATTCGAATAGTCCGCCTCGCTCAGCACCTGGATGGCTGGCGGAGCCATCACGCTCTCGCCGCGCAGGCAGGCGGCCATGCTGAGTAGGCGCTGCTGACATTCGGGACGCCTCACGTCACAGGGCGCCGGATCGATCGACTCGCAGCCCGGAACCGGGTGAAGCACCGGCGGGCCGAGGGGACTGTCGTCGTCGTCACTGCCGCCGCAGGCCAGCGCGAGCGGAACCAAGAGCAGCCACAGCTGCCTCATCGGCCCTCGAATATCGCGCTGACGCATGCTTCGGCCTCGCCACACGCGGGCTTCAAGGAGCAGGTCGCCACGCGACTGCGCACGCTGTCATTCCACATACCGAAATCTCGTTCGCAAGCGTCCGTCGCGTACCAGTAGCGGCAGTCGAATTCGGCCAAGGTGTAGGCTTCGCAAAACACTCGCACATTCGGCGTGACTTCCAGCATCGACTTCGCCTGATCCCAGCAAGCTCCGTAGGCCGCCGCCCATTGCAGCTCGCCGAAGAGGTCTGAGCATTTCATGGCCTCGAGACACGCCGCGAGCGGACCTGCCCCTTCCAGGCTGATGTCAGCGAGCCGCGGCCGCTCTGTCTGGCAACTCGAGCTACACGAAAATACATCTTCCGTGCCGTTGCAGCGATACGCTGCGGAACATACGGCGTCACACCAGAGGCTGCTCGCGCTCGGACTTTCGCCGGCGCTGCATCCCCACGGCGCCAACACGAACCAGAGCACTGCCGCACCTCGCATCCCCCCACGTGTATCTCAGCGGTGAACGCGAAACGCTAGTCATTTCTTGTCAGCGACTCGCACGTGGGCCCGAGCGAGGGATGCATCGGCTCTCTGAATTCCATGCATCCGCCCTCGCTCGCAAATCGGCCAAAAGGCTAGCGCGCTACGCCCACACCGCGAGCGGTGAAGCGGTTCGGTGACGGGCACACGGGGCCATTATTGATCGATTCCGCAATCGCTCGTCATGCGAGGGTTGGGAAATCGTACCATGCCAGAGCGCTCCCACGCTTCGAACAGGCCTTGGAAGCGCCCGCAGCTGCAGCCCCAGCGGGTTCGTCCGGGGCGAACAAATCGAGATTTCAATCGGCGTAGCGCGGCCTTATTGTCGCGCGCATGGTGCGTGGTATCGGGATGGCGAGGTCGGGGCTTGTTGGCGGGGCAAAGGGTCGAGCATTGGAGCCTTCCGTGCTCATAGGGGCCGCGATCAGGCGCGAGTGAGTGGATCCTGAAGGCGCGCCACGAGCCATTGGCCCTCGCCCTGCCAGCCCGATGACCGTTATTTCCCTTGGACTGAGCGAACCGCGATTGCGAGCGACTGCCGCGTCGTACGAGCTGCTAACGGGCTGGCGTGGGGCAGGCTTAGTGCTCCTCTATAGCCTCGTCGGATGTCACGCGCAGGCTCCCGAGACGGCGGGCGCGCGCGGCTCGCGCAGTTCCGCGCCGAGCCCGCCGCCGCTTGCGCGGAGCGCCGATCTCGCGCCGGAAGCCGCGCGCTTTTGGCCACTTTTTTGTGCGAAGCCCGAGGCCTGCCTGAGCGAAGTCTGGCCCGCGGGGCAGAGCAGCGCCGGTCAGACGCTGAGCGTGGTCGCGCTCGACGAGCGCGCGGGCGGGGACCGCGAGTCGAGCGCTGACCCGACGCCAGAGGCAGAAGTCGGCCCGAGCAGAGACCATCAATGCACTGAATACTGGCTGGTCAGCGAGGGGCTGAGCCAACCGGGACAACGCGCGCTCGCCTCGCGGCAATGGCTCGCGGAGACTTGTCTGAGCCACACGTGGGAGACGTTCGCTGAGGTCGATGCCGAGCACCGGACACTTCGTTACGGCGGACACAGCCTGTTTGATCTCACTCGCTCGTTCTCGACGACCACCATCGGGCTGGATCCCGTGCGCTTGGTCGAGACCAACGAGATCGTGCTCGGGGAACTCAGCTCCGACGAGACTTGGAACTGGGATGAGTTCGCGGGGACCGTCATATCAGGCATCGACTATTGCCTGGGCAAAGTTCCACCCGGCGTCGAGGTGCCCAGCGATCGGGATGCGCCATCCCTTCAGGTGCCGGCGGTCGCCGTGCCACGCCTCGCGCTGCCGGACGACTATCTCAGCGGCGGTTGGCGGACAACGGAGCTTGGAACGTGTGCGGCGCGCGTCGATGGCGCTCAGTACGGCTTCGACTTGAGCGGGAGTCCCGGGCGAGCCGCGGATCGGACGCTGAAGCTGCTGCTGTCCACGGCAAACGAGCTATTCGTCGAGATCACGGACGATCGGCTCCTTGCGGACCGCTCGGCCTTCGGGCACGGCGAGCATCTCCAGCTCTGGCTTGCGTCGCCCGACAGCGCGTGCGTCGATCCGAAAGCGGCCAGCGCCCTGACGGAGTGGCGCGTTCGCCTCTCGGATGGTCGAGCGTTCGCAGGCTTCGGTCGACCCTCGGGTGCGTTGAGGACCGAGCGGGCCGTCGCCGCGAGCGGCAAGACGAGATTCAGGATCCAGCTCGCAGAAAAGCTACACGCCGATACTCGCTTCAGCGTCGTGTACGCAGATCGAGCTCAAGGGAGGTCCGTGAAGCGCGCAATCGCGACCAGCGCGCTCTCTTCCGGCAGTTGGTGGACGCTGGGTAAAGTGACAGACATTGGTAGCGACCCCTCCACCTGCCTCGTGAGCGAGGGTCGGCTGATGGCAAGCGCACGCGCTTGGTCGGTCAGCGCGGCGTCGGGCCCTGAGTAGTGAGCAGAGCTTCGCGCCTTGAGCGACTTGAAATTTCCTTTGAGGCGGGGCGCGCAAAAATGGCGCACAAACAGCCGGGCACGTCGGGGCTCACGGTTTCGTCGGGGCTCGCTGCCGCGATGCGGCCCCGCCAAGTCTTGCGCGCTCTCGCGAGCTGACGTCCAATCCGTGCATGGCTACCAAGAAAAGCGACGCAGTGCTGCGCGGAGCGGCGCTGATAAAAAAAGCAATCGAGACGAGCAAGTCCACCGGCAAGATTGCCGAGCCGGAGCCGGTGCCGGGGAACGTGCTGAAGAAGCTCAAGTTGCCGAATGACGAGAAGCTGTCGCCGGGTTTGAAGGAGCTCTTGGCATTCGACTCCAGTTTTCTCGGTTGGGCGATCGACGAAGAAGATCCCGAACTCGAGCCGATGGCGCTCGACGAGCTGGTGGAGCAGGAATTCGGAGAAGAGTTCGTGCCGCGCTTCGGCGAAGCGCTGGAACTGCTGGGGGACGACTGCCTGCTGGTTGGTCAAAGCGGCGACGCCCGTCACTTTCTCTACATCGGCGTCCCCGACGATAAGGGCGAGTATCCCGTGATCACGCTCGATACTGCCAACAAGCCGTGGCTCGGCGGTTTCGTCCCGTTCGACGTTTGGGCGGCGCAGCAACTCGGGGCGCTCGAAGCAGCCAAACAAGTCGGCGAAGTGCCTCCTGGTTACGAAGCGCTGTGCAAGGCACTCGCCGAGTCCAACGGCGATGGCCGAGTTCAGTTCGAACCCGAAACGCGCACCGTCGATCGGGATGGCGCGGACAACGACGAAGATGAAGACGAGGACGAGGACAAGGACGAACCCAGCAGCGACTGATTGGTTCGAGTGCGCTTCGCCTCCTAGTGCGGGCCCGTCGCTGTGGCGGGTCCGTGTCACCCAAGCCTCGCCACGGTCTAGTCAAAGCACGCCTGCGTCCAACGCTAGGTGGGTTGAAAGGCGATGACGCGGCGAGCCAAACGCCAGTGATCGACGCATCCATGAGTACCGCATCGCGCCGCCCCCTCTCGCTGTTCGCAGCGCTCTCAATCATCGCGGTGCTGGCGGTCTGCGCGCTGCATACGCACGCGACCTATCTGGAGTACTACGGCGACGGTCCGCCGTACTACGGGCGAACCACGAACATGGACAAGTGGCAGGATCCGATGCTCGAGCTCGTCGTGACCAACACGATTGGTCTCGCTTGCCTTGCATCGGCAGCCTACTGGACGCATCGCCGTGCTGGTTCGCGCCGTACGAAAACCTGATCAGAGTTCGAATCCGCTATCGGCAGCCGGGACATCCGAGGCCCCCGCCGGGGCCGTTGTCGCAGGCCTCGGGCGCTTGCACCACTCCGTCACCGCAGAACGGTCCGAGCTTGCAGCCCACGTCGCACTCGCCGTACCCACCGTCATTGATGCCGTCGTCGCATTCCTCGCCCAAGCTCAGGATGCCATCGCCGCAAATCGGGCTGCAGACACTCGGCGTTGCCTGAAAACCCGCAAGAGTCAGGCGAAACGAGGAGCCGAACCTCTGGCGCTCGGCCTGGAACACCGCGACCTTGTACACGTTACCCACCGTGAGCCCGAACTTAGCCGCGGACTGGGCGTTGATCGTGACCGAGCCATCCATCGGCACGTGGATGCCGCCGAGGTCCACCGCAAGGTGACCGTTGATGAACACGAAAACGTCGTCATCGCCCGTGAAATCCAGGCGTGCGTTGGTGTCCTGCTCGTAGCGGAACCAGTACTGCACTTCGCTGGTGAAATAGAAGTTGTGCTTCATGGCGCCCGGGAAGACTTTATCTTCGGACGGCCAACCCGAGTAGCCGTACTGCGGGGGAAGCTGCGCAAATCCCGCGTCCAGGGTGGGCCCCGTTACGCGGTCGACGGGAAAGAACAACGGGCTGCCATCGTACGAAACCAGTTTGCCTCCAGTGCAAAACTGGGTCGAGCTGTCGCTACAGGGTTTGCAGTCGGCAACGCAGGCGGCGACCTGCGTATCGAAGCTCGTCTGGCACTCGGTATCGCACTTGGTTGCCGCTGCAGTGAGCGCGACGAGCGTCGTTTGCAGATCTGCAATGGTCGCTTCGAGCGAAGCAATCGCCGCGGTGTCCGGGACCGCCGCACTCTGCAGCTGCGCCAGCCGGTCCATTTGCAGCTTGAGCGTGTCGGTGGAAGAGCGCACCTTTTCTTGCTGCGGTCGGCAAACGTTTTCACACACGAGCAAGGCGCGCACGCGCGTCGCACAGCCTGTCGTGCAGGTTGCTTGGCTGGTCGCGTTCGGAACCAGCTGCTCCGTGCCTTGCCCGATCGGTGGCGCCTGAGTGGTGACTAGTTTTTCGCCGTTCTTCCCAAAGCGGTTCACGTAGCTGCCGTTGCCGTTGTCGAACAGCACGATCTCGCCAACGACCTTGACCGTTCCGGTGTTGTCGCGAAACCATCGCCCAAACGACTGCGTCGATTCGATACAAGCATTGGCAGGGGCCTTGCCAAGCACCGGGCGTCCTTCGGCATCGAGCCGGTCTTTCGCGATGCCGGGGATGATCGGGTTGCCCTCGGCGATGCCGCACGTCGTGTCGGGATAGGTGGGCCAGCCAAAGTCCGGATCTTTATCGGAGAAATCTCGGTAGATGGCCGGGACCCGTAGCACGCACTGGCCGTTGATCTTCTCACACTGGGCCATCTGCTGACAGGTGAAGCCCGTCTCTTTCGTGCATTTCGAAGAGCAGCCGTCGCCGTCAATGGTGTTGCCGTCGTCGCAGTCCTCGTTGAGCAGCAGGCCATCACCGCACTCGGAGATGCAGACCCCGCCCACGTTGCATTTGGGTTCACGCAAGCAGAGCGCTGAGCAGCCGTCGAACGGAGCAGTGTTGCCGTCGTCGCAACTCTCGGCGCCCTCGACCACGCCGTTGCCGCACTTGGCGTCCGTACATTTGCTCGGCGCCCCTTCGCACTGCTTCCCGAGCTCCACTCGGCAGCGCTCCGAGCACCCATCGCCGGCAACGACGTTGCCGTCGTCACACGGCTCACTGGCAGCAATGACTCCGTCTCCGCAGCGCGCGATCCCTCGACACGGCTCGCCGGGACTAGCGCAGCTGAAGCCGCGCTCGACGAGTAGGCAAGCCGAGTCGCAGCCGTCACCGGATTGGGTGTTGCCATCGTCGCAGGCCTCATCCGCCGTCAGAGTGCCGTCACCGCAGCCCGGCGGCGTGTCGTCTACGTTGTCGCCGCCCATTCCGCCTGAACCGCTCGGCCCTAGACCGTCGGGCGTACCCGCATTGCCGGTCCCCCCTGCTCCAGAAAGGCCGCCGGGCGTACCCGTGTTGCCGGTTCCTCCTGCTCCAGAAAGGCCGCCGGGCGTACCCGCATTGCCGGTTCCTCCTGCTCCAGAAAGGTCGCCGGGCGTACCCGCATTGCCGGTCCCTCCTGCTCCAGAAAACTCGCCGGAATCGATCAGTGGCGGATTCTCGCCACTGCAGGAGCCGACGAGCAACCCGAAGACCAGCACTGAAATTGGTCGAGCGATGAAAAACAGCGAATTGTGCATTACTATCAATTGCTTCTGTCACGGCGATTCCCCGCGATCCATTACCCTTTGTGGCGAAGGATAGTTTGAGGGGATTTGTCTGCCTCGCCTTCACGGGCGTGACCATCGAAACGGAACGAGAGCGGCGACTACGAGATAAATGCCGCTGGTTCACGGGATCGGAGCAGTTCGTCGCGCAGCAGCGCTGGTATCGAATATCGCCCCAGCAGGTACGGGCGAGCGCTCGGTCAAGTGGGCTGCGCTTCACCCTGTCAATCAGAAAGCTGCTCGCTCGAATCGACAAAGACGAGATCGGACTCGCCAAGCCGGAATACCGCGTGCACATCATCGAGGCCTTGCGCCGCAGCGGCTTCAACGCGGTCGGCGCCGAGAACCTGGTCTTCGGTAAAGACGACTCGGACGAGGCGGACTTCGTGCTCGGCGGCACGGTGACAGAGCTCGATTGCTTTGACCTTGGGCGCGCTTTCCCGGCACAAACAAAGCCCACTCAGGCGCTGGTCGTCGACACTCCGGACACACCGCTCAGCCTCCAGCCGGAAGTGGAGCAGCAACGGCTCTTGGACGCCGACTACGAACGCCGCTTGAAGCTCTTCAATGCGGACTACGAACGCCGCGTGAAAGAGCAGAGTCCACGTCGAGTGCCGGATGGGACACGTTTGCTGCCCGAGCCTGACCGGCAAGGAGCGGGTGTGTAGTGGCGGAGACGGTGAGTGCGCAGGCGGCATCGGAGCTCGCTGCTCTGCGGACAAGGACTGCCTGTCCGGGAGGTGCAACGACGGCAATTGGTGCACGATGAGCTGCACCACCAACGCCGAGTGCGGCGTGAGCCCCTGGGGAGACAACAACGCGTGCGAGACCAACGGGCTTGGCGAACGAATTTGCTTCGCGGGCTGCAGCTCGGACGGCGAATGCCTCTCCAACCTGGACGCCAGGTTCTACCGTTGCCGGGCCTTCGACTCTGCGGCGAGGATCTGCGCGATCGAGTGATTGTCGCGCCGCCCTCGCCGCAACCACGCGCCATGGTGCACCTGGGCGATATGCAGTTGTCATGGCGTGACACGGGCGAGGCGCCGCTCGTAGGTGAGCCACGCACGGCGGAAGCACAGGTGCCTTGATCGATCGGCGCGTCGAGTTCGCGTACCTTCGCCGCTGAGGCGGGTTGGAGTGCGATATCTAGAGGTACGGCCCGCTTACCAACCAATGCTCGGGCCCCTTCTACCGCTGAGAGATCGAGATCGCGCGCTGCTGCTCTTGGGACGGCGCCAAGAAATCAGCGGAACTAGTCCAATAGTGGCACTCAAGAGGAAACCTTTCGGGGCCTTTCATAAATTCGTGAGGCTGGCTGCCACGTATGCAGAGAGAGCTCGATTGTGGAGGACCCATGCGCGATGATTCGTCAGTTCGAAAACTAGTAGAGCCTACAGAGTCGCTATTTTCGGACACGGAAGCACCCACCTCTTGTTGTCGACCGACGCCTCTCCTACCCACGCCGAGCAGTGACTTTCGCGACTTTGGCCGGGAGCCAGCCAAAGCGAGCGGCACCCACCCGGTCCAAACGCCATCGTCGCGCGGCCTGGTCGGACCGGGTGAGCCTCATCCTTTTCCACAGGATCCCTCGCGAGCCGTGGACGCCGTTAACGAACTGCTCGCGAAAAGGCGAGTTCGCGCGAGAGCGAGCATACACGGCCTGGTTCCCCCCCTCGTGGTGATCGAGATCGAACCCCCAACCCGCCGGCGCGGGAACAGGCGCAGTGTGATCGCGCGCAGCGCGCTTCTGCGCGTTCTTGGCAAGCTGCTTGGATTCATCGGCTACGTCTTCCAGCCTCGTGCTCGTCAGTGCCCTGCACGAACTCCAAGCGACCATGCCCGTCCGCACGGCGTCGCACCGAGTCCTCCTTCACAGCGCCCTGTCGCTAAGCTGCCGCTTCTTCCGCCAGCACCTCGAGTGCAACGAGACATTCCGTGAGTCGAGCCCAAAGCCAATACCCGACACAGCCTCCGCCCGCTGATCCAGTCCATGTGAAGCGCCGCGCCCTCGCCGATGGCCCCGCCGCGCGCGCTGCCCCGGCTGCCGCACCTCCGCAACCTGCAGGCGAGAACGCTGGCTGGAAGTTGCTCGACGGCCCGCCGTCCTCGCGCACTGCCTCTAAGCGCCCGGCACGTGACCAGGCACGAACCGAGCTGAGCTCGCGTACCGTTTCGGGCACGCAGCCCGCAGTCGCCACGCCCGCAGCAAACGCACCGCAGCTCGATCAACGGCGTCCTGCAAGCGAGCGTGAGACAGCACCCGCACTCATCGTGCCACGCGCGACATCGAAAAGCTTGCAGCGCGTCGCCACGCCACCTCCGTTCCCGGCTCGTTCAGGGAGCGGTGGTCAGCGCATCGCCACCCCGCCCCCGACTCCAGCTCGCATTGACGGTCGCGTGCAGCGCGCTGCGAGTCCTCCGGGGCCCGCCCCGAAGCGCCTGCCAACGCAGCCACAATTGCCAGCGGCAGAGCAGACGGTGGTTGAGTGCGTCCCCGCCATCGCGAACGAAGAACTACCTCCTGGTGAAGCACGGCCCCAGGGGGAGGCTTCGGGACCTCTCGAGCCGTCAAACGGAGTGCCGCGCGCGCCCGTGCCGTCGCCTGAACAGGCCCCCGTGGTTGCCGCGCCCCTGCCGTCTAAACCCTCCTCCGAAGCTGACGCGCCCAAGGTGCTGCTTGCGTCCGCAGCCGCCACCCTTGCCGCGTTCGTACCACCGCCCGCATCTCCGCCAGCTGAGGACGGCGTGGAGGTCGTGGCTCCGCCGCCATCACTCGGAATCGCGCCAGGGACGGTGGCAACCGAAGAAGAGCTCGCGCTCTTGGTTCCCTCAGGCATCAACGCGCGCACCAAGTGGCTGGTCGCGACAGCCGTACTTGGATTGGTGGGCGCGGCCGCGCTCGGGCTCACGGTGACGCGTGCCCTGAGCGCGAGCTCTGCGGCGTTTGCGAAAGCGGGCACTCGCGCAGCGGCGACCGTTGCTGTGGAGCGTGTGCACGAAACCGCTGCGCCTTCCACGGAGCCACTCGGGCTGCCTGCGGTAACGACGGCACCGGGGCCTAGCATTGCGCTCGGCGCGGCGCTCCCGCAACCTGCCGCAGAGCCGCCAGCGTCAGTGTCTAGCTCGGCCATTCCTTGGGATGACCTGCTGCAAACCACCACCAAGAGCTGCGAAGCGCTCGCCACCATAGACGCCCGTCCGAAGGCGCTCTTGGCCGGGCAAGCAGTGTCGAGCGCTCAGCGTGCGCTGGTTCGAGGTGACACCACGGCTGCGCATGGTGCCTTTTGTACCGCGGCGCAACTCGGACTAGCGAACGACACCGTCCTGCTCGGCCTCACCCGCGTGTTGTTCCTGCAGTCCGATCTAGCGGCCGCACTCAAGGCCGTCGACCAGTTGATCGAGCGGGCGCCGACCAACAAGCAAGCGTTCGAGCTGCGCGGTGACATTCTGATCCGGATAGGCAACGTCGCGGAAGCTCGCCAAGCTTGGTTCAAAGCTGCGGGCGCGACGCGCGCTTCCAAGCTGCTGGTCGATAACTTGATTCGCTCGAACGACGCCGACGCCAAGACGGCTCTCCGCTCCGGTGATCTGTCACGTGCCGATCGCATTCTCCGGCGCAACATCGCACTGACGTCGGGCGATCCCGAGCAATGCCGCAAGCTCATCACCGTCTTGGCAAAGAACGGCAATACAGCTGCCGCGGATCGTTGGCGCGCGTACTTGCACGCACGCGGCGCCTGAGTCGCGCGAGTCATGATTGCACTGCGTACAGGTGCACGAGGGCGCATGCCGGCGCGGCTGATCAGGTAACCGTGCCGCGCTCAGTCCCCTTCATGCATACCTACCCCAGCCCGCGCCTCAGTCACGGAGCGCGTTCACCGTCGCTCGGGTCCCGGCGTGCCCGTCGTCGTCTGTGTTTCGAGCTCGGTCGACAAGCAGCTGTCGCCGCGCCAGGGCGGCTTCGCGCCGAGGACCAGATCCGGATCGCGCCCGAGCTCGGTTTGCCGCGACCACTCGGAGTATAGGAAAATTCCCTGCAGAGTCTCGAGCGACTCTGCAGAGTGCGGCGACTCGCCCGACGACAGGCTGAAGGGATTGTAAGACCAGGAGTCCCCAAGCGCGACGCCATAGCCCTCCGCCACGTCGTCATAATACGCCATATCGTCGACCATCAGCGCGAGCCATTTCTGGTACGGCAGCGGTTTGCACGGGCTCACCGCCGGATCGAGGACGATCGGTTCACCGGCGCTATTTTTGACCACCGGGACGACGTGATACCACCACTCGACCACGCCGCTGGGAGCGTTGTCCGTGTAGACCCGCAACGGACCGAACGCGAACAACTTGTGGGGTCTCGTCTTGCCGAATTGAGCCACTCGGACGTCGACCTGCTCGGCGCGAGCAAAACATCCATCGTCAGGGAACAGCCAAGACATCCGGCGTTGGAAGTTCGGCTCGGGCGGAAAGGTTTGGGTCAGGTAGCGGTCATCCCGCGCAGCGGCGAACTGCGCGATGATGTCCGCGTCACTCCACGTCGGTACGTCTGCGAAGTCCAGCTCGGCGACGGTTGTCCTGCCAGCGAACACATCGGTCGCATCAGCAGTCGAGAGGGAGCCCGCAGGCACGGCCCGTTTCCGTCCGTTCGCCGCCCGCGCTCGGCAGGTGGCAATCAACGTCTGAATGTCTCCCTTCGGCGGCGTAGCGGAGTTGCAGTCGAGGGCTGACGAGACCTGAAAGCTTCCTCCAGGCCTGGTTTCAGTGCTGCCGGCGGTAATTGATTCCGTGGGATCCAACGTCCCCGCATCCGCAGCGGAAGGTCTTGCGCCCGGATAGGAGTCGTTCGCGGAACAAGCCGCGAGCATGAGGAATGAAACCACCGGGCACGCGCGGCGCACCAAGCGAGGAACTACCGGAAAGATCGCCCGCGAGTGATTGAGAGTCATATCCGGTATGTGTCTGAATGACGCAAAGTGGGTGAGCGCAAGCGCTCGAAGCGAACGCTGAGCGTCGAGGCCACGCAGGCCTTGGCTCGAATTGGCTTTTCTCTCTGTGGCGCGCGCTGGCAAAAGAGTTTAGAACCGCGGATCAGTGCGTCGATCGAACGTCGGCGCCGCCACCCATGAAGCGTCCTGAAAGAGCAATACTCGTGACGGCCGCGTCGGTCATCACGTTTCTGTGTGTGATTCAAGGGCTCAGGCGAGACGTCGCCGCGGTCGTGGTTGCGGTGTTGCTAGCGCTCGTCGCACTGATCATTATTTGGGGTCGCGATTTCTATCGCGCTCGTTTACTCGTGCGCCGTCGACGATGGGCACGAGCACTTCACTATTTCGAACGCTACCAGCGTCGGCTCTCGACGGCGCGCTTTGATCGGCTGTTGAGTGCATTGCAGCTCAGCATTTACACGAACGATGGCATCGCCTTGGCGCTCAACAATATCGCCCTTTGCCGAATGAACCTGCAAGACATGCCAGCAGCCGTGCAAGCGTTGCAACTGGCGTTGGCGCGCGACCCTGGATACGCGGTGCCGCACGCCAACCTGGCGATAATCGCTGCGCTCGCAGGTGACGCAACCAGCGCGCGGGAAGAGCTGGCCGAGGCAGCCCGACTTGGGTACTCGGGGCAAGGAGCCCAGCTCGCGGTGCGCCGCGCGCTCGCCTCCGCGAACACGAATCTAGGCAAGGCGTTCATCCAAGACACGCCAGAAGCCTGACTCATCGATGCCGAACAGATCCCGAGCCTGAGCCGATGGCGTTGCTGTGCACGTGCGCGCTGCCCCTGCACTTTTAACGGCAAAAATTGAGCGCACGCTCGAGGCAAATTGACACGTGGGGCGTGACCAATTCCTGACAGAAAAACCACGAGCGCGAGCCGTCGCTATGTACAGAATGGCTGCTCGCAACGGCAGCGCACTCATCGCTTCGAGTGTGTCCAATCACTTACGGATGGAGGATCTGCGTGAAGCATTCGATACGGCTTGACTCGTTTTGCGTGGAGGACGAGCTCTTCTTCAGGAGCTACGAAGCCGAACCAGTCGACGCCCGAGGGTCCCAGCCACTCGAGTTCGACGCGCTCGAGGCTCAACCTCCGACCGCAGAACAGCTCGCCCACTTCACCCGCTTTCGTCGGCCAGTCGCCTGGGTCGTAGCCGCCATGGGCTCGCTTTCGCTCCTCGCGCTCGGACTCCAGGGCTCTCAACAGAACTCACGAAGCGTAGCCGTCGCCCACATGGGCTCCGCGACTGCCGTCCTGGATTCTTCTGCAGCCAAGCATCTTGCAACAGTCTCCGCGCTGCCCGGCAGATCGGCTTTCGCAAGTGCAGCCGAGCGTCCGTCGGAAGCCGCTTGGTCGTGGACCGAGCTCGCCGAGAGCGCGCTCGCTCTCGTGCTCGAGCCAACGCCGCCAAGCATTTCAGGTGGCAAGCAGTCTTCGCAGGCTGAGCCCGCGACGCAGGCGACCCTAGTCAACGACTTCACCTCGTCGCTGCTGTCCATGTGCCGCAACGCGCCCGCCTAGGACCTTCTCAGGTGACAGGAGCGCTCGGCAGCATCCTACGGCGAGCGCCGTGACAGACCGAGCGTCTACGAGGACTTCCTCGACATCGTCTCGAGCTAGGTGCCCGCTCCAGCCATTGCGCTAGCCATCGCGGACACTATCTCTGTCTGCGCCCCCCAAAGGTCATTCAGCGCCCAGTCCCGTCCGAATATCGGTATCGTCCCAGGTCCGTCCAAGTGCTCGTGCACGTTTTCGGGCGCGATCATGACCCCGACGCACAACGCTAGGATGTAGGACCGGGGCAGGCACCACACTCTTCCAATCGTCAGCGACCCGCCCTCTATAATCTTCAGGCGGCGGTCAAGCTCACCTTCATGTGCGATCGAGTTCCTGCCAAACTTATAGATGGCTTCTGGGAACGACACGCCGTTGACACTCATTTTCCCGAGCATGCCACCGGTTGCGATCCTCGAGATGACCTCCTCCTGATCGCCGAGGAGCCGCTTGATTCGATCGCCGACCCGGTCGCGTGGACGCCGCCGTTTCGCCGTCTTGTCCAGTGCCGGAAAGAAATGGATGAGCGCTTGTTCGTCCCTATTTCCATTGAAAGCATCGATGCAGTCTGCCATGCGGCGACTGATGGAGGTTGGCTTGCTCATGGAGTCGAACGTACCGACGTTCGAGTCTCGATGCCAGGGTGAGGGCATCGCCAGATGATTGGATCAACCGGGACGCCTGCACGCGGCAGAACCGAGCTTTGTCTTTCTGCGCATGGCATGAGATGGGCTAGCGGCCAGGCATGATTTAAGCGCCTGTGAAGTTGCGACACCAGCAATCTTCGTTGAAGGCGCAGGTCAACGCAGTCGTTTCGGCTAGCTTGACGCGTCCTGCGGGCGGAGCCGATTGGAAGGACGGGCCACAAGCCATCAGTCCCACTCCTGCCAGTACCTAACGGCGCATGGCCACGGAGGAGCCGTCTGCACGGGGACACGGCTCGTGTTGCGCCGATCGTCCCGACGAGCAGATCGACCTCATAGCGCGCCCTGGTAGACGAGTTTAGAACCGCAGCGAACGCTTGAGGTGCGCTCGCTGATGCGTACGTCTGCCCTGCACCCCGAGTGCTGCTCCTCCGCCGAAACGGGCGACGCGGCCTTCGGCGAGAACGTGAAGGGACTTGCCCAACGTGCGCCGCTGATTTTTTTCACAAACCAAGCTCTGCTCGACAGTTAGATGGATAGGTCCATCGAGCTTCATGCGTTTCGAGCAGACGCGCTGCTTTCGAGCGGCCCGCAGGATGCGGTGCTTGTGGGCATTTCTGGGTTTGCTCACGCACTAGTCAACACGAACGCGCGAACAATGGGAAAATTAGGTCGGATGCTCGTAGCTGCATTGCGCTGCGCTTGTCTCGTTTGTCTCGCGGTCTCGTGTGGTAGTGGCAGTGCCGGCCGCCAAGAGGTTGCCGTGGCCGGCACCGGGTCCTCGCTGGGCGGCTTGCCGCACGCGGGGGGCTCCGCGCAAACAGCCGGTGCATCCGGTTCGGGCGGTAGCTTGCAATCCAATAGCGGCGCAGGAAACGTTGCTGGTGCGCCGTTTGGCGCAGCGGGATCTGGGGTCGGCGGCTCATCGGGCGCTAATTCTGGAGCGGGCGCAGGCGCGGGTGGTTCGATTGTGCCAGTCGCCTGTGAGTCGAGTACCGGCAGCGCGCCGACCGCAATTGCGATAGACGGCAACGACGTTGAAGCGACCAATCTCAACGGTCTCACCTTCAAGGGATTCGGTGTGCTCAGTGCCAACGGCACGAGCGAGCTGCTCATGGATTACAAATCCGAACATCCGGAAGCATACGCGGAGCTCCTCCAGATCCTTTTCGGCGGCGACCGCCCAATCATGACGCAAGTCAAAGTCGAGATGGGGAATGACCGCAACAACTCTACGGGCCCCGATCCCGCGACGATGCGCCTTGCCAGCGAAGCCGCGAACGTCCGGCGGAGTCCTGGGTTTCAGCTCGCAGCCGACGCAAAGCAGCTCAACCCGAAGTTGAAGGTGAGCATTCTGCGTTGGAACGCGCCGGGCTGGGCAAATACGAATGATAAGATCTACACCTGGTTCAAGGACACGATCTTGGCGGCCTACCGTAGCTACGGTTACATGGTCGATTACGTGAATCCCGGGCTCAACGAGCGAGCGGCGGACACCGCGTGGACCAAGCAGTATGCTGCCAAGCTCAAGGCCGATACTGCCGGCTTCGAGAACGCCACCGAGCAAGCGCTTTATCACGGCATCCAAGTCGTGATCTCGGATGAAGCGGGTCTTGCCTCCTTCGGTGGCACCGCGGTCAGCGATGCAACCCTGCGGGATGCGATAGCGGTCGCGGGGTACCACTACAACACGGACGACGACAGCGCGGGCAATTTCAAAAAGCTAGCGGAGCAGTTCGACAAGGAGATTTGGAATAGCGAGGCGCAAGCAACATTCGGCAATTCGAGCTTTCGTCCCCGCAACAATACGAAAGACCCAAAGGTCGAGGGTACGGGGATCGGGGGCATCAACGGACCGCTGGAGATGGGCAACACCATCATCAAGGGCTTCGTCAATTCACGTCGGACACATTTCATTTATCAACCGGCGGTCGGCTCGTTTTACGAAGGTGGGCAGTTCTCCTTCAAGGAGTTGCTGAGCGCTCGAGACCCCTGGTCGGGCTGGATACACTACGACGCCGGCCTGCAGATTCTTCGGCACTTCAGCTGGTTTGCCAAGACGGGCTGGGAAAATAGCAGCAATGCAGCCGGCATCTGGAGAATGATGCCGCAATCGAGCGCCACTGGGGCAACCGGTACCAACCCGGTGAACGGTCGAAATGGCTCGCCGAGCTACTTGACCCTTGCTGCTCCGGACAAAAGCAACTTCTCGACGGTGTTCGTGAACGACAGTGAGTCTGCGAAAACGTACCAACTGCGGCCCACGAACATGGCGATCGACGGAAATCCTCCGCTAGAACTGTGGGAAACCAGCGCGGCGGAGCCGGGCAAAGCCTTCAACGCCAGCCACATGCACTATCGCTGCAGTGCCAGCGGCAGCGCCAGCAACGCGTACACCATCTCGGTCAAGCCGTACTCGATTCTCACCGCCACGACTTTGGCGAACTCGCGCAACGCAGCCTACGCCATCCCCTTGCCGGTGGAGGGCGCCCGCACCGTGCTCGATACGAACGCCGACGGCTCTGCGCAAAGTACTGCCGATTCCATCTTGTACGCCGATGACTTCGACTACACGAAGAAGACCGTCGCGGTAGTTGGCGCAGGCGGAAAAGTAATGAGCAGCGAAAGCTACGTGACCGCGCGCGGAGGTTCACAAAGTGTGATGCCGCGCTTTCTATGCGACCGCAACGGCGCGTTCGAAGCCTACCTGCCGAGCGGCTCGTCGAACTATGTGCTTCGTCAGCAGGTGGATCAACCTTCGATGGGGCTCGGTGGTACGTGGAACGAGGGCGCTCCGATCACCGCGGTCGGGGACAACCGCTGGCTCAACTACAAGGCAAGCGTGGATGTCTCGTTCGAAAATAGCAGTACCCAAAGCGGTAACAACTACGCAGCTATAGGCGCCCGTCAACAGGGAGGCGCGAGCTCCCACACCATCAGCGGCACTCCTTACTTGCTGAAGTTCCAGTTCGACGGCAGCTGGCAGTTGCTCGTCGATGGTGTGTCAGCGGTCAGCGGAAACGTCGTGGCTGGCACGGGCGGCGTCACAATCGCGGGCTTCAAGGCTGCGTACGACGCTTGGCACAACATTGCGCTCCAAGTGCTAGACAGTAAAGTCACTGCTTTTCTCGATGGTGTCGTGCTCACGACGTACACCGACCCCAAGGCTCGGCTCTCGGGGCGCGTCGATCTCGCAAGCGGATATTACTTTACGCGCTTCGACAACCTGAGGGTTGAAAAGGTTGCGGGCTCGGCCTCCTATTATTCAGAGGTGCTCGACAACCTCGAGATGACGGATTTAGCTTCGCCCCCGGCGACCAAGCTCGTTTACGCCGGCAGCTGGGCGCACGAGGCGGGCAAAAGCATGTACGATTACCAACGCACTCTCTCCACGAGCCGAGCCGCCGGTGCGACCCTCAAGTACGATTTGACGGGGACCGGCTTGGACATCCTGGGTCAGAACGACGGTTCTGCGAAGCTGGAGGTGATGGTCGATGGGAAGGTCGTCAACGCTTCCGCCGCGACGACGGCAGCGAGCCAGCTCTATCAAAGCTACTCGCTCCGCGGGCTAGCCGCGGGTGCGCACACCGTTCAACTCAAAGTGCTGAGTGGCAAGCTCGTCGTCGATGCGGTCGCCGTCGTTCAGTAAAACGCACTTGTCACAACGTGATGGCGGGGAACTGCGGCTACTGAGTCACCACCTCTGATTGCGCAGACGCGGCCAACATTTGCTTGCGCGAACGCGTGTCGTGCCGGCCGGGATGCGGCATGCTTACCGCTCGAACTGTCGCCAGAAGGGCGGACCTGCCTCATGCGGGATTGCATCTGCACCCGAATGAAAGGGCTTCTCGCGCGCTGCCTGACGGACGATGGCACAGCTCGAACTTGCCGAGCAGTTCGGCTACGAGCTCACGATTCCGACCCGGTCATGTCGAGGCATGGCGCGAGCGAGCGTTCAGCGCGGATTGCCGCGCTGCTCGAGGCCTGCGTCATCGAGCCGCTCTTACCCGACCTGGCGCGTATCGCTGGAGAGGCGCTTGCCGCGGTGAAAGGGCAACCGTGGTCGATGCGGTCGTCCTGGCATCGGCCGCTCGACGAGGCAATCGAGTTTTGAGTGCGGACTTCGCTGACCCCGACCGTCTGCGTCTCTATTTCCCTGAGGTCTGCCTGCTTCCGCTTTAGCCCGCGTTTTCGAGCCGCGGGGTGGAGCGGTGTAGGATATACAAGTCTCCCTCTGGCGCGAGGTGCGGATCGCCCCTGCGCGGGTCAACGCATGTCTCGCGTTGCTCTACAATGCGTCCGCGTACTTCTTCAGCAAAGTTGCTTCGAGGGCGTGTGCTTGGTCGAAAGTGAGGTTGCTGGCCAATACGATTTCCACGATAGATCCCGTGAAATTGGCCGGCCCATCGACCCAAGGGTGTCCGCCGAGGACGACATCCCCGCCCGCGGCGCTGACGTTGAGATCAATGTTCGGAACGTTACCGAGCACCTGCCCATTCACTCGGATCGAAAAATCGAACTTGGTGCGGAGGAGACTGACCACGCGAAGCTTGTCATCGTCATAGTTCGACGAATCGGAGAAAGGGGTAGACACCAAGCTTCCCATTGTTTCGCTCATCTGTAGAAGGCCTACAAACTCTGTGCTCGGAGGAGGGGTCCAATTAGAGACGCTGAGATACCAATTCACGCACACAGTGATACCCGGGCCGCTGCTCGCCGCTTTCGTGAATATGAATTGTTGGCAGCATAGGCTGGAGCGATTCGATAACACCAAGGCTAAAATAAACGGAGAGTGACCCACTTGTAGCTCTACACTATCAGCTACTCTGAGTTTATCGTCCACTCCGTCGAAACGGATTGCAGCGTGGGATCCAAACGCATTCGGCACCAATTTCGGTGCCCGGTCGACTGTAGTCGGGTCTCCACCGCCGTAGAGCTCCGCTCTTTGCGCATTTATGGAGCGATCGCCCCACGCCGTTACTCCCTGCGTATTGTTGGTCGTGACCTGCGAGCTTGCATCAAGCCACAGCGCAACTCGCGGATCCGACGCAAGATTGATGACCGGCGGGGGCATTCCGCCAGTGCCAGCGACCATTCCGCCAGTGCCAGCGCCCATTCCGCCAGTGCCAGCGCCCATGCCTCCGGCGTGCTCGTCGACGCCCCTGGTGCCTGCGTCAATGCTGCCTGCGCCAGCGGCCATTCCGCCAGTGCCAGCGGCCATTCCGCCGGTGCCAGCGCCCATGCCTCCGGCGTGCTCGTCGACGCCCCTGGTGCCTGCGTCAATGCTGCCTGTGCCGGCGTTAATGCTGCCTGTGCCGGCGTTAATGCCGCCTGTGCCTGCGTCAATGCCGCCTGTGCCTGCGTCAATGCTGCCTGTGCCTGCGTCAATGCCGCCTGTGCCGGCGTCAATGCCGCCTGTGCCTGCGCCAAGCCCACCCTCGCCGCTCGAAGGGGAGCCCGCGGACTGACCAGCACTGGTATACTCCAATCCGAATACGTGCTCACAGCCGGTCACGATCGAAAGCATACCGAGCAACCAGCGCCCGCACTGCCTGCTCATAGCGTCCCTACCCACTGAACCTGCCAGGTGCCGGCCTGGCTCACCAATCCGACGCGCCCCGCGGGCACATGGGTGGCATCGCGGGGTTGAACAACGAGCAGGTAGACCCCAATACCGCCCGCCACGAGCGCCGTGGCAAATGACAAGTCAGCGATAAATGCCGTGCGCTTGGCAGCGTGCCATGCCTCCACCGCCTGCTCGTCGCACACGCCCGAACTACAGTGCTGCTGTCGCTCAGCCCAGCTCGCGCGCGTGCGCAATGCGAAGTACGTCCCGAATCCGGCCGCCGCCACGGCGACGCCAAGCGATGCAAATCCGATGTGTTCGAGCGTGTGAGCCTGCGCCACAGGGGACGGCGAGCTCGCTACGCGCTCAATTGGGACCTGCAGGCTTGGCGGTCCACTGGGACCTGGCGTACTCGCGCCCTTGTTGACGATCGATTCAGGTGCAGACGAAGGGGACGCGACGAGCTGTAGCTGCACCTCGCGGTTCTGCGACGCCTCGACCTCGATTGCAACGATTGCAGGCATGAAGCCCGGATGCGTCGCTACTAGCGCATGATTGCCTCGCACCACTGAAAGGGGCCCGAGTGGCGTCGTACCGACGTCCACTCCGTCGATCGAAATGGCAATCCCCGGGTCCGTGTTCGTGATGTTGATTGTGCCCAATAATCTTTTTTGCGTGTCGATGAGCGCGTTGACGGCGCTGAGTCGAGCCGGTGGCAGCGTCGTGCCTACGTCCGCGAGGTAGCGCTCCAGCGTCACAACGGCCTTGAGGGGCAGCCCTGCCGCGGCATAGGCGTGCGCTAGATTGTACAGCACCGTCGGGTGATGCCGGCTTTGCAATGCCGCCTCGAAATCCGCGATGGCAGCATCGAACTCACCCTTCTTGAAGTGCTTCAACCCTTCGTCGAAGGACTGTCGAGCAACCGCGGTGCTGGCGTCAACCTGCGCTAGAGGTTCCGACATCGCCGGCATGCTGGTGATCGAACAGGTTCCAAAGATCAACAAAGAAACGCTTGTTCGCATGCGGATTGATCGCCAGTTTCGCATCGCCCCGAGAGCGCTTCCCTATGCCGCAACGGTGGCGCGAAAGCAAGGGTGTCACTAAGAAGGATCGTACTTTCGCGCCACTCCACCCGCAGTACCGGGCCCGCAGCTCGGGGACTCTTCTACGGATCACGCCGCAAGGGTTAGATGAACGCTCTGTGCCCTGTGCGGGTACGCTAGCGCGCGCGTCGTCAGGTGCGTCCCGTAGAGTCTTGGGCTAGACCAGCCCAATGAGCAGCGGCCTGCTGAATCCCGACTTACGAGGGGAGGAGTCGCAGGCGGACCGGGCGGACGAGAGTCTTTCCCGGGTCGGCGAAGTTCTGGAAGGAAAGTATGAGCTCGTCCGCAAGATTGGCGAGGGCGGTATGGGCGAGGTCTACGAAGCTCGCCACCGGGTGCTGGGCCGCCGCTTCGCGGTCAAGTTGCTGCATCCAGAGCTCGTCCGAAGCAAGCGGATGTTGCGGCGTTTTTCGCGCGAGTCGCTCAGTGCAAGTCGGATCGAGCACGACCACGTGGTCGCCGTGGTCGACTGTGGTCATTTGCCGGACGGGGCGCCTTACTTCGTAATGGAGTTTCTGCGCGGGCAGGATCTGAGGCGCGTGCTGCGCGAGACGGGTCAGCTCAGCGCGCCTCGCGCAGCGCGTTTGATTATTCAGGCGTGCCGCGGGCTCCAGGCGGCACACGAACTCGGACTCGTGCATCGCGATTTGAAGCCGGAGAACCTCTTCATCGAGCGCCGAGACGACGGTCGAGATTCTATCAAGATCCTAGACTTTGGTGTCGTTCAGACAAGCGGCGGCAATTCCACGGCGCACACTGGCTCTCTGATTGGAACGCTGAGGTACATGGCGCCAGAGCAGGCACGCGGTGACGCGCGCCTCGATCCACGCGCGGACCTCTACGCACTCGGGGCCATCTTGTACGAGTGCCTGACCGGCGTTGTGCCCCATCCCGGGCGAAACACCGAGGAAGTACTATTTCACATCATGACCGAGGACCCCGCGCCGCTCCGCGACTTCAGGCCGAGCCTGAACCCAAGTCTCGAAGCAACGGTGCTACGAAGTCTGCGGCGTAATCCCGGGCAGCGTTTCCAATCTGCAGATGAGCTAGCGGATGCGCTGGCGCCGTACGCGCGCGAGACCAAGGTGGGCTCCTCCAGCGCCGCCTCTCTCGCTACTAGCGATGATGCGAGCGCCGAAGAGACGCTCAGCAACTCCTCGACAGCAGACCCAAGAGGCCGCCTGAAGTCTGACGCGCCAGCGGCGAAGCGGCGCTTCGGGTGGCTAGCGGTCGCGTTGTTGGGCGGTTTGGCGCTCCACTGCTTGGACCGCGCTTGGCTGCTGAACGCCGCGGTTGACACCGAAAAAGTCGGAGCATCCGCGATTCGCGTGCCGAAGAGCAGCGCGCTCGCAACGCCGCAAGCGCCGGCCGTCGGCGCTACGACGAGCGTCGCAGCGGCCAACATCGCCCCAGTTTTTGCCGTTGCCTCGGCGAAGCCCGAGCCGGATCCCCACGCGGCAGCGCGACCACGAAAGAACGTGCCAAGAGGGAATGCGTCTGCGAATAGCGTTAATGCGCAGTCCAACGACTACGGAGCAAACCTGGATTGGCAAAACCCGTACGCCTCTGCGGGGACCACCAAATGATGACGCTCTCGCCGTCCCTGACTGCCCGGCGGGTACGGTCGTTGAATTCCCACCGCTCGCTCGCGCTCTCGCTTGATTGAGGACCAGGCACGCGGCGGTAGGCTTTTTTTAGACGCTCACCACGGGATGTTTTCCGAACTCGGCATGTTAACCTCGGTCCCCCCCGAACGATGAGGCCTTGCGTTGAAGAGGAATACTACCGCCGCCGACGATGATTCCGTCGCTGCTGCACCCCGACCACAACTCTGGTTACGCTGGGTATTCCCCCCGATGCCCGAGGCAGTCTCCTTGGAGCACGGGCTGGTCATCGGGCGTGGCGACGAGTGTCGGGTGTCGTTGAGAGGGGACGGCATCTCGCGTCGACACGCTGAGATCTACCGGCAGGGGCCGATCTTTGCCGTGAAGGATCTTGGCAGTCGCAATGGCACATTCCTAAATGGCAACCGTGTGCAACATGGCGCTATCTCGAGCGGCGCGGTGCTTCGAATCAGTGACTGTGTTGGGGTGTTCGTGGAGTGGGAGGGCGCTCCGCCGAAGTTTGCGCAGATCGCCGAAGGGTTGATCGGTGGTCCCGAGCTGCAACGTGCTTTTCAACCACTCAGGCAGGCGGCGAAGAGTGACCTTGCGATTGTCATCGTGGGTCGCACCGGTACAGGCAAGGAGCGCGTGGCCCACGCAGTCCACGCGCTAAGCGGAAGAACCGGCCCGTTCCATGCGATCAACTGCGCCGCATTGCCCAAAGACCTGGCCGAAGCCGAGTTGTTTGGGTACCGCAAAGGCGCTTTCACGGGCGCCGACAGCGCCGGCCTGGGTCATTTCCGTGCCGCCCACCGAGGCACGCTGTTCTTGGACGAAATCACCGAGTTGCCCCTGGCACTCCAGGCCAAGCTCTTGCGCGTACTCGAAGAGCGCCGCGTCACGCCTCTCGGGGAAACCAAAGGAGTCCCGGTTGACGTCCGAATCGTCACGGCAGCCCAACGACCCATCAGAGACTTCGTTGTTGCCAAAGAATTCCGCGAAGACTTGGAGGCCCGACTTTTGGGTCTCTCAGTAACGCTTCCAGCACTGTCCGACCGCATAGGCGATATTGCCCCCTTGTTTCAGCACTTCACCAATCACCATTCAGGCGGACAACCACCATCGACCGAAGCCAAGCTAGTCGAGCGTCTGTGCCTTCATACTTGGCCCGGCAATGTACGAGAACTGGAGCAGCTCGCGCGGCGCTTGCTCGCGGTGCACGGCGCTGAGCCAACGTTGAAGCGTTCGTTTCTCCCTTCCGAGTGGCTACCGACGATTTCTCCGGCCAGTCACTCTCTTCCTCTGTCAGCCGCGCCAGCCGTCTCGCGCCGCGCGCAAGACTTGGAGCGTCTCGCGCTCGCGCTCAAGCAGACGGGCGGCAACGTAGCGGAGGCCGCCAGCTTGCTCGGTTTCTCTCGCCAACGAGCCTATCGCCTGATGAAGAGCCGTGAGCCTGCTGAATTTCCGGCAAACGGGCCGTCCGAGGCGGAAGCAGAGCCGCACTGCCAAGGGGACGAACGGCCATGCGATCTCGAGCCGGCACCCCGCGGAAAGGGCTCGGTACCCGCGCCGTAAGGACACTCGCAGGGTGTCGACCACGCACGGATCCCGGTCACGCTGCCGCTTCCAGCCGACCCCCAAAAAACAACCACCGTACTATTGGGGGTCACTCGACCTTCACGCTCTGGTCGGACGTGACGCATGTAGAACGCCGGCAACACTGCCTGGCTCTGGAGCGCCGCGCGGGTAGCACTCTCCGGATCTCGTTCTCATTGTACGGTCTCCAGGACTTCGCTCGACTATCGCTGAGCTCGTTTCGGAGGCACGCATCGAGCCGGACGCGCACGATGTACTCCAGCGAATGGCCGCCGGCGAACTACCGAAACCGTAGACGCGACTGTGACTCGGGGATCGACCTCGTGCGCGACGTCCGGCGCGTGCCGAATGGCAATCGCTAGCATCATTTAGACCCTGGTAGCCGATGACGTCGAGTTCATCGTCGTGGGTGGCATGGCCGCCGTGCTGCAAGGCGCGCCGGTTCATCTTTCTCACCGTAGCGCGCCCTACTGTAGTAGAAGAGTCTAGGCTGTGGCGGTCATCATTGCCACTCTTGATTTGGATGGAGCCGAAGCTCCCTAATCGAGCTTCGCGTTCCTGGAATAGGTACGAATGTCGATGGCTATCTTGTGCTCGACCGCACTGCCACCTTGCGTTCGACCGTGACGCTATTGACCGCTACCTTGCGTTCGATAGCGACGCAATCGAGAAGGGTACGAACCGTCGGGCTTCAAGGATAACCCGATCAGGTGCACTTCGACACTCTTGCTCGTGCGTGCGCGGCGCTCACTCACCCGGCGTGTCGGTCTTCGAGTCAGAAGGTCTCCACGGACGCCGAGCGCCGTCACGATCAACACGAGGAGAAGTCATGATCATCAACGGTAAACGAAGCTCGCTCTGTATCTTGGCATTCCTGACGGGCTGCTCGGCCGCGCCCAACGACACGACCCTGCCCGGCGCACCCGCGGCGGGCATTGAATCCCCCGGTCTTCCGCAGGGTGGACAGGTTGATTCCGATAGCGACGCCGACAATCACGCCAACAACGGAGTCGACAAACAGGATTCATCTGCCGCGCGCCTGCGTACTGTCGTATACCTGCCGAACTATTACTCCTATACGCTCGAAGATTGGGCGAGAAGACTCGATTTTTCGCGCATTACGTACGCAAATCTGGCGTTCGTGGACGTCAGTGAGCAGGGTAGCCTTTCTTACAATCACTATCTCGCAGGTGTTCCTGCGGTGCCCGACACCGGTATCGACGTCTTCGTATCGGTAGCGCATGCGGCGGGGGTCAAGGTGTGCGTGTCGGTCGGCGGCGCAGAGAACAGCAAGCAGTTGCCAAGTGTCCTGGCGGACGGCGTTCGCGATACTTTAGCGGCAAACCTGGCGCAGTTCGCGAAAGACCACGGGCTCGACTGCATCGATCTCGATCTAGAAGGGACAGCCGTCACAGAAAACGCGGTTCATTATCAGGCCTTCGTCTCCGCGCTCTCGCGCCAGGTCCACGCCCTAGGCATCGAGCTCACCGCCGCGGTGGGGAAGTGGTTCGGCGAGCCGATCGTGCCGGTTCTGCATCAGTTCGACCTCGTCAACATCATGGCCTACGACTTTCACTATGGAAAACAGACGCAATCCTCGTCTGTCGAGGATAGCCTGGCAGAGCTCGACTGGTGGGTAGAAGACCACAACCTCCCGCGCGACAAGGCCATCCTGGGTGTCCCGTTCTATGGCTACCAATGGCAAGACTGTGAGCGGCCAGCGGTCAGCGACCAGGAAAACGGCAAGAGCTTCAGTCCACTTCCGTACTCCTTCATTTTGAGCCAGGCCAAAGCGGCGGGCATTGAAGACCAGGCGCGAACGCAAGATTTCGTGTGTCTCGATGGCAAGGGCGTCTTCTTCAACAGCCCCAAGACAGTCGAAGAGAAAGTTGGTCGCGCCAAGGAATATGGCGGCATCATGATTTGGGAATTGGGACAAGATGCTCAGGGCACCGACTCCTTGCTGCGAGTCGTCGACCAAGCCAGCAGATAGCTTTGGCCCAGGCTCGTCGAACGCTCGACGAGGCCGTTAATTGGCGCCAATCGCCGGCTCTCCCGAATTGGCAGGTGAGCCGGCGCTCCATTGGGCCTACCCCGCTCTGAACGTCCTGCCGCCGCGTTCCAGGTGCGGCGCGCGCGGCGTGACCTTGAAACAAGGACTCGCAACAGCCCGTGAAGACAATGATGGTTGGTTCGGCTTTGCTAGTGGCAGGGTTGTGGCTACAGCTCAACCGAACGAAGGACCAGGCCATGCTCGTGCTGCTACGCGCCACCCTGGAAGAGCTCCGGAAACGGGAAGAGCTCCAGAAACGCCGTCCGTAGTCGCTAGTCGGCTTCAGCCACCTCGCAAGAAGCCAACCCGCGCCTTTCCGGATTTGTGGTGGCGTGCGTTGCCCGAGAACCCGAGACCGCCGTTGCTCGCGCACCAAGCGCTCCACTGCGGATTCCGGTCCACTTGAGCGCTCGTTCCGCTCGGACTTGAGCTGTTCGATTCATCGGTCGCGCGGCAATGCGTCGGAGCAAGCTTGCAGCCGCGCGCCCGAAGGACCTCCTCGACGCGGAACTGCTCGAGGAACCAGAAGAGTGACTCGCTGAGCGGCCCGGGTGCTGTCACTTTCAGGCACGTCTGCGTTCCTATTTCCCTGAGGTCCGACTGCTTCAGGTTTAGCGTGCATCTTCGGCGGGACCGGGGCCGAACCCGCTTCCACCTCCCCTCGAAAAGCCGAACCTTCGTTGGCCTGTGCAGCGTAGCGCGCCCTAGTAGAAGAGTTTAGAACCGCAACCGGGCAAATTGCGACGGAGGACCACTGCCCTTCCATTCCTCCTATGCGCTGTTAAACTAAGCGGGTTGGGAGTGCAGCTGACCCAGCAGTGGCGCACGGCGAAGCCAACCCTCAACCGGATTGGTCAGTGCGTTATGCACCGCTCGCTGGCTACGCTATCTACGCCGTGACGGTCCTGGCCGGGCTCATGGTCGGCGCAGCACCCAGCGACGGGACTAAACTGGATTTGCGTCGCTTCGACGAGCCAAGATCGCAAGCCGGGCAATGAGGCCCTCCTCGAGTCTGAAGCGAAATAGCCGCCCAACTTTCTACTGTGTCAGGAACGCTGCCTACGGACGAGGCCGACTGAGCCTGGAGCGATGGAACGGGTTCTGCAATCTCCGCGCTCGAGGAGAACCCATGAAGGCCATTTCGCTATTTGGTTTGATGCTTGCGACCGCGCTGGGCGCGCTTACGGCGTGTAGCCATGGCCGCCCGGCCAACGATGGGAGCAGTACGAATGGTTCGGACGCGATTGCGCCCAGCGGAAACGCTCCCACGGGCCATAGTCGGCCCAAAGACGAGGTGCTTGGCACCGACATGACCCCCGAGCCGAGCAACGCCGCTTCCAAGAGGGATCCGCCGACCAGCTCGGGCGGCTCTAAGACCAATAGCACCGACAGCGGGTCCACCAGCCATTGAGCGGCAGCTCACGACTGCTTGGCGTACTAGCCACAACCAAGTTGCTGCGGCGTAGCAAACTGGCGCGCTGAGACCTTAGGTCGCTATTAGTGACTCGCGCGTGCCGAGCGGCCCACGTCGCGACTGACGCTGAGTTCTGTCCCGGCACCGCGCATAGAACCGGAAGCGCGTGATGTACGGGAGCAAATGGCCGCCGGTGAACTACCGAAACCGTAGACGCGGCTGTGACTTCGGAACCGGTTTCCGCTTCAAACCAAGGCTGCTTCCAGCCATCACTCAAAAGGCCATCCAACGTTGGCTCTGTTCAGTGTAGCGCGCCCTAGTAGAAGAGTTTAGACCCACGGTGGGGGCGCAGGGCCTTCAGGGCTGAGGGCGATTGGTCGGGGCAGTTGGGGCTTCGAGCCAGGGCTGAAGCGCGGCAAAGGCAGCCGGAACGTTGAGCAGCGTCGAACGCCAAAAGCACACCCCGCGACGCCGCTTCTTGCAGTCGGCGGGGATTTCGTAGTCGCGTGAACAGGCATCAGCCAAGGCGCGTCCAATCGCCGCGGGGTCGCCACCGTCGGCGAGCTGGCACACAGCGCGGCGCACGGTTTCGCTCTCGTCGACCTCACCCGCGCGGTGCGCAACCGGGTTCTTTCCCGGGTCTTTGCAGGCCTTCCCGCGCGCGCGGCGGGCCGCCTCATCGCTCAGCGAAAACCTGAAGCCGGACCGGCGATGAAGCACGATTTCTGGGCCGTACAGGGTACGCGGGACCCACGCTTCGAAGGCATCCGGCGCCTCGCAGCCCGCCGCGTTCGTCGTGCTCGCGAAGCTGACGATGGCGTCGATGCGGCCGTCCCCGTCGACGTCTTGGAGGTCGTCGAAGGGCAGTTGGCGCTGCTCCCCACTGGGCTCCACGACGTAAGCGTGTTGTCCGTCCCCGACGCCTTCGGGGTGAGCCCAGCCGCGGATCAGCAGCGCTTCGACGACGCCATCGTCGTCGAGATCTTCCGCCTGTAGACGAACCGTGAACGCCAGATCGAACTCCTCGAGCACGTCGCTCACTGGCAACGGTCGCCGCGCCGGGTCGCGCGGCACGAACCACAACCGATAGCTGCACAATTCGGGCAGCTGTTCGACGGGCACGAAAAAGCCCTCGGGGGTCTCGACGCAGGTAACGAGGCGAGCTGCTGCGGCACTGCACTCGTTGACGCGCTGCACGCCTTGCGCCTGGCGGCGTGCGCGGCCTTCCGAAAGCTCGAGCGCGCGAAACTGCGCACAACTCGAGCTGCTTCCCGAAGGGCTGGAGCGAAGTCGCCCGAGCTCCGCCGCGTCGCGCAGCTCAGCCTCCGCCGCTGGCGTTCGAGCAACAGAGCTCGCCGCCGCAGAGCCCGACGGCGCAACACGCGCTGTCGCGACCACGGTCGCTTCGCTTGCGCGCTGCGGTTTCTGTGTGCAACCCAGAGCGAGGAAGGCGAGCGTTATCCCCGTCAACCGAGCATGCACTGGCCACGATGTCTTCACGCGCGATGAACTTAGCATCGCTCGGTCACCGACAACCTAGAGCTTCTGAACTGACGAGCGCCTTGTCCGCTAGCCATGGCAGCACCAGCGCAGCGTACAGACTCAGAACTCAGCTTGGGCCGTATCGCGTTAATGGTTTATCTCGGGATCGCGAAGCGCCTAGGCTGACTGCGCGCTGGAGGGGATGGCCGCGCGTTCGGTTGCTTCCGCCCACCAATCAAAACGCGGACCAAAGGTTGAGCGGGTGAACCCGAAGTATTTGCTAGCGACGAAATCGTGGCCATTCGGGACCCCGGCGGGGAAAACCACGTAGACCCAGGAATCGAGCAGCGCCCCGTCGAATGACTCTGGATCGTCAGGCATTTCGTAGTCGCTCAGACCGAACGATGGGCATTCGCAACCCGCGATCGGATGATGAAAGCGCAGACGAACAAGCCGAGGGTCACCCCTTTTGCCTGCCAGCAGCAGTGGAAGCAAGTCCGGCTTCTGGTCGAGCGCCGGTGCCATTGACGGAGAAGGGCGCGCCTGACGCGAGCGAGAACAACCACGCACCAGCGCGGTTGCCGACCCGCTGGGGACAGCTTTGGGCGACGGCGCGCTTGATGCCGTGGTGCTTGGCGCGCGACCCGAGGGTGTGGGTGAAGCGCCGTCCTCCCTGGGGTTCGTTGGCTGCTTGCAGCCAGCGAGAATCAGCAAGAGCAAAGCGGGGACGCTCGAGACTCCACGCCAATTCCCCATTGGTCCGAGACTCTCCCCACCGCACGGTCTAGACGTCATTGGTCGGCGGAAAATTCCGACGGAGGACCACTGCCCTTCCATTCCTTCTTTGCGCTGCTAAATTCCTCCACTAAAGTTTAATGGTGATCCCTGTCGCAACCGACCAAACACCGCCAGAACATCCGAAATCAGGCGCTGTGAGCCAGACGGTCGGAACACTCGCAGAAGGTGTCACGCATCCGGCCTACGACGCAGCGGGAGTCGACCGATCACTCATCCGCTGGATGCTCAGCCTGACACCGAGCGAACGGCTGCGGTACGTGCAAGGCACCATCGACCTCGTGCGCGACGTCCGGCGAGTGCCGAATGGCAATCGCTAGCATTATCTCCGCCCTCGTCGTACACGAGGTGGAGTTCATCGTGGTGGGCGGCATGGCGGCGGTGCTGCAAGGCGCACCCGTTCACACCATCGATTTGGACATCGTCTACGCGCTCTCGGAGTCGAATATCAGTCGGCTGGAGCTGGTGCTCACCGAGCTTGGCGCGGTCTTTCGGGACGATCCACGACGAATCGTCCCGAACCGCTCACATTTGCAGAGTCGTGGGCACAAGTTGCTGCAAACGACCGCAGGTCCGCTGGATGTCCTTGCCACGATCGAGACGAGCACAACGTTCGAAGATCTGCTTCCTGACAGTGATTGGCTCGAGGTCGACGGGGCGCGGTTCAGGGTGCTCTCGCTCGCGCGACTAATTGTGGTGAAGGAACAGCTCAACCGAACGAAAGACCAGGCCATGCTCGTGCTCCTTCGCGCGACACTGGAGGAGATCCATAAGCGTCGCCCGTAACGACCAGGGCCGGCTTCCACCCGCCCCACGAAAAGCCAATCAACGTTGGCTTTTCTCACTGTGGCGCGCCCTAGTAGAAGAGTTTAGAACCGAGATCAGGAATCACATCGTGCGCGCGAAGCGTTGGGCAGTCGCGCACAACGTGCCCATGATCTGCAACGAATTCGGCGCTTCTGATGCCAAACCCCAGCTCTCCGACCGCGTGCGCTACTACAGCGACCTGATCGGCACCTTCGACGAACTGCAGATCCCGTGGCAACCCTGGTTCGTGGTCATGTCCGCCGACGGCAGCGTGATTCCGGAGTATCGCGAAGCGCTGCGGCTCGACGAGTGAAGCTAGAGCTCGAAATGAAGTCGGACAACGCGGTCAGGTCGAGGAGCCGGCCGAGACCTTCAAGCCGCTGTTCCGCATGCTTCCGGTCGGGCGTGCCTATCTGGAAAAGGCATGGCAAACCATGAGATCTCTCGATTGGACCAGAGCCGCGGATACCGCCAAGGCTCTGCCGATGGGCTTTTCGAGACCCCGTGCATGTCTGTCCGCTTCGACTATTGTGCTGTTGATGGCTTGCGGGGTGCCGCAGTCGGAGGAGCGTCACGACATCTCAGCCGACGTCCCGGTCGCACAAGGTGACGAGCGCTTGGAAGCCTGGGGCTATCTGTTGGGGGAAGCGTCAGTGTTTCGGGCATTTCGTGACACGAAGCTCGGGGTCGAATGTCGCTCTGCTCCGACTGAGAGCGCACCTGACCCAGAGCGACTCTATCGTTGTGCGAACGGGAGCGCTCGCTTGCAAGACTTTGCTGAGTTAAACTCGTCGGGTAAAGTTAAACTCATGGATACCGGTGCCAAAGAAAGAGCGGCAATACGCCGCGCAAGTGCCGCCGACTGGCCTCTGCGCGCGTACCCGATTGCGGAGGAGCCACTTCGTGACCCGCTCGATCGCTCGACGGTCGACGAACGAATCGCGTCTGTGTGGCCGCTCACTTGCGAAGCTTGGGCAGTCGCAGGCAAGGTAGTTCCATCGTATCGGCGCTCTGCAGCGCCCGGCAACATGCTACGGCGAGAGCGGTGACTGAACCGAGCGTCAATCCGGACTTCGTCGACATCGTTTGGGCCCGCCCGAAGGACCTCCTCGATGCGGAACTGCTCAAGGAACCAGAAGAGTAACTCGCTAGGCGGGCCAGGTGCTGTCACTTCCAGACACCTATTAAAAAGCCAACCGTTGTTGGGCGTTTGCCGCGTAGCGCGCCCTAGTAGAAGAGTTTAGAACAGCAATCGGGAAGTGACGGATGCAGCCGCGGGCTAGCGGTTCGGCACCGGTTGGATTTGCGCCGCTTCGCTCGTCTCTGGCATCATTTCGCGGTACGATTTGAATCACGTCGCAGCACGGATCGGTCGCAGCTGTTGCTCGGTTGCTCCGAGAGATCGAAGGTTTGTTGAAGCACCCCAGCGTTACCGTCGAGCTCGGTCATCGCGGAGTGAACGCGAGCATCACATTGCTCGTCGTTCAGTGCCTTCTCGCTTACGTGGAGGGAAACCGGAGGCAGGCCCACGACGACCTTGCGACCGCGACAGAAGAGATCCGAGCGCGACTCGAGCGCGGATAGCGAACGAGTCAGCGACGCGCGGCCTGCGCGCGCCACGCCCGTTCACCCCCACCGGGCCGGAGCTTTTGTTCGTTTCGTTTGCGGCCAACATGTCTTGGATTCTCCGCCCAGACTCCCCGTCGCTTTCGCAACAATGATTGCTCTGCTCGCTCTTCATTCGGTGTTTTGGCAGGCGACCGAGCGCTGGCTCTCACTCACGCTGTCAGCCGCATTGATCCCTATTCTGCTCGAGTGGCTTGGCACGGCACGATCGGAACCGTCACCCGGGGGGCATCGGACGATGATCTATCCGCGTGCGTACGGCTACTTCGGGTTGGCGTTCGCGACCGCGTGCTGGACCGTGGCAAGCTTCGTCTGGGTCGCCGCGCCGGAAGCACGAGCGGTCGCTGTACTGTTCATCATTGTTTCACTGACCGGTCTCGGGGCATATGCCGACGTCCGCATCACGCGCCTCGAGCTGAGTCCAGAAGGCATTCGGGAGCGTAGGATCTTTCGTCAACCGGCCTTCACGCGCTGGTCGGACATCACGCGGGTGGACCGCGGGCCACGCTGCTTGGTTCTCGAGCCCTCGCTCGGTAGCACCCTTCGGATCGCGTTCTCTCTCTGTGGGCTCCGGGAGTTCGCCCGATTGACGCTGAGTTCTGTCCCGGCACCGCGCATAGAACCGGAAGCGCGTGAGGTACTCGAGCAAATGGCCGCCGGTGAACTACCGAAACCGTAGACGCGGCTGTGACTTCGGACCGGTTTCCGCTTCAAACCAAGGCTGCTTCCAGCCATCACTCAAAAAGCCGGAGCCGAGAAACAGTGGCCTCCCCGACACCAAACCTCCGTGCCAACTCGAAGTACGTGCCTTCGTCGCGCTCATACGCGGCGACGATTCGGCGCCTCAGATCCAACGACAGGGAATTCACTGACCGCTATAGATCAGACTCGCTC
>DATEPG010000103.1:0-16837 GCA_035273265.1 Polyangiaceae bacterium
TTCCGCGCCGGCCGCCCTGCCGTCCGTCCGAAAATCGACGGATCCCAACTTGTTGGTCGGCGTTTCGGCGTCCGCGGGTCTGGCGGTCGGCAAAGTGTTTCAGCTCCGGCGCGAAGAGATTCAAGTCACCGAAGCCGGCACGGGCCTGGCTGCCGAACGCAAACAGCTCAGCGATGCACTGGCCACCGCCCAGGGCCAACTGGCCGCCCTGCGCGGGCAGCTTCATGCCAAACGCGAGGCCGCGAAGGCGGCGATCTTCGCTGCCCACGAAGAGCTGTTGACCGATCCGGACCTGCTCGAGATCGCCGAGTCGGCGGTCGCCAAGGGCAAGAGCGCCGCCTTCGCCTGGAAGAGCGCGTTCTCGACCCATGCTGAACGGCTCGCAGGCATGCGCAATCAACTGCTCGCGCAGCGCGCGAACGACGTGCGCGATGTCGGCCTGCGCGTGCTCGCGATTCTCACCGGCACTTCGCTCGCCAAGCCCGAGTATCCGGCCAACAGTGTGCTGATCGCCGAAGATCTCACGCCCTCCGATACCGCAGCCATCGATCGCACGCGGGTGATGGGCTTCTGCACCACCCGCGGCGGCGCCACTTCCCACGTCGCGATCATAGCCCGCTCCCTGGGTCTACCGGCGCTGGCTGGCATCGAGCCGACCGCACTCGACGTGCCCGATGGCACGCTGGTCATTCTCGACGGCAACCAGGGGACCCTGCGCTTGAACGCCAGCACGGAAGAAGTCGCGCGCATTCGCACGGCCCAAGAGCGATCCGAACGACGTCGCAAAGACAACCTGGCCCACGCGCAAGAGCCTGCAATCACGCTCGATGGCACGCGCATCGAAGTCGTGGCCAACATTGGGGGACTCAAAGACGCACAAAAGATTGCGGGACTCGGCGGCGAGGGCGTGGGGCTGTTGCGCTCCGAGTTCTTGTTCATGGAACGCGCCGACGCTCCGAGCGAAGAGGAGCAGTTCGAGACCTACAAGGCGATTGCCCTGGCCGTGGGCCCCGAGCATCCACTGATCATTCGCACGCTCGATGTCGGAGGGGACAAACCCCTCGCCTACCTGCCGATCCCCAAGGAAGACAACCCGTTCCTGGGCGAGCGGGGAGTGAGGGTCGGTCTCGATCGTCCCGAGATCTTGCGCACTCAGCTGCGCGCGATCCTGCGCGCAGCTGCGTTCGGCAAGGTCCTGATCATGTTCCCGATGATCACCCAACTGAGTGAACTGCGCGATGTGAAAGCGATGCTCGCCGAGGAAGCCGCGAGCCTCGGGGTTTCCCCAATCCCCACCGGCATCATGGTGGAGGTTCCGGCTGCGGCCGTGATGGCAGAGCAGTTCGCTCGCGAATCGGACTTCTTTTCCATCGGTACCAACGACCTCACCCAGTACACGCTGGCGATCGACCGCGGACATCCCAAGCTCGCGCCGCAAGTGGACGGCCTGAACCCCGCCGTTCTGCGGTTGATCGCCCAGACGGTCAAGGGCGCCGAACCGATGAAGAGAATGGTCGGCGTTTGCGGCGGTATCGCCGGTGATCCCGCGGCGGTTCCGATCCTGATTGGCATGGGCGTGACCGAACTGAGCGTCAGTCTGCCGGCGATCCCGATGGTCAAGGCGCAGATTCGCGCGCTCAGCATGGATACTTGTCGCGCGCTCGCCGCGCGCGCCCTCGCCGCAGAATCCGCCGCGGAGGTGCGCGCTCTCGTGCCCGATCCCGACGCCGACCCTTCCACCGCTCAGCGCAAGGCCTGAAGATGTCATCGTTTAAAAACGCGTTCTCGCTGCTCCAGAAAATCGGCAAATGCATGATGCTGCCGGTTTCCGTGTTGCCCGTGGCCGGCATCCTGCTCGGCGTTGGCAGCGCGAACTTTCCTTGGCTGCCGCAAGCAGTCTCGCAGGTCATGGCCGCGGCCGGCAGCGCCGTATTCGGCAGTCTACCTCTGCTGTTCGCGATCGGCGTGGCGATCGGCCTGACCGAAAACGACGGCGTCGCTGCGTTGGCCGGCACCGTGGGTTACGTCGTTTTCCTGGCCGCCATGGGCGTGTGCGCGAAGCTGTTCGGGATCGAGACGAAATCCATCATGGGGATCCCGTCCATCGAGACCGGCGTGTTCGGCGGGATCATCGTGGGCGGCATCGCGGCGGCGGCCTTCAACCGCTTCTACAAGATCAAGCTACCGAGCTACCTCGGCTTCTTTGCCGGCAAGCGCGCGGTGCCGATCATTACCGCTTTCGCGGTGATCGTGGCCGGCGCCGTGCTTAGTTTGATCTGGCCGCCGATTGGCCGCGGGATCGAACAATTCTCTCATTGGGCGGTGCACGAGCGGCCTGGACTCGCGTTCGCGATCTACGGCGTAGTCGAACGCGCGCTCGTGCCGTTCGGTCTGCACCATGTCTGGAACGTCCCGTTCTTCTTCCAGGCTGGAGACTTCACGGATCCCGGAACCGGCCAGATCGTTCATGGGGAAATCGCGCGCTTCATTGCCGGCGATCCGACCGCCGGCAACATGACCGGTGGCTACCTGTTCAAGATGTTCGGTCTGCCTGCAGCCGCGATCGCCATCTGGCACTGTGCGCGCCCCGAAGAGCGCAAGAAAGTCGGCGGAATCATGGTTTCCGCGGCGCTGACCGCTTTTCTCACCGGCATCACCGAGCCAATCGAGTTCGCGTTCCTGTTCGTCGCACCTGCACTGTACGCGATTCATGCGGTGCTCGCTGGCATCGCCTATTTTCTGTGCGTGGAGCTCGGCATCAAGCACGGCTTCACCTTTTCACACGGGCTGATCGACTACATCGTGCTCTTCTCGAAGTCGCAGCACGCCTTGTGGTTGCTCGTGATCGGGCCGATCTGGGCGAGCGTCTACTATGGCGTCTTCTCGTTCGCCATCCGCCGCTTCAATCTGCTCACGCCGGGACGCGAACTCGAAACCGAGTCCGGAAAGGCCGCGCAGGGCGGACCCGGCGATAGCTTCGCGCTGTCGCTCGTGCGCGCGTTCGGCGGGCGGAGCAACATCGTGAGCCTCGACGCTTGCATTACGCGGCTTCGCGTCAAGCTGGCCGACGTGTCCAAAGCGAGCCCGGTGAAACTCAAGGGGCTGGGCGCCGCTGGCGTAGTCGTGCTCGGCGACGGCGTGCAGGCGATCTTCGGTACACAGAGCGAAAACTTGAAGACGGACATGCAGGAGTATCTCAAGACCGCCGGACCCGAGGCTGACCAGGTGGACGCGCCATCGCCGGTGAATGCGCCGGCACCGGCTGGAATGCAGCTCCCCGTCCGCGACCCGGACGCAGCCCGCAAAGCCAACGCCTACATCGCGGCTCTCGGCGGAAAAAGCAACATCGTGAGCGTGGATGCCTGCGCCCAGACCCGCCTCCGACTCGTGCTGCGCGACCACGCCCAGGTTCGCGAAGCGGCGCTCAAATCCGAAGGGATTGCCGCGGTAGTCAAGTTGGACCACGGCAAGACCGTTCACTTGCTCGCCGACTTGAATGCGGATCAATACGCCGCGGAGATGCGCGGGCAGCTCGCCGGTTGACCCGCAACTACGCAACGAGGGGGGGGCCCTGCGCTCGCTACTCGCATACTGCAATTGTGCAGTACGCGACGGATAATTCGGATCATTTCCATCGCTTGCGCGCGGGCGCACTCGCTCTCGCTAGTGTAGCTTCCGCACGATGCGTTGCCTTACCCTAGCGTGCTTGATTTCGATTTCGACTGCCCACTTGGGATGCTCCGCCTCGGATGCGCCTCGGGCGAACGGAACCGCGGGCAGCGCGCCGGCCACATCGGCAGGGAGCGGGAACAGCGCCGCTGGCAGCGGCAACTCGAGCGGCAGCGCAGGCGCAGCCAGCAGCGTGGGCGCGGCGGGCAGCACTAGCGCCGCGGCTGGCAGCGCGGGTAGCTCTAGCAGCGGGACCGCCGGCAGTGGCACCGCTGGCAATGGCACCGTTGCCAATGGCACCGCTGGCAGCGGCACCGCTGGTGCTCCACCGGGGGGCGATGGCACGCTCGGCCATGGGGACTACGTCGGTAGCGGGACCTCGAGCCTTCGCTACCACACTGCCGCCGACATCAAGCGCAACGGGCAGAACTACGTGCTCATCACCAATGGCTGGGGCCCGGGCTTTGATAGCCACACCATTTCCTGGAACGGCACGGCGTTCACGGTCGACAAAATGGCTGGCACGGCAGGCTCAGGCGGCCAACCCGCGTCCTACCCCTCCGTGTTCTGCGGCCAGTATTCGGTCATGCAGCGGGGCGATTGCGGTTTGCCCAAGGCCATCAGCGAGCTGACCAGCCTGCGCACCGGCTGGCGCTGGGCCTCGAACGGCAACGACAACGGTAAGTACAACGCCGCGTACGACATCTGGGTCGGGGACGCCACGAAGTTCACGGGCTACCTCATGGTGTGGCTGCGCGACCCGCCCGGCTTTCAGCCCGCAGGCTCTGCGAACGCCATGCATCAAGGCGTCACTGTCACGAACGTGGAAGGCACCTGGGACATTTGGAATGGCTCAGTCAACAATCGCCCGATCGTCAATTGGGTGCGCCGGGAGGGAACGGACATCCACGAACTCGAGTTCGACGTGCTCGACTTCGTGCGTGACGCAGAAAAGCGCGGCCTGACCATCGCCGGCTCGACGCACGTGCGAGCCGTAGCGGTCGGCTTCGAGATCTGGGAAGGCCCAATCGAAGGCCTAAAAAGCGAGGATTTCTACGTTCGCGTGAACTGAACGCGAGCACTCGCCGTCGCTCACAGGGCGTCGCAGCCTTTGGCGTCGCGCAGCGGCCCGCGGCCGGAACGAGAACGCCGAAGTTCGATGACGGGCACGCGGTCAGCGATCCTGATAGCGATTCAGGTCCAGGATGCCGGCGCGCGTGGGTTGCTCGCGCAGCGCCTGCGCGTTGAACCAATCGGCAGCTTTCCAGAACTCGGGGTTGGTACGGCGGATGCCGAAGCGCGCGGTGAACCGCTCGTAGTCGTTGCGATTCTGAATCCCGTCGTAGCGCGTAGCAAAGCTCTCGATATCGGCGAGCGGCACGACGAAGAAGAACTCGGGGTAGGATCCCTCGAGCCAAGGCAGGACGGTCTGCTTGTCCCCGCTCGCGTCGCGACGCTCCCCGAACTTGTGCTCGGAGAACATCGAGGAAACGTTGTCGTAAGATTTGTCGCTGAGCAGCGTATAGGCGAGATCGGCTTCGGGGGCGCCGCCCAACTCGACGCGAACGAAGGCCACGTCCGGTAAGAATTCGACCACTTTGCCGTGCATGCGCGATAGCTTGTCGATGGCTCGGTCCGCGCGCAAAATCGCGGTTTGGTGGGCCTCCGAGTCACAATCTTGCCCCGGGCAGGGCCTGGGGATGTTCGCTTTCGACAGCGGACCGAGCCGGGTTGCCAGGTGCTCATAGAGCTCTTGCAGCGGGCTGGCGGTTCGATACCCGGTCACCAGGTCGACATCCATCCACCAGGGTTCGATATCGTCGCCGTCTCCGCTGCGAATGCCCTTGTACCAGCTGTCGTGAATCGCCTTGCGCGCCTTCGCCGGCATGTACGCCAGCAGATTGTCTTCCGCCTCCATGCGCAGCACGTCCATGTGTAGGCGCGTGTTGAGCTGATGGCCGACGTTGCCGTAGACATCGAAGCCGGCCACCAACAGATAGTGAATGCGCTCGAGCAGCGGGTAGTCCAAAAGCCATGCGGTCTTGGGCGGCTCGCCCACGAAGCCTTGGTCGACTGAAGCGCTGTCGGTGTGCCGATACACGGTCAGCGCGGCGTTGGGGTTGGTCCCGCCGCCATCCCAGAGCAAGCCGAGCGCGCGATCGAGGGGCAACGGAAACGCCAGGTGGGCGGCCTTGCGGCGCGCCTCCAGATAGCGATTTTGCAGCTTCAGGTAGTGCCCGTAGCTCGACACGAGACGGAGGTTGTCTTCCATCTCGTTTGGCTGCGCGAGAGTATCGGCGAGCTGGTTGATGTAGGTACTGTTGGACGCCAGCGGCGAATCGGGGTCGAAAAACGCGATCCAGAAGCGGTCCTCGATGACGTTCAGGGCCGCTTGGCCGCGGCAAACCGGGCCTTTGATGAAGCCTTCGATGAAGAAGCGAGCATCCTGCAGAAGGAAGCGGTAGCGGGAGCGAAGCGGCAGCGCAGCGAAAACGCGGAAGGGGTTCGCGGCGACCTGCGTTTCGTAGCTCGGCAGCGCTTTCACGGGGTAGTCGAAAGCGAAGAACAGCTCGCGCAGCCACTGCAGGCGCGCCGCAGACAGCTCGTAGGGCACGTGGGTCTTGGCCACCACGCTGCCCTGCTGCGGGCTCAGCCGATAGAAGAAGGCGCCACCAGGGTCACCATAAGGACGACGCGTTGCGATCGGCACGATCGGCGTACCGGGCGGCGTTTTCGAGCGCACGAGCTGAAAGAAACTCCGCTGCCCCAGGCCTTCGAAGTGGAGGTTGCCGACGAACAGGTGTTCGTACAAATAGCGGGCGACCAGGCGCTCCCGGAAGCTCGGACCGTTGAGGAACTGCTCCCAAATCGCAATCTGCTCAACGACCGAAGCCTCTGGAGCTGGAGCTGCCTGCCGCGGCGCCCCCTGCGCGAGCCAGTGTACCAAGGTCTGATACTGCTTGGCGTCGAGGTTGGGCAACGCGAAGGGCATGCCTTGCTGGGGGTGCTTGCTCGCGTAGTCGTCGAACTCGGCCAGCTTCGGACAGCTGGCTTTGCGATCGAGGCCGATGTCGACACCGGCGGGGAGCCTGCCGGTGAGCGGCTGGGGATTCAGCTGCTTGAGCCGCAGCATGCGATACATGACCGAGCCGTCCAGATGCCCATAGGCATCGGTCCCGGTGACGCCCTCTGCGAGCACGGGATGAAAGCCTTTGCCGCGCCACTCGGCGGTGGTCAGCGCGTCGATGAAGAGGCGCGTGGGATCCGCGGCGCTGATGCGAGCGCCGTCGTAGACGATCTCTTTGCTGCCGCCGCGCGCGATGCCTTCGAACGACGATAGTTTGAGCTGGCAGGGCGCGTCGTAGCAGCCGTGGCACACGACACAGCGGCTCTCCAGAATGGGCCGAACCTGCGCCTCGTAGGCGATCGGTTGAACGGGGACAGTGTCCAAGAGGTCGTAGTCGACCCGCAGCGGCATCGACAAGGTCGCGGCCGACGGCGCACCGCAGGCGACAGTCAGGACCAGCGCGCAAGCGATCAGAGCGAGAGATGCCGCCTTTGGGACGTGCGCAGAACGAGGCGATGGGAGCATATGAGCCGTCAAGCTACGACGAACTTGGCTCAGGCGCGCAATGCTTTCGAAATTAGAGCGACCGACGGTGCCTAACGAGCGGGCGGCGGCGGGGAGCCGGCCAAGGCCGCACGTTGCAGCCCGCCAGCAATCGCAGCCGCGAGAGCACCGGTCTCGGGCAGACTGATCAGCTCGAGTTCCAACAACAAGTGGCCCAGGAGCTGACCGCGCCAAACCAGAGCATGTACGGTGTAGGAGCGACCGCGCTGTCCCGACGCGCTGGACACCGTCGGCGGGAGGAGGGCACGACGAAGGAATAGCTGGCCTTGAAAAGGACTCAGGTCCGTCTCCGCGTCGAACGCGCACAGCAGACGGGCATGCTCGGAGTCCTTCGGGTCATAGAGGGCGACGAAAGCGCCACGGATCCCCAGTAGCGGCAGGCTGGTTCGAATCGCTTCCTGCAGTTCGCCGTAGTCGAAGGCACAGGAAAGGCGATTGCAGATAGCCGCCACGTTGCGGTTCCTACGGAGCAGACCAATCCGATCGTTGTGCATCGCGCGCAGGGACATCTCGAACAGCATCGTGCGCGAGGAGTGAATCAACACTTCCAGTCGCGCTCGGTCCGCTTGTTTGGCGTCGCCAAATAATGGCACCAGCTGCTGACGAAGCGCTTGCACGACCTCGTCGAGGCGGTTGAGCTCACTCGTCCCGCGTAGCAGCCGTTCGGCGAGTGCCTGAAGTGTCTTGAGAAACAGCGTGTCGTCGCTCTGCTGCAGGGCGTCGACCATGCTGGCAAAGAGTCGCTGCTCCCAGCCGCGCCCGGCCGCGCCCAGCGTTCCGCGCGAGACGCGCGTGAGCTCGAGGTGGATGCGTTCCCGGTGGAAGAGCAAGCCTCCTCCCAAGTGGCCGAAGCCCGGCGCGTCCAGCGAACGCGAGCTTTCGCTCGCTGCAAGCCCGCTACAACCGCAGGAGCGCCTCAAAACCATTTCCACGTCCAAGATCTGGCTCTTGCCCTTGGTACCGTGCCGAACCTGTTCGAGCACGAGGCGCATCGCTTCCCGCCCCAGGCGTGGCATCGCTTGGCGCGCCGTGGACAGCGGTGGATGGGTCAATTCGGCCTCCGCGATGTCATCGAAGCCGGTCACGGCGAGATCGCCCGGAACCGATATCCCGCGCTCGTGCAGCGCCAATAGGGCACCCATCGCCATTCGGTCGTTGCTGGCAACGATCGCATCCAGATCGGTGATCGAGGTACCCAGAGTACTGGCAAGTTCTGCCACTGCGGCGACACCACTCTCGAACGAGAAGTCTCCGGCCACGATCAGCCGCTCCTCGACCGGCAGCTGACTGCGATTGTGTGCCGACCGAAACGCGCGCTCGCGCGCTTCGGCCTCATCGTTGTGTCGAGGCCCGCGCACCAGCGCAATCCGCTTGGCGCCGTGCGCCTCAATCAAGTGAGTCACGACGCGCTCCATGCCGCGCTCGTTGTCAGGGTTGACGGTAACCAGCCCTTCCGCCAGCACACCGACCGTGCACGCAGGCGCGTCCCCGAGACGTTTGCTGAAGGCGAGCAGTCCCGATGTTCCGACCTCGTGGTTCAAGCCGGTGCCCGAGACCACGAAGCCGTCACACACCGCGCTGGTCGCGAGATCGTACACCGCGTGACGACCATCACTGAGCTGCGGATCAAGGGGCAACGGCCCGCCCACGAAACAGAGCAGGTTGGCTCCGCCGGAGCGCGCCGTTTCCAGCAGTCCCTGCACGATCTCGACTTGATAGGGGTCCAAGAAACCGTCCGCCAAATAGGCGATCGTATGCGTTTGGGCGCCCAACTTCGTAAGGGAACGAAACACCGTTCTCTAGTTGATAGCAGCTCTTGGAGGGCGTACCGCCCGGCGCTGTTCGCCCAGCCAATGTGGTGCGCAAAGGTGCGCGGTTTCTGGTCACAGTCACACGTCTTCACGACGGGGTGGTAGGCTTCCGGCCATGCTTTTTCAATGGCTCTGGCCGGCCTCGGCAGGCGTGCTCACGTTGACCGCTGTGAGCCTCGCGCTGTCCTGCTGCAGCAGCGGCAGCGGATCCGGCCCGACCGAGGCTGGTGGCGGAGGAGCGTCGGCCTCAGCAGCTGGCCGCGCAGGATCCGGGGGAGCCCCAGGCAGCGCTGGCACCACTGGAGTCGGCGGCACGGCCAATACCGGCGGAACGAGCACCACCAGCGGCTCGAGCGGCAGCGCCGGAGCATACGCAACAGGCGGCACGAGCGCGAGTGGCTCGGCCGGAGCTGGCCCGAGCTCGTCGGGCGGAAGCCCGGGATCCAGCGGCGCCATCGGCGCTGGCGCGGGTGGCATGGGCGCTTCCGGGGGCAGCCCGAGCATGGCCGGCACCCTACCCGCCAGCGACACCTTTGACGGCACGATCTTGGACGCTTCCTGGACCGTGTTCCGTCCCGACCTAGCGGAGATCGCCGTCGCTGACGGGTCGCTGTCGATCGCCCCGCGCTCGGGCGCGCTTTGGTACCAGTCGAGCCAAGCCGACCTGGTGTACAAACTGGTAACAGGCAACTTCAAGGCCACCACGACGGTGCATGCGCGCAAGGCGTCCAACCGCGACATGACTCCCACGCAGTTTGCCGACGTGGGAGGGATCATGGCCCGCAACCCCAGTGGCTCATCGGAGAACTACATCCTGGGCGTCGTGGGTTTTGCGGAGATGAATCAACTTGCCGTCGAACACAAGAGCACCACCAACGGCAAAAGCGTTTATGGTGAAGTGGCGTTCGCGCCGGACGCTGAATTCCGGATGTGTCGCGTCGGTTCGACGTTCACCATCTACTATCGTGCTCCGGGCGCCACGAGTTGGGGTCCGGCGTTCGCGCCCTTCGAGCGCCCCGATCTGCCGGCAACGGTTCAGGTCGGCGCAATCGCTTACACGGGCGTGGCGACCCCTGATTTCGTTGCCATCTTCGACAACTTCACGTTCGAGCCCTTGGGCGCGGGCTGCATGCAATAGCGAAGCCTCCGTCGCGGGCCGATTGGCGAAATTACCACTCTCCTCCCAGACACGCTAACGCACATAGTCATCTCGCTACCGCTCCCGAGTTCGCATTGACCAACAGAGCTTGGCTCTGCGACGCTCTGGGCATGACGACGGCCTTGGGGTTCAGCGGGTTGACGTTGCTCGTCGTGTTCGCCACGTCGGGCTGTTCGGGCGGAGATCTCACGGGCGATTCCGCGGGCGATCCTGCCAGCGAACTCGACGGCACAGTGACCGAAGCGCTGCGGTCTGTCGACGCTGGCGATTCGATCCTAGTCGCGGTCGCGGATGGCGCCATCTTGAGATTTTCTACGGCGGGAGCGAGCAAAGGCACCTTTGCTCAAGGCCCGAGCAACCCGTCCGGGATGGCGCTGGATCGATTTCAGAACGTGTATGTCGCGAGTCTGGCCGACAATACCGTGCGCCGGTTCTCCCCGAGCGGGCAGGACTTGGGCGTCTTTGCCAGTGCGGGCCTGAGCCAACCGGTTGCTTTGACCTTCGACCCGAGCGGCAACTTGTACGTAGCGAACAACGGCGATAACTCGATCGCGAAGTTCTCGGCAGCCGGCAAGGCGCTCGGAACGATTGTCTCGCTCTTGGGCGAAGGCTGCGTCTACGGCATGGTCTTCGAGCGTTGGGGTGATCTGCTCGTCGCGGATCCCTGCTACAACATCGTCCGTAAGTTCTCGGCAACAGGAAGGGAGTTGGGGGTCTTTGCTTCCGCCGGCCTCAGCACCCCGCTCACCTTGCTGCTCAAGCCCAACGGAAATCTGCTCGTCGCGTGCAGTGACGACGCTGGAGCGTTCCGCAATACCATTCGAGAGTTCACGAGCACGGGCAGGGACCTCGGCACCTTCACCGCGACAGGCTTGAACTTCCCGAGCGACCTTGCCTTCGATGCGCGCGGCAACCTCCTAGTAACGAACGAACAGCAGCGTCCGGGAGCGTTGGACTACGCGATCCAGAAGGTGGCGGCGGACGGCACGGATCTGGGCGAGTTCGCCCTGCTGTCATCGCAGCCGCGCGCCCTAGTCGTGATGTCATCCTCACGTTGCGGAGAACACGCGAAAAGAAGCCACTCGCGCCGATGTGGGCCCGGCACCGCTAGGTCCCTCCTAGGCCCCAGTTTTCCAGTGCAAGAGTAAAGTCGGGCCAGATCGTCGTTGCCACGGACGTGTCTGCCAAAGCAGGGGCAGATTTTAGCCTCATTGCGGGTAATATTCACTCGTATGTACCGGCTCTCGTGCCGGCCTTACCTCAGAGGCGAGTCATGACTTTGGTCAAATACGGGATCACCAGTGTATTCGTAGCTAGCGCAACGCTTCTCGCCTGCGGTGGCAGTGACAGCGGCGGTCCCACCGCCGGTGGTTCGAATAGCAGCGCGGGCGCGAGCTCCAGCTCCGCGGGTGCCACCGCCAGCTCGGCCGGCAAGGGCAGCGGCGGTGCCCCGACGAGCGGCGGAGGGAGCACCTCGAATGGCACCGGAGGCAAGCCCGCAGGTTCCGGTGGCGGCTGTACCTTGGGAATGATGGACGCCGAGGCTCAGTGCCCCGCAGCGGTCACCTGCCTGCAAACCAAGTGCAAGAGCCAATTCGACACAGCATCGTCGACGACTGGTCCCTGTGGGACCTACAGCCAGTGCTTAGACGCCTGTAACTGCGACCAGACGTGCGTCAGCCAATGCGCCCAATCGGCCGAATGCAAGACGGCCAGTGACGCGGTGGCCACGTGTGCCCAGGCCAGCTGCATCACTGAATTCTTTTCGTGCATCGGCGGTGGCGCGGGCGGCGCTGGCAGCGGCAGCGCGAAGACCTGCGCGGATCTCACCGCCTGCTGCGCCACTCTGACTGACGCCACCGAAAAGACGGCCTGCACCCAGATTGCTGGTGTGGGCACCGAAATCCTATGCGGACTCTCCTATAGCAACTTCTGCGGCTAGGCTGCTATAGCAACTTCTGCGGTTAGGCTGCCGCGAGCACTCAATAGTCCGCCTCCGTGCAGCGAGGCGGACTATTGATCGTCGATCTCGAGATTGATCCTCATCAGAGGTCCCCCGGTGCCGTTTCGGTCGATTGAGTGCCGTTTAGGCAGCTGGTCGACGCGAAAAGCGCCCCGTGCCTGACACACGGTGGATGTCGAAGGAGACACCACTGTAGCCAGAGATGTCGACGGCTGCACCGTTGTTCGCAGACTTTCTGCCGCTCGCATCCATCCTCGATGGACATGGCACGAGCGACAACCGCCCAATATGAAATCGCATATCTGTTCGCAGCTAGCGCAGCGCTTCTGGCCTGCGATGGCAGTACCCGTTGCCAGGAATCGACTTCGACCAGCAAGCTTTTACGGTGCGAGATAGAGGAGTCCGGTGGGCCAGTAGCAGCTAGTGGCGCCACCACAGTCGTTTCCCGAGTGATTGTGCGCCGACGTCTTAACTGCAACCAGGAAATTTCCCACTCCCGATGGGAGAGCCGCGCTCGTCATGTCGGCGCCATACGAGATGTCGGGCCAGTTCGAGACGCTGTACGTGCATCCCCCGGTGCCTGTATCCTTGCCCCAGAGCTGCCCGCCGCCACCGTACCACCAGCCACCAAGCCAAGAAAAATAGAGCGCGTATTCGATGGTACTGTGAGCACAGAACGAGGACACAGGGCCTGACCATAGGGGCATGACGCTGAAGTACCAGGATGACTGACTGCGATATACCCACGTGTAGTTGCTGCACGTGTCCGGGCCTGGATCTGCCGGCGCGGGAGCCATAAACACACCAGACTTGGCAGCGGGGAATCGGTACGCGCTGCTCAGGATGCTCTTTATCTGCGTCCGGCAGCCTCGCAGGACAGCTTCCGATGCCAATGCGTCACCCGCAGCGGCGAATACTGTTGCCCCCGCAACTACCCCAAATATGGATTTCACGATCGCCATCGTTGACCTCCCTCTGACTGGTGCGCCGAAATCCTGCGCACGTGCGAGGAGGATTGCACGAAACCCGAGCATTCAGCAAGCCGTTTTGAACTGACCAATTCCACCTTAGGTAGCTGCGTTGTGACATTCGGCGATGTGTTTGCTGACGCTGAGTACGGAATGCGCGGTAAATTCCGGAATGGCCTTACGGCTCGGGGACTTCCGTGGACCGTCGGCATCCTTGCGACGCAGGGCGTGTACTCCGTTAGCGCACGCATCGCGTGCCCGCGAGCAAGCGCTGTCGGACCACCGCGAACTCACGGCGTGCCCAGCGAGCGCGCCAGATCGGCTGCGGAGCGAATATCGGGTCGCGCTGGGGAGCTTCTCGCCGCACTGCCACGGCCAGGTACCGTCCACGTTTGCCAAGCGGCACTGCGCGGCTCTCGCGCGCAGCGAGCGTCGGATGTTCGATTGCCGCTGCCGATGAGACTCCACCTGGCGGAGCTGCCCGATCAGCGGAGCGCGCCGAACTCGTCTCTTTCGAGCGCCCAAGCGCCGCGCGAAAGGACCTGCCTAAAACCGTCTCGGTGAACATGGCCTACGCTAAAGAGAAAGACCCGCCCGATGACATGGAACCAGTCGATTCCACCGTCCTCACGCCGGTCCAGATCACCAACCTCAAAGTAAGACTGGAATTTCCCTCACCAAGGGATCCGCGAAAATGAAGCGTAGACGCGGCGGCCGCCAACGCGAATTTGGCTAGCCGCAGAAGCCCTGCCGACAGAAGCCGTCCGAGCAGAAGCCGTTCGTGCAGGCGTCGGTGCAGGTTGGTAGGCAAGCATGCTCGAAAATCTGGCAGGCATCCGTCGGCCCGCATTGAACGCACTGCGCTCCGTACCGGGTTCCCGACGGGCAAAGGACCTGGCTACCAGCACAGGCTTTTTGGGTACAGCCGAGCTGCCCATCCCCGCACTGGCACTGGTTGCAGTTATCGCGGGGATCCACGATCCGGTTCGTGCCGCTTGGGTACACGACTCCCCCCACCTTGCAGGATGCTTGCCGTGCGCTGTGCGGTGCAGTGCCGCCCTGCGCAGTGCCGCCCGCGGCGGTGCCGCCAGCAGCGGTGGCATCCCCGCCCGCGGCGGTGCCGCCCGCGGCGGTGCCGCCAGCAGAGGAATCTCCGCCCGCGGCCGGACCGGACACCGCGGCGCCGCCACAGCCAGTCGACAGCGCCCCAACGACCGCCCACCGCACGATCCCCAAGAAATACTGACCACGCACCATGCCGAACTCTAACAGACCACCGGGCGACCCTGGGTTCTAGTTCTCGACGACGCTCGATCGACTCTTGCGAGTGCCACCTGCTGAGCCACATAGTCCAAGATTGTGCTCCGGTTCGATTTTGGTACCTATCCAACGCCTGTCGAGTGCCTCGAGCGGCTGTCGAATGCGAAAAGCACGCTGTGGGTCAAACGCGATGATTTGACGAGTTCGGTCTATGGCGGCAGCAAGCTGCGAAAACTTGGACCGTTGCTCGAGGAGGCGAGCACTCGCGGCGCGACGAAGCTAGTGACCATCGGAGCGGTGGGCAGTCACCACGTGCTTGCGACGGGCGTGTTCGGGAAGCGCGCGGGCTTCCAGGTGGAGGCGGTGGTGTTGCGTCAGCCGCGCTCGCCGCACGTGTTGGAGACCGTTCGAGCAAGCATCGCGCAGGGCGTGGCGCTCGTTCCAGTCACGTCGTACGCCGAGGCGACACGGCACCTGGCGTCAAGGGCTGCGGACGGCGCGTACACCATCCCCGCTGGAGGTTCGAATTTGCTCGGGACGCAGGGTTTGCTGGCGGCCGCCGCTGAGCTCGCAGAACAGGTACGTGCGCGCGAGCTGCCCGAACCCGATCTGCTCGTCCTGCCTTTGGGCTCGGGCGGCAGCGCAGCGGGGCTGGCTGCGGGCGTCCTCCGAGCTGGACTGCGTACTCGCGTGTTGGCGATCGCCGTGGCCGAGCCGGTGAAGGTGTTTGCACGCAAAGCGTATGCGTTGGCACGAGAGCTGGTCGAGGATCGCTCTCGGCAGGCCGTTCTGGAGCGGCTGGAGGTAGACCAGCGCTACCTGGGAGATGGCTACGGTTGCCCGACCCACGCGAGCCAGCACGCGATGCGCGAAGCGGCCCGGCTCGGCCTCGGCCTCGGCCTCGATGACACGTACACCGCCAAAGCTTTTGCCGCAGCTTTGGACCGTGTCACGCTCGCACGGGAACGCAACATCCTGTTCTGGCACACGCTTTCCAGCGCACCGATCGCGCCGTTGCTGATCGGCGCTCCCGGCGAGCACGAGCTCGAAAGCGAAGTGCGACGGCTCGTGCTCGAGCGATCCTAGAAGACTTCTTGATGGAAGCGCAGCGCAAGCCGCCGACAGCTCGCCGACAACTTGCGGCCCAAGCCCGGAGGTCCACAGAAGTAGACATCGACCGGCTCGGGCGCATGGCGCGCCGCGATCGCCGCTAGCTCGGCATCGAAATCAGGCGCGCCAACCCGGGTCTGCGTACGAAGGCCCGTCACCCAGTCGGGCTTTCCGATCTCGTGCGACAGGTTGCGAGCCAGATTCAGCGCGAGGGCGGCGATGTTACCGCGCCCGCCGGTCATGCAAATTTGGATATCTACCAGCTGTCGATGATCCATTTGCTCGACCCGCAGCAGAAGCTCCGCGAACCACTCGAACGAACGCGAGTCGCGGTTGAGCCAAAAGAAGTACAGCTTCTGCAGCGGGCTTTCACCGGCGTAGGCACTCGAGATCATGCTCTCGAGCACGCTGGCAAAGGGAGTTACCCCGATCCCGGCGCCGACTACCACGGCGTGGCGCGCGCCGAGAATGCGATGGCTCGGCGTGCCGAAGGGTCCGTCGACGTTGACCACGACCTCTTCCAAGGCGTCGCGATCGTCCGCCATTTTCCGGAGTGACTTGGTCCAGTTCCCTTCGGAGCGCACGTGGAAGCACAGCTTGCCGCCTGGTCCAGTGCTGATGATCGGTGCGCTACTGATGGTGAATGGATGCCACTCGTGCCGCGCCAACCGTGGGATGCGCAAGAACGCATAATCGCCAGGACGCTGCTCGAAGCCTGGTGGGCACTCGATCTCGAGTCGCGTGACGCCCGAGCTCAGCCCCGACAGCGACAACATACGGCTCACGTGAACGCGGCGGCGCCGGCGCAGCAGCCACTCGAAGCCAAAGGCCACCAGGGGGGCCAGCGCAAATTCACGAAAATGCGGGCCGCCGTGCCACAGGGCCAGGCCAAACCAGGCCACGTACGCGAAATGGGCGAAGTAGAACAGCTCGAACCGGCCACTCTTGCGAATCACCGGCAGAGAGAAACCCCACATCACCGCCGACACGAGCAGCAAAAGTAGCCCATTCTGCCCGGAAGTCGTGTGCGCAACAGAGAACCAAACGCCGGCGCCCCGGGAGTAGTTGGCGAAGTGCGCGCCAGCGTGGACCAAGCCAATGAAGAACAGAGCGCTGCCCAGCACGCGATGAATCAGCAAGGCATCATCCAGCGGCAAGAACCGACCGACCGCAGTCAACCTGAGCCAATGCAGGATGCGACGCATCACCGGCAGTAAGACGAGCGCGCCATTTAGATTGAGGCACCCCCCCATGCCGCGCGCCAAC
>DATEPG010000104.1:0-18441 GCA_035273265.1 Polyangiaceae bacterium
GACCACGGATGCCAACGGCGTGGCCTCGTTCCTGACCGTCTTTCCGGGCTGGTACAACGGCCGCGATCTGCACATTCACATCGTGTGCTTCAAGAAGGGCTCGATGTCCAAGGGCCGCGCGAACTACAGCAAGAGCAACGAGAAGGCCTGGATCTTCACCACCCAGTTCTACTTCGATCCGGCCTTCAGCAAGTCCATTCACGAAACGGTCGAGCCGTACAAGCGGCGTACCTCACTCTCCGCTTACACCGACGCGATGGCAGCCAATGAGGGCGGCAACAGCGGCCGTCACGCCACCGCGACCAAGGTAGGCAACAAGGTCGTCGCCCAGATCCAGATGGTCGTCGACCCGACCTGAGGCGCGCGCGCACTCCGCGAGTGCGTCAGATGACGAGAAACGATCCGGAGACGCGCTGCGTCGACCGGATCGTTTGCATTTGAACGGCGTTCGCCGGCTCAGCTTAGCGCAGGACGCATTTTTCGTCTTGGCAGGTGTGCTGCGAATCACACTCCGAAGCCGCGGAACAAGAGCTCAGGCACGCATGGCTCTGACACACGTAGGGAGCACAGATCGCTTGCTTGCCTTGCGTGCACTGCGCGGGCACGCAAGCGTTGGCGACGCACGCGGTCATCCCCGAGCAGTCCGCGTCGTATTCGCAGTAGTCCTCGCTCACGCACTGTCCGAGACGAGTGCCCGTCCCGTGCGAACACACTCGCCCGTCCTGGCAATCTGAATCAACTGCGCACGGCCACGGGTCCGGCGTGTCCACGAAGCGCAAGCACGCGCTCAGCGCGACGGCGACCAGCGCGATCGGTACTCCTACTCGCAATGAGCGGCTCAAAAGCACAACCGCACCTGCGCCTGGCCGGGCTTCAAGTCCACGGCAAAAGCGTGCTGCGTTGCCGACTTTTTTCCTGGCAGCGACGGCGTGAGCGCGAACGAGAGACCGAACGAAGCCGCCCCAAGCGCCATTGCCACCCAGGCGAGGTCATTGCCCAGTCTCAATCGCTCGTAGTCATCCTGTGTCGTCTTCTGGCCATCGAACGCCGAGTACGTGACGATGGCGGCAACACCGCCCGCAACCGCCAGCCCGGCGCCTGCCCACTTCATGACCTTCAGATAGCCCGGCGTGAGCGCATCGATGCGCCTTTTTCGTTCCTCCTCGCTGGTCTTTCGAGCATCCCGAGCCATGCGCTCTTGCAACTCTCGCTCCTCGCGTGCGCGTTGCGCAAGCGCCGCCTGCGCCCGGTGTGCGTCGAGCTCGGGCTCGAAGCTCGGGACCGGATCGTCGAAGTCGACGAACCCAGTTGCGACGTCTTGCTCTGTCGTGCGCGCCAACTGGCTCCGGAATGCCGGCCGCCCCGTGAGCGAGCGCAGCGCACCACGCACCAGCTGCGCGCCGACGCCCGCGGGGTTCGTGATGTCCACACGATAAGCCGCGGCTCGCGTCAACGCGCGATACACGACCGCATCACGGCGCGCGTCCAGCAGCTCCCACTCGATGGCGAGTCGGCAAGCGCCGCCGAGGGTCCGACACTCGAGGCCGCGCACGGTCCCGCTGAGTAGCAACTCGGGCGTCTCGCCGGGCTCCCGAGCGGATTCGAGGCTCTGCGCGCCGGTCACCGCAAAGCCCTGATTCCGTAGCTCCTCCAGGATATCGACGCGAAAATCATGCTTGGCGATGGCAGTCGCGTCGTCGCCGTCGATGCCAAACACCAGCTTCGAAAAACCAATCGAGCGCGACCCGCTTTGGGCATGTGCAATGCCGGCCACGAGCAATAGGGCCAAGGCCCACAGACTAGCCAAGCCGAGCGAAATCTTCCGCAGCCAGCAGCGACGATTCGCGCCTGCGATTTCGCGGTAAACCCAAGCCCGATGCGAATGCATTTGGGCGCGGACTATGACAGCGAGCTGCACGCTTGACTAGACCCGCAGGGTTGGCATCCCGAACCGCCGGCACGACGCGCGATCGACGATGAACCGCGCCTAGTGCACTCTTGGGACGGTCACCCGCGCCGCGCGGCCTCGATCCCCGCCACGTCGATCTTGGTCATGGTCATCATGGCCGAGAAGGCACGCTTTGCCTCGGCGCCGCCCGCCGCCAGAGCGTCGGTGAGCGTACGCGGCGTGATCTGCCAGGAAAGACCCCAGCGATCCCGGCACCAGCCACAGGCGCTTTCCTCTCCACCATTTTTGACGATCGCGTTCCAATAGCGATCCGTTTCTTCCTGATTATCGGTGGCAATTTGGAACGAAAACGCCTCGCTCTGCTTGAACTGCGGGCCACCGTTGAGCCCGAGACAGGGAATGCCCAAAACCGTGAACTGCACCGTCAGTTCGTCGCCTTCTTTGCCTCCCGGAAAGTCACCGGGCGCCTTGTGCACGGCGATCACTTCGCTGTTCGGGAAAGTAGCGGCGTAGAAGCGCGCGGCCTCGTGGGCATCCTTGTCGAACCAGAGACAGATCGTATTCTTCGGTGTCATCGCTGTGCTCCTCCTGCACGGGGATTAGAAGGAAATAGCTCCATTGTCGAGCATCTGTCCCGGCCAAACCGCTGCCAGCTTCGCGCCGAGAGCGTGGCCAGAATGCCACAGCGCGCGCTACGAGAGCTGAACGAGTCGCATCAGCGAGATGAGCGAGATGAAGCGGAGTGGACGCGCGCCGAAGCACGACATCCCGGCAGTTCCATGCCCAGACGTCGTGCTTCCGCTCACGCTTGCTGAGCTGCGCCGGTACCGCTCACAAGATCTGCAAAAACTCGAGCAAATCCTGCTTCTGTTGCGGCGTCAGTGCCTCCGGGAAAAAGCCGCCATTTTCCGGCGGATTCACAGCTGGCAAGTTCAACATCGTAAAGAACGGCAAGATGAAGCGGCTGTACAGATCGACCGCGTCGCGCAGCGTTTCGGCGCTATTGTCGTGGAAATAAGGCGCGGTGTGGGCGACGCCCCGCAGTGCAGGCATGTCGAACGCCTCGAAGTCATGAGGGTTGCCGGTGATGGCCGCGCGCCCCGGGTCAGTCGAGAACAACTGGGGTAGCAAATTCGGTCCGACGATGGGCGCTCCGTTCTCGTCGATGACAGGCCGAAGGTCGAACGGGCTACCACTCACGGTAACCGGTACCGGCGGCAGATCGACGACTTTGACCGAGCGCGAAGCATCCGTATAGAAACGATACCGGTATTGCGGCAGTGGTACGCTCGCGTTGAAGCGCGGGCCGAAGAAATCCCCGAAGATTTGCCCGAGATAGGTGATATTGGCAAATCCAACATTCAAAAATTCGTTGTTCGGTTGTGGGGTCTCGATCGGTACCGGAGGTACGACCGTGGTGTCATAAAGCACGTTGCCGTCCGGCTTGAGCTCGAGGAACGCCAAGTCGTGGACGTCCCGATTGATGACTTGAAAATTCTTCGCGCCGCCGTGGCAGGCCTCGCACGCGATGTCATAAACATCGCGGCCGCGAGCTTGCGCGGCGGTCAGCGACATGTGCAGTTCCGGCCGCTCGATGTCCTCCGCCGGGACACCGTGGGCCAGCTTCTTGGCCACCTTTTCCGCTCGCTTCGAGGTGAACTGGTCTTGTTGGAACTTGGCCAGGGCGTTCAGATCTCTGGGCGAAACCACGCCACCCTGGCTGTGCGCGGTCACCGCTCCTTGAGCCTGCTCCTGCAGCGTCGTTTTGCGACCATCGTACTGAAAGGGAGCTGAGATGGCCGTGTCCTTCACGCTCGGCACGGCACGCCAGACCGCGAGCGTGCGGTCGGGCGGCGTCACCACGTTGCCGTCGAAATCGAGGAGATCCATGTTGTCGGGCAGGGTCAACACCACCCGTACGAGCCCCTTCTTCAAGTGCTCGTACGTGGGCACCGCCGCCAGCGGATCGTCCGCGTCAATCGGGTTGAAAAGCGGGTCGGCTGGATTCGACGCCAAGAGCGCGTTCACGTGGGCGGGCGTCAGTACGGTGTGCTCGTCCAATACGTGACAAGTTGCGCAAGACCGGCCATTCGTGCCGTCGAACGCCGTTTCGAACAGTTCATCCCCCTTCGGGTGTCCGTGTCCGTGTCCGTGTCCGTGTCCGCTCGTCGAAACCGCGGCCTCGCTGACCGCTGCCGCGCCCTCTAGGTCCGTACTGCCGCCACAAGCACTGAGCACTAGCAAGGGGATCACGGACCACGCAGCCCCACCAATAGCGCGCGAGGATCGCGCACGCGAAAACACTTTTGAAAACATCAGCTCGCCTCCGTTAAAGAGCGGAAACCCGCCTGTGTCCGCTCGAAGCCTCGAACGTATCTGGTTTCCCTCGATCGGAGTGAGGATTTCGTCGACAACGTTCCGCGTCGGCAGCAGAGCGTCACCACGGTTTCGCGAACATAGCCTCTCCCCGTAACATGTAGTTACGCACTAGGCAGGACGTCGTGGGCCGGCTGCGACGTCTACCTGCCGTACTCCCACGGAAGAACTGCAACTATTTTAATGACGCCCACCGGACATCCGATGAAAGTGCCCACCTGGCGAGCCTCGACGGAGGGTTGGAGTGAGTCGGTGACGGCGTTTCACCCACACGACGCAACCCACTACTCCCACACACATTTCGCTTGTCTTTCCAAACGAGCATCGATGCTCGAACCAGCATCGGCGCTCAAACCCGTCGCAGAACCTCCGTCAGTCAGCGCGCATTCATATTGGCAGCCTCGCATTCATTCACGACTGGCTGCTAACATGCGGTAAGGCTTCGCGAAGTAGTGAAGGATCGCTTTTGACGCTTTACTGCCGTCGATGCTGGGCGACCCGAGCTGGTCGCTCGTCAGAGTGCCGACCGAAACGTTCTTGTGCATGTCGCCAAAGCAGGACATGCCTCGGCCCATTGCGCGGTCTTGCTCCCTCACGTCGCGTTGGCCTGCAATGGGGTCGTACGCTTCGTATAGAATCGTCGCGCCGGAAGTCGCCGGGCCGGCGCTCAAGCACAGCCGTCCTCCCCTCGAGCTGATTGAGACGACGCTCGCCAGGTGACGATTGATGACCTCGCCATGCTCCGAGACCCTGGCCACGTAATCGTGCTCGCGTTTGCCACTTAGGTAGCTTTCGTTCATATGGCGTATGCTCTGCAGAAAGCGCGGCTCGGCGTACAAGTCGAAGACGGCTCCCCAATCGATGGGGGATGCAAAGTGGGAAGCCAGATCCATCAGAGTGCTGTCGTAGGGCAAGGCGACGACGGTTTGCGAAAACCGAGGACCGAGCATCAAGGAGTGGTCGTAACGACCATATTCGAACTCCTGACTGATTAAGATCGGATGATCCACGCCATACTGCCGCGCCAGCGAGACGAACAACCTGAAATCCAAATAGGCTCGCGCGAGCGGCCATGCCTCTTTGAAGATGGTCGAGTACAGGTACCAATTGCCTCGGAAACCGACCGCCTTGGTTTGGCGCAGATCCGATTGAATCTTTTCGACGATCGGCAGCGTAGCGCGAGCCTCTTCGATCCCCACTCCGCTGATTCGATCGTCGCGCAGGCGGCGCTCGAATACCTCTCGATAATCAGTCGCGCTCACCTCGGGGATCCCGGCTCTCGCGAACACCGCCGTTTCGTCATCGAAATAGCCTCTGACCGATCTTGCAAATTCGCCGTAACCGTCGATCCCCACTGCCTTCTCCAAGGCTGCGTACTGCTGGGCCAAGAAAAGGTGCTTGAAGCCTTCTATCTTGGTCTTGTCCTTGGTTTGTTCCGCCTCGGGTTTGCCAACGATGTCCAGCAGGGGCAGCGTCGCACCGGTGTATTCGTAGGCTCTGACGAAGCCCGCGTAGTCTTGCATCGCGCGCTTCTCCAGGGCCAAGCGCATCGGCTTGTACAGCGGAAGGTCTGCCTTCGCGCTGGCAGCGGCGATCTGCGCTCGACGCGCCTCATAGTGTGGGATCAGCTCGCGAAACAGCGCAAAGAACGCTGGGCTGTCCGCGATCTGCCCAGCGGGCACCACGATCTCCCGTCCAAACAGCACGTTGAGTAAGGCTTCCGTCCGTGCGAGTGCGATCTTGGCCGGCACTGCGTTGCTGAGCGGCGAACCATCCTCACGTTTGACGGACGAACGTTGAAACCGAGCAGTGTCGAAAGACTGAAGCAAGCAAGTCTGGTAGCGAGTCACTTTCACGTCCGAGTCCGCATCTTTCGATTTGGCGCGGCTGCTCGCCTCGGAGTGAGCGGCGGCCCGTTGACGCATCAAGTAGTTGTGGGAGAACACCTGGGGCGACAGAATGCGCTGCAGGTCACCGCGCTCGAGACCAAGCATGCTCAAGGCCTCGCCGCCCGACTGCAATCGCTCGTCAATGTCTTTGACCAAGCCAGCGTCGATGCATTCGACGAACGAGCGCCCGAACCCCGTCAACCTAGGAGCCTCCGCCCGCCATAAGTGGACGAGCTCCCCGTCACGCGATCTCTTTGGAAATCGCCCAGCCACCAGGTAGAAGACCGTGGCGGACAGCGTGAAGACGTCGGTCCAAAGGCCCTGATCCCCGTGCTCGTCGCGTTGTTCGGGCGGCTCGAGGCCTTCCACGAAGCCAGCTGTGCGCGCCAGGTGTGCGTACCCGACCCCCACTGGACGCGCCAAGCCAAAGTCGATCACGACCGGATCGCCCTCGCGCGTGATCATGATGTTATTAGGATTCAAGTCGCGGTGAGCGAAGCCAGCTTCGGAGAAGCACAAGGCCGCGTCGAGAACCGTAAGATAAATCTTGAGCAGCAGGTCGGGAGTCAGCTGACCCGCTCGTTTTGCTTTGAGCAGGGTTTTGCCCTCGATCCACTCCATCGCAATATACGCCGTGCCCTTCTCCGCGAAAACCCCGAGTGTTTTTGCTACCGCAGGGTGACGTACCCGGAGAGCGCTGAGCGCTTCTTGGGCCACGATGGTTGCAGGCAGAGTCAGCCCCGCCCCCTCTGCCACGAACGCGACTTCTTCCCCGCGCCGCAGCGTTCCATCCTTCGGGTAGTACTCCTTCAAGACGACCGAGCAGGCGAGTGTGCGGTCGGTCGCCTGGTAAGCGATACCAAAGCCTCCTCTGCCCAGTTGTTCGACTATCTCATAGCGTCCGCCATCGAGTTCGGTGCCCGGTACCAATGGCATTCGCGCGTCGTTCATCCATTCCTCCGAACGCTATTGCATCGAGGCGAAGCAATGCTCTCGCCCCCCAACCGAGTATCACGGGCCGCTCAGCGACTATCGAACTGCGAATGCGGGCGACCGTAGACATCGACGGCGCCGACTCGGTCGCTGGCGGTGAATTCGAGCTTGGGGTTGCCTACGCCTGGACCGACGTAGTGCATGACGGACTGAGGATCATAATCGGTGAGGCGATGAACGTGATTCGTATCTTCTGGAACGAAATAGTCGGGAGCTTCGGGCACGATGTGCTCGTGACGGAACCCGAGCGCGTGCCCCAGCTCGTGGCGCAGAACGCCGGTGGGGTCGAAGCTGCCCGGAGCTTTGCTGTAGAATCCGTCGAACACATAAACCAAGCGTTCTTCGATCGGGCTATTCGGAAAAAACGCCATGGCAATCGTGGTACCGCCTCCGTTTTGGCGCACCACCGGAAAGCTCACCTCGCCGAGACTGATGTCCTTCCTGTCGAGTTCGCTCTTGTATTGGAATTTGACGCCGCACATCCCTTCCCAGGCGGCGGTGGCCAGCTTCATGCCACGCACCACATCGGCGTGGTCCGCATCCGAGCCGAACGTGGCGCGAGCAACGCAATAGCTGAGAACGGTGCCCGGCTTCCAGCGCAAGATCTTGCCGCCTGACTCGATGGCAATCAGACCTCGACGCTTCGCCGCCTGGTCCCCGTCGCTCGCACGCTCGGCGAGCTCGATGCGTTGAGCCGCATACGGCAATAGCTCGCGTTCGACGAGACCCACGTCGCCCTCGACGATCCAGCGCTTGCTCTCGCCTCCAAACGGCGACCTGAGCGTGACCTGCGGTGCCTCGGCTCTGACTTTAGCGACCAGTTCTTCGGTTTTCATGGCTGTTCCTCTTCGGCTCGAGTGACAAGACCCATCAGTGCGGCGATCTCGCGCGAAGCGGCAGAATCACCGAGCCCGGGCGTGTCCGTCGATTCGCGACGAAGCGCGCGGGTGCGACCGGCACGAACTCCGGCGCCGCGTTGCCTGACGATACTTTCGAGCGCCTTGCGATCGACTTCTGCCTTGGCGTAAACCGCTGGGTCCTGGCGCTGCGCCTTTGCGGCTCCGGCGATCCACGTCCGCACGCTGGCCTTGAAAGCCGGCGCGATATTCCTGGGCAACAGCGTGGCGATCAGATCGCTGTTCGTCTCGTCTTTTGCCGACCATGCCAAGATGTCCCGAATGCTCTTGTCGTTCAACGCTTGAAATGAACCGCTCAGCAAGGCCTTGGCAATCAGCGCGCAGTCGGCGACATAGTTGTCTGGCGTTGGTGGTTCGTAGGCATCGTCCCAGAGCGTGTAGCTGGCGAGATTCATCTCCTTCAACGCAGCGCAGCACAGCGCCACGCGCAACGCGCGGGTGGGATATTTGCGACCGGGCAACACCTGTTCACTCAGCACCTCGCTCTCGGCTGTCGCGAGGAAGGTGGCCAAGGCATCGACATAAGCCGAGCCCAAAGCCGCCGTGCCAAACAGATCGGCGAACACCTCTGGCAGCCATTCGAGCCAGCGCTTCGGATCGCCGGAGAGCGCAAGGCTCTGCACTTTGGCCTTCATTTCATCGTTCAACTCGAGGTCGTCTGCGACGACATGGCCAGCCTCGTGCACCACGAACGACAAACGCTGGGCTCGACCCGCCTGTGACCAAGGCAGCGTGATGACGGGCACCGGTAGGCGCTGCAATGCGGCGCTGAAGTTCTGCACGTCCATCGCCGTCAAACCCGGGGGGCGAAAGGCATCCTGACGTGATTGCGCGAACAGCCCTTGCTCCGGACAATAGGCGACGAGCGGGGGCTCCTTGACTTTTGCGCGAATGGCCTTCTCCTCTTCTTCCGTTCGAGCGGCCGCGACTCGCTGTTCGAGGAAAGGGAGATAGCATTCCCACGCCAAATCGTCCGCCGCCCCCAAGTGATCGGCGTAGCGCTTGGTGTCACGCTGGGCGAGCTTGTCTCGAAAGAAGTCCCAGATGGCGTGCACCGCGCCCACTGCGAGTCGTGGTTGTTCGAGCGCCTCGAGGTCCTCACTGATGCTCGGGTCGCCGAGGATGGTCGAGCTCAACGCAAGCTCCAGAACTTGTCTCAGGCAACCGGTCACACGCTCGACCTGCGAATGGTGCTGTTTGAGATCCCCAGTCGCGCTGGCGCGCCGTTGCCATGCCTCGAAGTCGGCCAATAGCGCCGCGCGCTCGGCGCGCAGATCGGCCAATGCGCGATCTTTGAGCATCATGGGTCGTAACGCAGCTCCGGAGTTTGAGAATAAAGAGTGGCAGCACAGCCCAGGCGGCTGGCGAACGAATCAGGGTCCTGGGCTGGCAGTAAGCTTTCGACGAGCCTGCCCAGAGGGCGTGTTTTCACGCCGAGCGCCAGCTGGGAACAGTAGGAGCCCAAGCGCGAAGGGTGCTCGATGAGCCCGACGCACAGCACGTTGGCGCCCGGAAACTCGCGAAATACATCGAACGCGAACTGTTCGCGCAAGAACAGCTGACGCGCGGCCTCGGTGATGCTTCCCGGCCACGGCGAACCCAGAATCAGCAGCACGGGGCGACCGGCCCCAGCCAGCGCCCGAGCAATATGCGCGCTGCCCGTTGATTCGTTGCGGTCCTTGGTGAGGTTCAGAAACACCGTCCCGCCGCGCCGTTGCTGGAACGAGGCGACCAAATGGACGATGCCGCCGGCCTGGGCGATGAACGAGCCCCAGTTTTGCCAGGCCAGGCTCTCACGGGTGACGAGCTCCGGAACGAGCGGTTGCCAAGCTTTGCGAACTTCTCTGGCAGTGGCCTGGGCGTGCTCAGCCGGCTCGATCAGCAGCGAAACGGTGCCAGCTAGGTTTTCCAGGCGACCCCGCTCTGAAGTTTCGCCGTGGGCGCGACGAATGCCTGCGAGTGGCTTACCGTGAACGGTCGCGATTTGCCAAGGGATCCAGGCCTGCTGAGGCGTGGCCACGTCAATCACCGTTTCGCGCGGCCCCTGCAGTCCGAGGCTCAGAATGTGCGCGCCCAGCGCTTCACTGCAGCCTTGCCAGTCGTTCAGCACGGCAACCAGCGCTTGCTCGGGAAACACCTCGCCGGGCTGCGGCACGAGCCCCCACGGTGCTGGAAGCGTGGCGGCGGTTCCACTCAACGCAGGCCCAGAGAGCACCGCGGGATGGCCCGTAGGACGGTGCTCGCCCCGGGGCTCGGGTAGCCTCGCCAAGCGAGCTGCTGCTTGGTGGGCCAGGTGCTCCGCAGTTCCCCCCTGTGAAACCACTGGATAGAGCAGGGACATTGCCTCCTCCCTGCGCCCCAGCAGGCGAAGGACCTCGACGCGAGCCAAGAGCAGTCGCGCCGGGATTTGGTGTTCGAGCGTGGTCAGAACGTCGAGCGCAGCGCTCGCTTCGGTCGCTGTCAGCACGGGAGGCGACTCGATACGTGCCAAGCTCTCCAATTGAGCCAAGCGCCAATTCGAAGTCGGGAGCTCGGCCAGCAATTCAACGAGCCGCGGCAATATCGCCGAAAAGCCGGACACTCGAGCGCTGACGAGCTGTAACTCGATCGCCAGCGAGACCGGCAACTCGGCATCGTCCAAGCGCGACAGTTGCAGACTTGCCTGCACGGGGTTGCCCATTTGAATCGAGGCTTCCGCGCGCAGCAGAAGCATGCTCGCCAGCCGCTCGGCTGGAGCGTTCGCCGGCAGTGAATCCAAGACCTTGATCGCTCGCTCCGGTTGATCGCGATCGAGGTAGATGCGCGCGGCGGTGACGGCATCGACGTCCCCCAGGTCATCGTCACGCACGACGTTCGATTCGAGCATCCCCAGACCTGCGTCCGACTGATCGATCATCGCGCTCGCGCGCGCGGACAAGGAGCTTCCCGGAGGAAAATCATCGATCGAGGCAATGGCATGAAGCCCCGTATCTTCGAGCACCGCTTGGGGCTCTAGGCGAGCCAGGTACACCTCCGCTCGCGCGATGCGCGCGCGCTCGTCAGCGCGTCTCTCCAGGAGCTGCAGCGCCGCATCGAACATCCCCTGGCCGTTCAGCGCTCGTGCTACGCCCACGAAGTCGCCCAGCTCTTGGTAGAGATTCGCTGCCTCGACGAACTTCTCGCGCCGAAATAGCTCGCTGGAGAGCGCGGCCACAGCCTCGGATTGACGCGCGGTGTTCGACGCGGCGGCGCACAAGGCGCGCAACCGTGGCAGGTCGCGTTCGATCCGAGCACGAGTGAGCATCGTCCACCATGAGGTATCTGCGTCGAGCTCCGACTCGCGTTCGAGTGCCGCGGCCAGCAATGGCAGAGCATCCGCCGCGAGTCCTCGAGCTAGCGCCACCCGCGCCCGCAATGCTCGACGCATGCCTTCGGGTAGATCGGAAAGGGCCAGGTGGCGCTCGAATTGTTCGGCGCGCGTCTGCTCGAATCCTGGCGCGAACGCAGCGCGCAAAGCCAGCTCGGCGTGAGCCCGACCCAGCGCGGCCGCGGGTGGTGGCGCCAAGTCCTCCCGATCCGGTCGACTGGCGCGGAGTTCCACATCGAGCACCTCCGTGGCCAAACTCGCGCGGAGTTCACGGTCGTCCCCGGCGCTCTCGAGAAATCGACAGAACTCACGAGTTGGGTCGGGGCGATCCGGCCATGGCTCGAACAGGTGAAACACTGCTGCCCGCAACGCCTCATAGCGCGCTTGACCGGTCAGCTCGTTTGCCAATGCGCGAAAGTATTCGAGACCGCGCCGGTGAACTTCGCTGTAAATGGCTTGGTTGCAGGCGCGCAGAACGCCACGGATGGGGTCGCGCGTTTCAGGATGAAAAACGAAGGCATCCGGGAGGTCCGGCAAGCCACTAATCCAGGAGCGCCGAGAGGCATATGAAGCGAGCCGACTCCAGGTCGTCTCGAAGTCGTGTGCTCGAGCGCCCACCGCATAGCGCGCACTGCCGCGGCCGAGCCGACTCAGTTCATCGAGTTCGACGTCGTCCCACGGGTGAGCGCCCGCCAATTGCTCGCCGAGCAGCTCCCACAGCACCTTGCGAGCGAACTCTTTCTCCAAAACACGGGGAATGCTCCCCCAGCGCACTAGCCACTGCACTTGCGGGTCTGCAATGCGATCGATGACCCGTTTCACCAAATGGTGTAGCTCGATGCTGCGGATGCGAAGAAGTTCGGCGACCGTTGGCGCCTCGTCGGCCAGAACCTCGTCAGCCAGCAATGACAATTTGAGTGGATTGCCGTCGGCGAGCTTCACTATCGCGGCGACGTAGTCGTCCTGGACGACGCCGCGCAACGCGAGATACCTTTTCGCATCTGTCTCGGAGAAAGGCGGCACCTCGATGGTGAGACACTGCTCACCCCAAACCACCTCGGCCCCAGAGAGCGTGCTGGAACTGCTTTGCCCGATGTACGCGGCGCCAAACCCTGGCAGGCGCTCGAGCAACTGGTCCTGGCCCGAGCTCCAATGTCCAGCGAAGTCGAAGCGCCCAGCCAAGACCAAACGGAGTCCAGGCACGCTGGCGTGCACTTCGGTCAACGCTTCGAGCAGGTGCATCACCGTCGCGCCGTCGGCATGCAGTAGATTTTCGAGGGTATCGAACACGATCAAGACGTGCCTCGACTGGCAAACTTCAGCGAGGATACGGCTAAAGTACAGCGGCACATCGTTGCCTGCGCGATGCTGTTCGCTGTCCATCCCGATTGGCGGCAGATCGTCGCGTCGTCGCGAAGAGTAGACCACCGATTCGTAGCGCCCCCACTCACTCAACAAGCTCGAGAAAGGTTTGCCTTCCAGTTGATCATTGAGTTGGCGCGCGAGCAGGAGCAGCAAGCGCCACGGCTCCGAGGTCGACTGAACGAGCTGCGCCACGAAATCGAAATCGACCTTGGCTGTCGGGACCTCCTCTTTCGGACAAACCCGACCCACCAAGTTGCTCAAGAACATGGTCTTGCCCATGCCACCTGGAGCATGGAGCTGCAGAATCCAACGGCCCGGGTCGTCTCGCAGGCGCTGCCAAGCCTCTGCTTCGAAATCACGCTCCAGGTAGCGAGTGGTGAGGTCGCGTTCGCGCAGTGAGCCGGCGCGGCGCGCGAGCCGAGGCTGAAGTTTGACCAGGTATTCGCCGGCGTTTCCCGCCTCTTCCATCAGGCGAAGCAGATCGTGGGCCTGGCCGACCTGAAACTTCAGCAGCCGCTCGTCGAACCTCTGCTCGAGTTGTTCGAGTGCGAGCAGCTTGGAGTCAGGATCGTTCAGACGATGATACAGCGCGGCAAGCTCATCGCCGGTCCGGTCGTAGTAGGCGGCGAGCGCGACGTGCAACCCAGTGAGCTCGGTCTTATCCGCTTGCGCGAGCAGTGCCTTGCGTATCCCGTCATCGAGCAAGAAGATCTTTCCCGAGTCGTCCCAGCCGGCTTTGCGCAGGAGCGGCAGGTTTTCGAGATCATCCTGGTTTGCGCGCAGCACGACGCTTGCCACGTCCGCGGTGATGGTGCGTGCAACGGCGAGTCGCTGGAGAGTCGCCCGGTCGTCCTCGTCGAGCAAGCTGACCATCACTTCAGCGGCGGAGGGCAAGGTCAGCGTCTCCTTTCGAGCGTCCGGATCCACCCGCGCAGTACACCGAACCACTCCGGCGAGAAGTTTGCGGCCTGGTCGGTCACCTCGTCTGGCTCCCTCAAGAACAGCTGGGTCCAGGCGCTCTGATGGAACGCGGGCACGCGCGTCGCATCCAGCGCAGCCAGGCGGCCCGCGCGATAGCGAATGAACTGGGCAGCCGCGCGCCCCCACTCCGCCCGCGTAAAGTTGCGCATCAGGATCGGCTTGATCCCGTAGTCGCGGTCCCACATCACCGCCTCGGCGTGCTCGGAGCGCAGCGCGATCGCCACGCGAACGCGCGAATTGGGCCGCGGCCGCGCAAAAGGCGCGCAAAAGGCTTCGAGCGCTTCGACGATCACCAGTTGCTTTTGCCAGTTCTGCAGCTCATCGATCAGGATCAGTGTTTCGTCGTGCGCGACCGACTCCAAAATCTCACTGACTCGATCGCCCTGAGTTTGCTTGGGCTTGGAGCGATCGAGCGCGGCAAGCTCCTGCGTGGAGAGACCTGCGCTCGCCATTGCCAGAGACAGGCGCCCCAAGATGAGCTCGAAGCCAGACTCGTCACGACCGCCGTCGAGATTGACGTGCAGCGCCGTGCGACCTTTGCTTCGAGTCCACATTTCCCCGAGCAACAAGATGAACTCGGACTTTCCGCTCTGTTCGTCGCCTTGCAACACCGCCAGGCGTCCCCCCGATCCCTGGCCGTCCGGGAAATACGTGTCCCAGACCTGTCGACGCTGCGCCCAGCGATGCACGAAGTCATCCTTCGCTCTGATTGGCGGCCGGAGCTCGGCGTCGGGACGCGGGAGCACGTCCCCTGGGTTCCCATGGATCACCAAGCGCGGGATAGCCCAATTGACACGGACGGTGTTCACATCGACCATCGCATCCAGAGCTGCGCGCCCATTCGCAGCAGCCACGTCCACCGGATCGCCGTTGACCAAACTCGAGTAGAAGCTGCGACTGAACAGCACCGCCGCAGCGCCTCCAATCGGCGCTTGCATGGCGAGCGTCGCGAGCACCCCTGACCCCTCGAAGATGTGAGCCAGATCCCAGCTGGGGACGCGACTGGCGGTATCGCAAGCATTGGCCACGACCAAGCGCGGGGCTCGCGCAAACGAGAACAGCCCTTGGATGTAGGCCGAATCCAGACGGTGCGCCGGGTCGTTTTGCGGGGCTGTGGGGTCGAGAGACTCGATCAGCTCGAGAACCGGCTTCCCCTGAGCAACGAAGCCGTGACCGATGAAGTGCAGGATGTGCGGCTTGAAGGCCTTCATCGTCTCGCGAATGGCATTGGGCGATGCACGGACCAGTGTTTCGACCAGCACCCCCGCGTTGCATTGATGCAGCGCATCCTCGATGGCCCGCAGTTCTTCGTCGCCCAGGGCGTCCGTGTCAGCCCGAGCACTGCCGACGATGATCAGAATGCGCGGCGGCGCTTGCTTGCCGACGGGCCTCACCTGCGCGGGAGCCGGCAGCGGCTCTGGTGTGCCTCTGCTCCAGGGCAGATTGGCCACGGCGAAGATGGCATTGCCGCCCTGGCGCATCAGTTCCCAAGGGAGGATCTCCAGCCCCGCTCCTCGCAAGTCGAGGAGCACCCGCGCGTCCCCCGGCAAAGCTTGGACCGCGACGCCGACCGCGCCCAGCAACAAGCGGTCACAAAGGTGAGTCCCTGCACTTTCGAGTAGCGCGAAGTCATCCAGGTGACTGAGCAAGGTGGCGAGGTCGACCGCGTTGCCCTGAGCATCCGCAAACATCCGGTCAGCCGATACTGGCTGGGGGTGTCGAGCAAGGCTGATGCGTTGCCCGCCAACCCACTCGAACAGCTCTAAGCCGACTTGAGCGCCCAAAGGCTGTTCAATTGCCGTCAGCACGAAAGTTTGCATCGTTCCCTACGGGTGAGGACCCGCCCGTGGCGCGAGCGAGCCCAATGGCCAGAGTCCGCCTCCAATACATCACCCGAAATCGCGCTCCTTGACCAGTCCGTTCGCAGGTCCCGGCATAGTCAAATCTTCAACGAAGATCGGTCCAAGAGCTCCGTGCTAATGCTCGAACGGATGATCTCCCGCTTCGCTTACGCGATCGCCATGTGTGCGCTGATCGGTTGCAGAGGCGAGCAACGCCAGGCGGCGCCGGCCCCGAGCTCGAATCCGCCCGCGATTGCGCCGCACGACCATGCGCCACCGGCGCCGAGCGCCACCTCGATCGCCGTGAGCACGTTCGATGAAACGAACGCGCGTGCTTTCATCGAACGCTGGCTGAAGGCGCAAAACGACCACGATTTTGCGGCCTACAGCGCGCTCTACGGGACCCGCTTTTCGGGCACCAAGCGGGTCGGCAGCTATTCCAAGCGCTTCGACCAGGGTGGTTGGCTACGGGATCGACAGCCGATGTTTCGCGATGGCGTGATCGTGCAAATCTCCGAGCTGAAGCTATCGGGGACCGCGGGCGCCGTGCGCGCGGTGTTCACGCAGGATTTCAGCGCGCCCGGCTTCCGTGACCGCGGGCAGAAGGAATTGTTCTTGGTCGCGCAGCCCGCGGGCTTGGCCATCGCCCGTGAAGAGATGTTGGTCTCGAACTTGGCTGAGGCCGCTCCCGTCGTCGAAAGCGCGGTGCTCGCCTTCCATCGCGATGGCCCAGTGGTCGCAACGGGGTTCACGGGCGCCTTGCCCGGCGAGCCGCAACTCTTGGCGCGTGGAGGGAGTGACTCGTTCGACGTCGCGCTGCCCCTTGCGCCGGCCGCCCTGAGCGAAACCACACGCGCTTGGCTCGGGAAAAGCATCACCGTTTACGCAAAAGACGGAGCAAGCTGCCAGGGTTCCGTGATCCGCTTCGATGTGCGCGTAAAAGCAGAGCCACACTTTGGCATGCGCCAAGCCTGGGCTGGTGAAGACGGGTCGAAGAAGGCCAGTCCGCGCGAGATTGCAGCGCAAATTTGGAGCATTGCGCGTGACGACGAGCGCTTCGCGGTGGCCGTGTTGGATCACGCATGCCAGGGCGTCTGGGCGATGAGCCACGCGGCGTCCTTCGTTGCCGCAACCGCCCCCGCAGCGCCGCTGCGAGCCGCAGCGCTGAACGCGTTCAAAGCGCTCCCGGCATATCGCGAACTGCAAGCGCGCTTTGCACGAGAATCAGCCAACCCCAAGCAGGCTTGGGAGAGCGTCGATGGTCAACTCAACGTCGTCGAGCTACGCTCTGCACCCGAGCTCGCGCTGATCGTGGTCAGCGCACGCGGGGGCGTCAGCTGCGGCAGCTTTTCTGGCAACCTGAGCGCGATCTGGAAGGTGATCGGAGCCGACGCACGAGCCTCCTTCACGCCGCGGGGTGTGTTCAAAGACTCGAGCGATCTGCTCAAAGTGCACGGCGCGGTCGATCAGAACGCCGACGGCAGTCTCGAACTGCTCGCCGGCCCTGACGTCTTCGCCGACGAAATTTCGGTCCTGCGTCTCGGCGCGAACGGTTATCAACGGAAAGCGTTGTTTTCGACTTCCTTCTGGGACTGCGGCTGCTAACCAGGCTCCAACGTGACTGGCTACGTCGATTCAACTCGCCGTACTTCTCGCAACCTGAGACAAGGTCTTTCAGCCGCTGGGTCGCACAGGCAGCGAGAGGTTGCTCGGTACTCGAGTCTTCGATACGTCGCGATGGTAAAGGGGTAGCTAAGAAAGAGGGAAGGCGGAGGGTAAGATGCACAATGCCGCTCAACCACTCACGGTGTCCGACATACGGACCGAGCACCCGTGAACTCCGCGAGCGCTACGGGCACGGCCGCCAGGCGTCGGGCGAGCGAGGCAAGTTCGCTCGGCGAGGCGCTTTGCACCGGTCGCGTTTGCGGGGCCATGCCGTGCGCGCGCTACTTTTTCGAACCTGTCTGCGCGGCGCGATTAGTGCAGAATCAGGCTCGATGGAACACGGACGAGTCGGTGGCTCATGTAGGAGCGAGACGCCCATCGCGCTCGCGGTCGAGCGATGAGCGAGGGATTGAGCACGGGCAGGATTGCAAACCTGGCGGAGACTTCCGCTATCAGGGTTAGTTGTTGGGGGCGACGTGGCTAAATCGGCTACGGCCATGGATTGGTCCAAATCGATGCTTGGCCCGCTCGAATCGAGGGAACGCAAGCAACGCATCCTGGTGGCCGACGACAACGTCGACATGTGCGAGTACCTCGGCGTCATTCTGCGACCGCACTGGGAAGTCGAGCTGGTCGAAAACGGTCGGGCTGCGCTGGCCTCGGCCATCGAAAATCCTCCCGATCTGATTCTGAGCGACGTGATGATGCCGGAGATGGACGGCGTCGCGTTGGTCCGAGCCCTGCGCGAGAATACCCAAACCGCAGGCACGCCAGTCATCCTTCTGTCGGCACGCAGCGGGGAGGAAGCAGTGATCGAAGGGCTCGAGACGCTCGCTGACGATTACATGGTGAAGCCATTTTCGTCACGGGAGCTGCTGACTCGCATCCGCACGCACCTCCGAATGTCGAGCGTTCGCCAGAGACTGCAAGCGCAGCTCGTGATTGCCGACCGGATGTCGGCGGTCGGCATCCTCGCCGCGGGTGTCGCGCACGAGGTCAACAACCCACTGGCGGTCGTGATCTCGAATCTAGATCTGGTGCTGGACGAGCTCCGCAAGGCAGCGCAGTCCCCGGCGTCCGGCGCGAAGGAAGGCGCGAGCGAACTGGAAATGATGGTCCATGAAGCTCGCCGGGGTGCGGCCCGCGTCGCACAGATCGT
>DATEPG010000105.1:0-4868 GCA_035273265.1 Polyangiaceae bacterium
AGTGCCCGATCCCAACAGTTTACCCAAGATCTTCACCCGCGAGACCGAGCTGATTGCGCAGCAGGCCGCGGTCGAGGACTGGTTTCCGGTGCAGCAAGCGGCTTCTGCCGATTTCCTAAAGGGCATCGCCATCAACGCGGCCCCGCTCTTGCACGGCTACGTCGCCACACAGCTGAAGCCGGCACCGGCGCAGTTGATCCTGCAGAGCGAACGCGGCGATCCGATCTTGGCGCGCTGGCGCGCGGGGCTCGGTTGGGCGGTGGCGTGGACCAGTGACGTCAAGAACAACTGGTCGGTCGATTGGCTTCGCTGGTCGGGGTTTTCCAAGTTTTGGGGTCAGCTCGTGCGTGAGCATATGCGGGTGAAGCATCGCCGTGAGCTGGACATGAAGACCGAAATGCTCGGTGGCGGCGTGCGCGCCGTAGTGGATGCCTTCACTGCCGACGAGCGCTTCGACAATGGTATCGTCTCCAAGCTGATCGTTACGGGCCCCGGCTCCGGCGCGAACGCACAACGCCGTGAAATGCCCATGCGCCAAACCGCACCGGGCCGCTACGAAGCGAATTTCCCGCTCGACCAATACGGCTCGTTCCTGCTGCGTGCCGAGCACGCGAAGCCAACCGAGAACGGTGAGCTCAAGCCACTGGCGATGAGCTACGGCCACGTCAGCAATCCTTACCCGCGTGAGTACGCGAGCTTCGATCCGGATCTCGAGCGCCTCACGCGCGCCGCGTTGGCAGGCGGTGGCAGCGTCGACCCCGCGCCGGCGAAGGTGTTCGACCCAGCAGGTCAAAAGATCGTCGCCTATCGACCGCTTTGGAACCGCTTCGTCCTGGCAGCGATCGTAATGTTCTTGCTCGATCTCTTGGTTCGGCGCGTGCGGCTGTTCGATCGCAAGTTTCTGCCCAAGCGACGCTGATCCCAGCCCCACACCGGTGGGTTGAACGGCACCAGTTCAGGTCAAAGCGAAGACCGCCACCAGGGGCGGTCCGAGGACGAGCACTCCGGTGATTGCCGCGCCGATGGCGCAGATCAGGACGGCCCCGGCCGCGACATCCTTGGCCGCCTTGACCAGAGGATGGAAGCCCGGCGAAGCGACGTCACAAACAAGCTCGAAAGCAGTGTTGATAGCCTCGGCAGTCCAGACCGATACGATCGCGACTACCAGAGCCATCCACTCGAGACGCGGAATGCCAAGAGTCAGCCCCAGTCCTACAATCGCACAGGTGGCCGCGGCATGGATCCAAGCGTTGTGCTGCGACGCGATCAGCGTTCGGATGCCTCGTCCGGCGTAGACGAAGCTGCGCAGCCGACTGGCGAGCGAGAACGGCCGTGCGGTCGCGCTAGTTTGTGACACCGAACAGCGGTCACCAACAATGGCTGGATCCATCATCCCGCTAGCTTTAGCACCTGACTTGGCCCGCTCATGTGGAGCTTCGGTGGAGAAAACGGGTCGCGCCAGCGGCCTGCATCTGCTCACGCGAGATGAGGAGGTGCGGCCCCGCTCGCTTGGGTCGTGCCGCCCAACTCTCCGCGATCCTTTGCAGTCACTGAGGCGGCGAGTCGTCCGGCGATGCTGCCACGTGACCGCCTGCCACGCGCCAGGCGTTCTGTTCGCGCGCCCACACTCTGGTATAACGATAGCTGCCGCGAATCGTTGCACCGTTGACCTCGACCACCAGGCGCGTGCGAAGTGCGGCGATTGCCACGTCCGTACCAACGCGGCGAACGCGCAACTCGGTAGGCTCGTGACTGCGAATTCGGACGACACCGGATTGGTGCGCAGCGAGGTCCTGCGCTTTGGTCCCTAGTTGGCCGTCGGGGCCCGTGAAGAGAAGGTCCTCGGAAATGAGCCGATCGAGCGCTTCGATATCCGCACTGAGCTGTGCGCTGCGCAGCTCGGCCTCGAGAGCTACGATTTCTGGGTCATCGAGCCCGATCAAGACTCTCTCGAGAGCGGTTGTGTCGATCCGCGACATATTGAAAACGAGCTTTCAGGTCGAGCTGCTGATAATCGGTAGCCGCCCATCAGGCGCAGCTGTCTGCCCGGTGACGAGAGGCGTCATCGTGTGACACCGTCGGTTTCTGGTCAACGGGTGCGTCGCAAGGTCGAGTTACGCACGCGAAGTTGCGAGTCCATCAATACCATTGTTTGTTGATGGTACCCGAAAGGAGCGCCAGGCAGCCTTCGGCGTCTCGGATGACATACGCAATGCGACGCCGAAGGCTACGCCGCAGCGCAACGCCGCGCGTGACCATCACAAAATATCAGGAGCGTTGTCGAGTGTGCTTGCGAGCGAGATTGGGTCACTCCGCGGAGGCAGCGATCTGATCGCCGATGCACGCGCTCCAGGAGCCGTATTCATCGCAGGTCTGCATCCCGGTGGAGCACCACACGTAGTTGCCTGCGACGCGTTCGATGCGGCCGCAGTCGGTGGTTTCGCCCGGCTGGTCACAGGGGCAACCCTGTTCGTGGTTGGCGCACACTTCGGGAGCTGTAGGTGTTGCCATCGGTTTGTTGCCGCCGTCAGAGCCCAGCATCGGCGGGTTGGCGTCGCCCGCAGAGCAACCGGTACCCAGCACAGTGCAGAAGGCCAACGCAGCGAACGAAAAAAGCCGAGTCATGGTGCGACGCTCCGATACGATCGAACGGGCACCGATTACTTGAGGTTAACGTGCGCTGGTTTTAGCGTTGCAGATTTGTGAGACCACGCCGGACTTGTCGTTTGCTGTATTGAGCGGCGTCTGTTTCTGCCACTCCGTCGCCAAATCACCTCGAAATACAGGCGTTTACAGGTGGATTCGCGGTGGCGCCGAGGCGCGCACCGACACTCTGCTCGTCCTACAGCGGCGCGTCGATCGACCGCAAACGTCTCGTTCCGCTCGAGCGAGAGGCGGAGTGTCGGTCATTCGGCGGGGACACAACTGTAGCTTTGGCGCCAGTCCTTCAAGATCGGGCTCGTGTTGAGCTCGGCGTTGGGTACGAAGCGGACCGTAATCTTCAAATACTCCTGAGACTTGAGCATCTTATCCTGAAGCAGCGGCTCGATGGCGTTGCCGGTCCAGATCGTTACCGGCGCGCCAGTTGCCGTGCCGACTTTGACGACCGTGTCGATGGTGACCGGATTCGGAGCGACGGGTAGCGTGGCAAATAGGTTTGGATCGGCCTGCGTTTCGGCGAAAAACTCGAGTTTCGAATCGGTCGCCGGAGTTACCGTCTGCCAGTCGAAGAAGCGCCAGACGACTTTGCTCCCGTCCATGCAGTCCGAGCGATAGATGCGCTCGTAGTTTTGCGGGAGGATCGTGGTCACTGGCGGCGGCGCGCTGCACACGGCACTCGCACAGATCAGGCCCGTGCAACAATCAGCGGTCGTGCCGCAAGATTTGGCGGCCGCGATGCATTGTCCGGCTGGGGGCAAGGCTTGGCAATGTCTGGTGGCCGGGCTCTTGATCGGTGTGTCGAGGCGACAAGCAGCCGTCTTCGTCGGGCCGATGCCGCCGCAGCAATCCTCGTCGACATCGCAGTTGCTGGCATCGCTCAGTCCGCTCGGATGACAGGAATCGAGTGCCCAGAAACCGCGCTCGTTGATGTAACCGTTGGCGGCCGATGCAGAATAGTTCTGACTGGGCAGCCAAAACGCCGGATGGCTTCGGTCCGCCGAGCCCGAGGGAGCATCGTCGATCGCGGCGACCCAGAGTTGGCTCTGGATTTCCGAGGTGTTGGTCATCGCTGTGTAGCTGGACGTCGCGTAGCTCGTGGTGTCGCTGAAATCCTGCTGGGTTGCCGGCGAATTGAGGGTGTTGCCGTACGGTCGCGTGCTGGTGAACACCACCCAACGGTAGCCACCTGCAGCCACCGGCAGCATCGTCGGCTGGTAAGACTTGTTCGCGTCTTTTGCTTGCTCGCCGCTGTTCAGCTTGGTCAGTGCGACTGGGGTGGGCGTGGCCGCTTCCGCGTCGATCGACCACAGGCGGCCTGGGTCCTCGTAATAGTTGGTCGGACCCATGTAGCCGTACTTGCGCCAGGTGTTGCGACAGCAAGAGTCGCCTGGCACCGTCGATTGAAAGATCACGCTGCGTGAGTCGCTCTCGAAGGTGGGCCACTTGAGCGTGTCGCCGAGCGGCCAAGTACTGGTGACGAGACGACGATTGCGAAACTGCTTGCCCGTCTGATCGAAGTCCAACGTGCTGAGGCCCTTGCGCCATCCGGCTCCGCCCGCGGAGTCGCCGTCGATGAACACGAGTTTCGTGCCATCCGGAGAAAACGAGGGCACCATCATCGTGGTCCCGGAAAGCCCCCAATTCCCTGGGCTTTGGTCCGTGACGTCGAGCGGCGTTGGCGCGCTGATGGTTGGCAATTGCCAGACCCAGTAGCTCGTATCGTTGCCGTTGTCGCCACCGTCGATCACATAGCCGGAGGGTCGATTGTAGGCTGAATTGGGCGTAAAGGAGCCGCTCGGGATCGTGACCCAGCCCGGAGAGCCGGCGCAGGGGGTCTTCCACTCCAGACGTGCCGCAGCGTCGTTGCTGACTTCGCGCCAATCGAATTTGAAATCGTGAGTTCCGGCGTCGAACCAGCCTGCGCCGCTGAGCGGTCCGTTGTTCCAGCGACCCATCACGCGCGAGTCGTCGATCCAGAGTCGACCACCGTCATTGACGTTGCCGTTGCTCCGGAACTCGTACACACCGCTGCAGGCGAGGATGATGCGCCCAGTCCAGCGAGCGCTGAACGTGTCACCGTCAGAGATGACCGAGTAGTTCGGGCGCCCAGTGAGCCAATCGAAGTCGATGTTCGGATCGATGCGCTGGAAGGCTCGCGGATTGCTCTGGTTCGCGGACAGGCCGACATTGAAGCCGTCGTTGTCGTA
>DATEPG010000106.1:0-16581 GCA_035273265.1 Polyangiaceae bacterium
TGCCGCGTTGCCGGTTGCGGTCGCTCCCGGATTCAAGAAGAAGATTTCGATCAATCCGTTCGAACGTAAGCGTTCGGTGTGGCCGCTGGTGGTGATTGCCGCGGTCGTCGGCGGTGGAGGCGTCTATCTGGCCGTTGCTCCGGACGCCGCTGCGCCGGCGCCGCAGAAAGAAGTGGCGGCGCTGCCCGCGGTGCTGCCGAAAGCCTCCCAACCCGAGCGGCCCAAGCTGAGTGCTGGCGAGCGGCGTGACTCGTGCGTGGCGTCGTATTTCGACCCAGGGACCTTCGAGGCCAGCCAAAATTTCGCGTTCGTCTGTGCCGACGGTGATTTCCGAGACGTCGCAGTCCAACTGCAGCGCCTCGCGCGCCCGGCTGCTCTGCGTAGCGCCGATGCCGGCGCTGACGCGGGGGTGCAAGGGTCCGGGCTCGACTGGTACGAACTGCCCGCCACCGCTATCATGCGCAAATCGTGCTGCGATGGCGCAACACCCATTACGTTGCCCGAGACGGCGGGCTGGTGCGAGCAACTGCAGACCGTCGTCCGCCGCATCGCCGACGACAGCGGCAAGTCGGGTGATCTCGCGCCCGCAGCGCGCGCCTTCGACAAGGCAGTGGCCTGCCTTTTCGCGAACAAGGCGGGCAAGCTGTACGGCTACGAAAAAGCGCCAAGCGACGCCAATCGGCAGGCTTTTCAACAATTCCTGAGTCGGGCGGCAATCAGCGAAGCACGCCGCTAGAGGACACATGACAAAAATCGTGGTGCTCGACGGCTACACGGTGAACCCGGGGGACAATCCATGGTCGCCGCTGGCCGAGCTGGGCGAGCTGACGGTCCACGAGCGCTCGAGCGAGACCGAAGCCATCGCACGCGCTCGGGACGCTGACATCGTATTGCTGAACAAGACGCAGCTGAGGCGCGAAGCCTTCGCCCAGCTGCCGCGGCTGCGCGGCGTGAGCGTGCTGGCGACGGGCGTCAATTCCGTCGACCTCGATGCGGCGACCGAACGCGGCATCGCCGTGTGCAACGTGCCGTCCTACAGTACGGCGAGCGTCGTGCAACATACACTCGCGCTGTTGCTCGAGCTCTGTAACCGAGTCGGGCTGCATGATACTTCCGTGCATGCGGGGGATTGGCAGCGCTCGATCGACTATTGCTACTGGAAGAGCCCGCTCTTGGAGCTCGAGGGAAAGACGCTCGGCATCGTCGGCTACGGAGCGATCGGTCGTGGCTTGGCGGTCGCCGCGCGTGCCTTGGGCATGAACGTGTGCGCGGCGCTCTTGGCCTCGAGCCGCGCGCAGGGCGCAGCTTCGGACCCGGTCCCGCGCCTACCTCTCGACGAACTGTTTCGCCGCGCGGACGTGATTTCGCTCAATTGCCCGCTCACGGAGGAGACCCGGCATCTGGTTTCCAGTGCACGCTTGGCGCTGGTGAAGCCGAGCTGTCTGCTGCTCAACACGGCGCGCGGCGGCTTGGTCGATGAAGCCGCCCTGAGTGTTGCCCTGGCCGCCGGGCAACTCGCGGGAGCCGCGCTCGATGTCCTCTCGAGCGAGCCTCCAAGCGCGGAAAATCCACTGCTTTACGCACCCAACTGCGTCATTACGCCGCACGTGGCCTGGTCGAGCTTGCCCGCGCGTCAGCGTCTACTGAGAACCTCGGTCGACAATGTGCGAAAGCTCCTGGCGGGAAGCCCGATACACGTCGTAAATCCCGACTATAGCCGACACGCACGCTAGGTTCGAGCGACCTGGGTTAGCCTGCGCGCCCCATGCTCAGCGCGTTTCCGCTACTGATTTTGCAGACCTGCGTGATCATCGTCGCCGCGCGACTGATCGGTGCGCTGGCCCGTCGACTTGGGCAACCCTCGGTGATCGCGGAAGTGATCGCCGGCATCTTGCTCGGCCCGTCTTTGTTCGGGCGCGTGTCCCCCGGCGCTTTCCAGGATCTGTTTCCGAAAGCATCGATGCCTGGCCTGTCACTGCTGAGTCAGGTCGGGTTGGTCTTTTTCATGTTCCTGATCGGACTCGAGCTCGATCCGAAATTGCTGCGCGGGCGGGGCAAGTCGTCGTTTGCGATCAGCGCAGCGGGGATCTGTGTGCCGTTCGGCCTGGGCGCGCTGCTCGCGTTACGAATTTTCGGCACGCAAGCGGAGGCGGGGGTACCGAAAATCTCCTTCGTGCTGTTCATGGGCATCGCCATGAGCATCACTGCCTTCCCGGTGCTCGCGCGGATCTTGGCCGAGCGCAACTTGATCCGCACGAAGTTGGGCTCAATCGCGCTGGCCTGCGCAGCCGCCGACGACGTGACTGCCTGGTGCCTGCTCGCGCTGGTGGTGTCCGTCGTGCACGCCAACGGAGCGGGTGCGGCGCTGATCACGACCTTGGAAGCGCTGGCTTTTGCCGGCGGAATGCTGCTGGTGGTGCGCCCGCTGCTGGCGCGTTTGGGCGCGCGCATCACCACTCGCGAGAACCTGACGCAGAACGTGGTTGCGTTCACCTTCGTGCTCTTGCTGGTGTCCGCACTGACCAGCGAGCTGATTGGCATCCACGCGCTGTTCGGCGCCTTCTTGTTCGGCACCATCATGCCACGCCACGGAGACTACGCGCACGCGCTCGCCGAGCGGCTGGAAGATTTCGTGGTCGTCGCCTTGCTCCCGTTGTTTTTTGCGTACAGCGGACTTCGCACGGAACTCGGATTGCTCGCGAGCGGGAGTGATTGGGCACTGTGCGGGGGATTGATCGCCGTCGCCTGCATCGGCAAATTCGGCGGCACTTTTTGCGTGGCGCGGCTCACGGGGATGAACACGCGCGACTCGGCCGCGCTCGGCGTGTTGATGAACACGCGCGGCTTGATGGAGCTGATCGTGCTCAACGTGGGACTCGATTTGGGCGTCATCTCCCCGAAGATTTTCACCATGATGGTGATCATGGCGCTGGTCACCACGATCATGACCACGCCGCTTTTGGAGCTCGTGGCACCGCGTTCGTTCGAGGTCCAGAAACCTGCGAGCGTCGACCCGGTGCAGAGCGCACCCGTGCGCTTGCTGCTGTGCGTCGGCGACGCCCAGATGGGCCCGGCGATGGTGCTATTGGCCGTCAGCTGCGCGGGCGGTTCGCGCGACAGCGGTAGCGCGGTGCTGCACCTGGAGCGCCCGCGTGATCGAACCTCGGCCTACTTGCGTCCGGGCTCGAAAGCGGTCCCCCAATCTCGAGCCAGTGGCCTCTTGCCCGCGCTCGAGGCGGCAACCGCTGCGGGCGTTGCTCTCGAGTTCGTGTCCTTCGATTCCAGCGATCCCGCGGCCGACATTTGCGAAGTCGCGCGCAGCAAACACTCGGACTACGTGGTACTCGGGCTGCATCGCCCGGTACTGGGCCAAAATCCTTTTGGCGGGACCGTGGGTAAGGTGCTCGCCGACAGTCCAGCTCCGGTCGCGTTGCTCGTCGAGCGTGGCTTGGCTCGGGCATTTGCGGGTGCGGGCGGGCAAAGCTTGGGCAAACGCGTCGTCATGCCAGTCTGTGGCAGCATCGCGGATGCGGTGGCTCTGAATTTTGCCGAACGGCTGCTCTGCGACGAAGCAGTGTCCTTGAACCTGGTATTCGTCGAGCCGCTGCTTGCAGTGGCGGGGGAGCTGGTCAGGGCGAGAGTCGAGCGGCTATGCGCCCAGCATCCCGAGCGCGTGCAATATCGTACCAGTCAAGGGGGCGCGGGCCCGCAGCGACTGCGCGACTGTGCGGCCGAGGCCGACCTGGTGGTGCTCGGATTGGACCCGGTTTGGGGCCTGGACGTCGAGCGCGGAAGTAGCGAATCGGCGCGACTTTTGGCCGAATTTCCCAGTTCATTGGTGATTCTGGACGCGCGCTCCGCCTGAGCCGCAGTCGAACTAGCCCGCGCGGCAGCAGCCGATCGGCTGCCTACTGGCGCAGTTCTCGCCGATGTTTACCCGCCACACTTGGCGTGCGCAGTGGCTCGCGCAGCTCCGGACCGAGATCCCGCACGCTTCGTTGCTGCTGAAATCATAGCTGTCCCCGCAGCTGACGGGCGGCGAGTCCTCGTCCGGTCCATCGCAGCAGTTGCTGGGTTGGCACGCCTTGCACTCGCACATTCGCGTCTGGTTGATGCTTGCGCCGGGCTTGGGCGGTGGACGAAGCACGCCGCTGCCGAATAGCGGGCCATCAGCGGCGCGCGGCCTGCTGCTGCAGTTTGGCAAAATAATCGATAAAACCAGCAAAATAGCCAGCAAGTGCCGGGATCTGGAAAGCATTTCAGTGTGAAATTCGACACCATTCGATCGCGCGGGCTTGGCTCGACATTGACGCTCGGCCGCTCGCTCTCGGGAAGGCAATCAAACGCTGTCTCCACTTCTCGCATCACGTTCCGGCCGCGAGAAGCTTGGTTTCGCTGACTGCTTCGGGCATTGTAGACACAGATGCTGGATTCGGATTTGCAGGCTTGGGAGGCGTTTTTCACTGCCGCCGCCGACCCCTGCTTCCTGATCCTCGTCCAGGCAGACGGTCATTTCGTACTGTCGCGCGTCAATGATGCTTGGGAGTGCGCGACTGGCATCCCCCGAACGGTAGTCCTCGGCACGCCGGCTGATTCGCACCTCGCGCTGGAAATGGCGGAATTGGCGGTCGCCCGTATGACGGAATCCGTCATGCTGCAGGCTCCCAGCGAGTACGAAGAAGAAATCGAGTTTCCCACGGGCAGGCGTACGTGGAAGACGCGGCTCGTTCCATGGCAGGCGGGTGGCGAACAGTATCTGGCTGGTTTCGCCAAAGACATTACCGAAAGCGTGGCTGCAGAGCGCCACCGCGGTCTGCTCGAGAGCAAGTTGCTCGATGCCCAGAAGCTGGAGAGCTTGGGCATCTTGGCGGGTGGCATCGCCCACGACTTCAACAATCTGCTTACCGGCATCCTGGGCAACGTCAGTTTGATGCGCCTCGAGCTTCCGGTTTCGAGCGCTCTGTGCGAGCACGTCGATCAGATCGAAGCCGTCACGATCCGCGCGGCTGATCTGTGCCGGCAGTTGCTGGCCTACTCGGGCAAGGGCCGCTTCGTGGTGCGCCCGCTCGACTTGAGCGACGTCGCTCGTCAAACCGCGCCGCTACTCCAGCTTTCGGTAGGTAAGAACGCGACACTGCGTTTGGATCTTTCGGACGAGCTGCCACCGGTCGACGCCGACGCCACGCAGATGCGCCAAGTGTTGATCAACCTGGTCGTCAATGCCGCCGAAGCGCTGGGCGAGCGCGCGGGAGTGATCGGAGTTTGCAGCGGGATCATTCACGCCGAAGGTGATTACCTGCGAAATACGTTCTTGGCGCCCGAGTTGGCCGAGGGCAACTACGTGTTCGTCGAGGTGAGCGACAACGGTTGCGGGATGGGCCCCGACACGCAGGCGAAGATTTTCGATCCGTTCTTCTCGACCAAATTTACCGGGCGGGGTCTCGGCTTGTCGGCGGTGCTCGGTATCGTGCGCGGCCACAAAGGGGCGATCAAGGTCTACAGTGAGCTCGGTCGCGGCACGACGATCAAGCTACTTTTTCCGGCGATGGGGGATCGGGACGCGCGTGCGATGCCCCCGGCCGCAGCTCAGGGGATCTTGCAACGGCGCGGTACCGTGCTCGTCGTCGACGATGAAGACGTCGTGCGCGGCGTCGCAGCGCGCATCCTCGGTAGCTACGGCTTCGACGTGATCTTGGCCAACGACGGCCGAGAGGGCGTGGCGCGCTTCAGTGAACGGCGCGAAGAAATCGTGGCCATCTTGATGGACTTGACCATGCCGCAGATGGACGGTGTAGACGCATTTCGGGAGATCCGTGCCTTGGACGAACGAATCCCAGTTTTGCTGATGAGCGGCTACAACGAGCAAGACGCGGTCATGCGCTTTGCCGGCAAAGGCTTGGCCGGCTTCCTACAAAAGCCATTTACGGTCGAGATGTTGCGTGAGCGGCTGATGAGCGTCCTGCGTTAGCCGAGCCGACGAGTGACCGGTTCGGAGCGAGTAGCCGGACAAGTTCGTGCGCTTCGTTTGGGGCGCTCGCGATCCAGCAACGCACCTCGCAACCAGCCGTGTTCCCGTCACTGCGAGCGCGAGGAGGCGCTCGCTTCAGCGCCTGACTCGGGCCGAGCCTAGGGTCGCGTCAGCGCCTCGAGGGCGCGGATCTTCTTCGCCCAGTAGGCCTTCATCTGTTCGGCGGCGTCGGACGTCTCGATCCGGTTGTGCTGCACCGTGACCTGCGATTTCGACGGGCCTTTTTCGCAAAAGTCCACGTCGATCCGGCTAACACCGCGGCCCCAGCGGGCGCGGATCGACTTCGAGGCGGTGGCCTTGTGAATCGAAAAGCGATCGTCGGCGAGCCACTTGTTGCGCTCTGCGGGCTCGGCCCAAAACCGAAACAGCTTGGCCAAGGGCAGCTCCAAGATCTTGGAGACATCCACCTGAAAGCCGTCGTCCGTTGCAGTGTTGCCGTTTTTCCCACGTGCTTGCTCGTAAGCAACCGTGACCATTTGTTGCCACCACGGTCCGACGCCGTGACGTTGCGCGAGCACCGCCACGATCCCCTTGTGATCCAGCTCGGCGGCGCCGGCGGCGTCGAGCAACGCAAACCACTCTGCCCACGATTTGCCCGTGCGGCGGGCGACGGCATCACTGCTCACACCCACGGCCTGCTCGATGGGACGGATCTTGGCGGGCGTATCGAGCGTTGCCGAGGCTTTGGAGGAAAGGGCCTTGGTCGAGCTGAGTTTTGCGGGCGCCGCTTTGAGGGCGCTCTTGGCTGCGGGTACTGCTTTGGTTGCGGGTACCGCTTTGAGGGCGCTCTTGGCTGCGGGTGCTGCTTTGGTTGCAGGGACTGCTTTGGCGACGGGCGTTGCTTTGGCTGCGGGCGTTGCTTTGGCTGCGGGCGCTGCTTTGACGGGCGCTGCCTTGGCAATGCTCTTACCCGCTGGGGCTGCTTTCGGCTCGCCCTTGGTCGACGCGGCTTTGGCTGCAGGCCTGACCACGGGCGCTGTTTTGACTGCGCCCTTGGTCGGCGCAGCATCTTCGGTGCGTTGCTTTTTGGCAGGCTCCCGGGTCGAGATCGTGGGCTTCGGCTTGGCTCTGGTCATCTGGCGCGGCTCAGTCCGGTGGCAAGGCACACCGGGGCGCGAAGTGTACCGTTTTCAGGGGTGCTCTGTCAGCCTGGTCCCGCCGAGAGCTTGCTTTGACCCGGCAAAGCCCACCGATTTACAGCGTATCCCAGCCGAATTTCTCGAGTTCGAAGGCATGGTCGGCCAGCGATTTGATGGATTCGTCCACGTTGTTGTCAATTTCGTCCACGTTGGCCAGGATGCGACGCTGGGCTTGGCGCGCGAAAACAGTCGCTATTTCTAGTTCTTTCTTGGCCTTGTCCATGCCCGCGGCACGAACGTTCGAATCGACCCGGCTGATCACGCAAGCGAGCACGAACAGGTCGATCATGATGTCGGCCAGGCGACGGGTCGCGAACTGCTTCTCGATGATCGAGCGCCCGTGTTTGCGCAAAATGCGATCCGAGGCGCTCGCCAGATCTCGAGTTCCTGCCTCGAACACCGCAGCGACCGACTTGAGGCTGGCGTCGAGCTTGGTGAAGGTCGTGCCTTGGCGGTTGATGCCCGTGGCCATGGACACGCGGCGCAGCGTGTATTCAGACACGACGCCGAAGCCCTTGATCGGATCGGTGAACGCGCCTTCGAGTGATTTTGCCAGCTCACGTAAATTTTGGCCTGCGTCGTTCATGGCGTTGAGCGCGATGAACAAGCGCAAGATATCGTTCGTCCCCTCGAAGATGCGATTGATCCGGCTGTCTCGGACCACGCGCTCGTAGGGGTACTCACACATGTAGCCGTTGCCGCCGGCGATTTGCAGCGCCTCGTCTGCCGTTCGGCCCAGCGCTTCGCTGGCGAACACTTTGCTGATCGCGGCCTCCACCGCGTAGTCCTCGTAGCCGCTGTCGTTGAGGCCGGCGACCATGCTGACCACGGCTTCGGTCGCGTAGCAGTCCACCTGCATTTGCCCGACCTTTTGCTTGATCAGGCCAAACTCCGCGATCGGCTTGCCGAACTGCACCCGCTCCTTGGCCTGCTTGGTGGAGAGCGCGATCAGCTTCTTCATCCCACCCACGCTGCCGCCACCGAGCCCGGTACGCCCGGAGTTCAAGATCTTCATCGCGATCTTGAAGCCCTTGCCGGCTTCCCCCAAAAGGTTCTCTTTCGGTATGCGCACGTTCTCGAAGTTCATGGTGGTGGTGGAGCTGGCGCGGATGCCCATCTTGTCTTCGTGGGGGCCGTTGCTCACGCCTGGCATGTCGCGCGTGACCAAGAACGCGCTGATCTTGCCGCGTTCACCGCTTTCGCCCGTCTTGGCGAAGACGGTGAAAAAGTCGGCAATGCCGCCGTTGGTGATCCACAGCTTGTTGCCGTTCAAGATCCAGTCGTCGCCGTCTTTCACGGCGCTGGTCTTGATTGACGCAGCGTCCGAGCCGGCGCCGGGTTCGGTCAAACAGAAGGCCGCGATCAGCTCGCCCGACGCGAGCTTCGGCATATAGCGCGCCTTCTGTTCGTCGTTGCCGAACAGCAGTAATCCGCGCATTCCGATCGAGCTGTGCGCACCGACGGTGACCGCGACCGAGGCATCGTATTGCGCGACCTGTTGCAGCGCGCGCGAGTAGGCGCTGCTGCCGAAGGCCAAGCCTCCATGTTCTTCGGGGATCACGAAGCTGAACAGGCCGCCGGATTTCAGCTCCTCGATGAACTCAGGGGGAAACTCGCCCGCCCGATCCCAGTGGCGAAAATCCTGCTCGTGAGGCTTGAGCATCTGCTCGAGCACCCCGAACACGCCCTGGAGGGTCTCTTTTTCCGCCGGGGGGATGGTCGGGAAGGGCAGAATCACGTCCTCTTCGATTTGACCCATGCACAAGGACCGCATGAAACTGACCGTCGTCTTATCCACCACGAGAACCTCCTTCTTTTCCTCGCACAATATGCGGGTACCGACCAATAGCTGCAACCTCGAGATTTCCGGCCTATGATCCGGACTCCGGATGTTGCTCGAAAAACTGAATCCGCCTGAAACCAAGGGTCACGTCTCGGTCGCGCGGCTCGCTCGCTTTTGGTACGTCGCCTGCCAGAGCAGCGAACTGAAAGACCGCCCGCTCGCGCGCTGCGTGCTCGGAGTCCCGCTCGTGCTTTTTCGCGGGCAAGATGGCAAGGCCGCAGCTCTCCTGGATCGCTGCCCGCACCGTAACGTGCCGCTTTCGCTCGGCCGTGTAGTTGCAGGTGGGCGACTCGAGTGCGCGTACCACGGTTGGCAATTCGAGAACGGCGGGCGCTGCGCGCATATTCCCGGGCTGCTCGCCAGCGAGGGCAAGGAACGCCGCGCGCCTGCCGCTGCTGTCCGTGAGCAAGACGGTTTCGTCTGGGTTTTCCCGGAACTCGATAGTGAGCCCGACGCCGAACCGTTTGCCCTGCCAACCGCAGCTCCCGGCTATACCCGCGTCGTGCGCGAAGTCCACACCGAATCCACGCTCCACGCGACCATCGAAAATGCGCTCGACGTGCCGCACACCGCGTTCTTGCACCGAGGCCTGTTCCGCGGCGGAAAGCAGAGCGAGATCAGCGCGACCGTGCGCCGCTCCGCCGATCGCGTCGAGGTGCAGTACGACGGCGAACCGCGCCCGAGCGGCGTAGCCGGTCGCGTGCTCTCACCGGGCGGTGGCACGGTCGAGCATTGGGATCGCTTCATCCTGCCGTCGATCGCGCAGGTCGAGTATCGGCTCGGCCAAGACGTGCACTTTCTGGTCACTTCAGTGTGCACGCCCGAGAGTGACTTTCGCACCCGCATGTGGGCGGTCGTCCAGTTCAAAACGCGCTTTCCCGCGGCCGCCGTGGCGCGCCTGTTGGAACCGTTCGCGTTGCGCATCTTCGGCCAAGACGCGCGCATTTTGCGCGCTCAAGCCGACAACATTCGTCGCTTCGGCGGCGAGCAGTATCAATCGACCGAGCTCGATTTTCTGGGGCCGCACATTTGGCGGCTGCTGAAGCAAGCGGAGCAGGGGGAACGCGCTGGGGAAGCGGTGGTCGAGCGATCGATCAGATTTTTGGCTTAGGCGTGCTTCGTCTCGCGCTTCGGCGTCCTCCCACTGCTGACCGCCCGCGCGGGTCGGAAATCATGTTCGTGCACGAACTGAAAGTGCATCCCTGTTCGTGCACGAACTAAAATTCCATCATGTTCGGCAGCGCGCCCGAGAGCTCGATTCCTAGCGCGCGGGCAACGCTGGGTAAGTCTTATCGAGCAGGGACGAGCGGCATTCGAGCACTGCGCCGTCCACGGTCATCGCGATCACGGCGCCGATCTCGGCCATGATACTCACGAACGGCGGCTGCCACGCTGCGTGGTGCCAGACGCATTTCCATTCGCCCGAAGGCTGCCGAGACCAGACGCGTCCTGGGCCGGCGGCCCAATGCCGGCTCAAGGTGTCGATGGCGATGCAGCTCAGATCGGGGCGGTCCGCGAGCGGTCTTGGGTTGAGCAGGCCATTTTCGAGTTCGAGGCTTGCCCCTCCGACTCCGACGGCGATCGCGGTTTGCAGTGAAGGAGTGCTGGCGCAGGCGAGCAGCGCGCGACCGTCAGCTACGGGCAGGCGGTCGAGTTGCCAATCGAGCGGGCGATAGTAGGCGGCGTACGGGCGTGCATCGTGGCCACGACCGACGATTAGCCAGCGCTCGTCGTCGATGCGCGCAAGAGCGGTGATCATCGATGCTTCGCTGACGGGAAGTGGGCGAAGCCAATGCTTGCCGACGAGGGCGTATAGTAGCGGGGGGCAGCCGGGCTTGTCGCCGAGCACGACCGCGATGTCGTCGAAGCCGGGGGTCAGCGCGCTGAACGTCACTTCGCGATCGGGTCCACGGAGCAATTCGCGTACGCCGTCCCGCGAGTATTCCAAGAGCGTGGCATTGCTGCCGCCGATGACCCAGGATGCGGGCGTGAGCCGTTCGACCACGCGCAGCGAGCCGGCTGATGGCAGTTTGTCCGACGCTAGCTGGCACCAACGCGTGCCGTCCCAGTAGGCCAGCCCCTGCGTCGTTACGGCCAACGCGTGGCCGGCTGCGTTCCAAGCTACGCTCAACACCAAGCGCTCGTCACCGGGAGGATGGCGAACCATCCACTGGGTTTCCAGGACCAGCTCGCGAGAACGCAGCGGATCCATGCTTGAAACCCAGCGTCGGCTGGGTCTGGTCGAGCGTGATTCGAGCCAAGGCAGCAGGCTATCGGCAAAGCGCTGGGCGCTTTGCGGACGCAGTTTGGGGTCGAGCGAGGTGGCCCGTGCGATGGCCAGGTCGATGGCCTGGCAGGCAGCCTCGCGCTCGCGCAATTCATACGGCAGGGGCGCGGCGTCGAGCAGGCTTCGGCGTTCGGGGGCGCGTGACAGCATCAGTGCTGCCACTGCCGTGCGCGCGGGGAACAACGGATCGCCCGTGAGCACGTAGTAGACGATGGCCGCGAAGCTGAAGATGTCGGTGCAGGCGCTGATCGAATCCCCGCCTTGCGAGATGATCTGCTCCGGCGCCAAGTAGCCCGGAGTGCCGACCAGCATGTTGCCGAAGGTCGCCGATAACCCAATCGGTCGCGCGATGCCGAAATCGGAGATCTTGAACAGCTCGGTCTCGCCCGAGCCACAGCACAAGATGTTGGCCGGGCTCAAGTCGCGGTGTACCACGTCCACGGCATGGATCTCGTCTAGCCCCTTGGCTAGGCCGCGAATCAGCCGCGCAGCGCGTTCCGGATCGAACGAGAAACCGGTGGCTTTCACCGAATACTCGACGCGTTCCTCGAGCGTGGCACCTTCCAACCCGCCGTGGACGTACTCCAGGGCGATGAACGGCAGCTGGAGTAGGCGATTTCCCGACTGAAATGCCACGCTGCCAGTGTCCAACAGGCGCACCACGAAGGGCGTCGGTGGCACGCGCTCGTTCAGGCGCCCGAGGGCAACCGCTTCTTTTTTGATGATCGTCAGCGCGCGTTCGTCCGACTCCGCGACGACTTGCGGTAAGATGATCTTGATCACCGCTTGGGATTCACCGACAGCAGAAATGCGACGGGTCAGGTAGGCGAGTGCCGTGCCGCCCTCGCCGAGCTTCTTCTCCAGCCGATAAGATACGCCCGGCTGATAGGCGCTTTCCAGCACTTGGCCGACGAACAGATCGCGCGGAGGATCGCTCGCGGGATGCATCTCGGGCTAGGAGCTTAGCCCAGCTACCGCGGAGCCAGCGGGAAACTCTCGCCGACGCTCAAATATTTTGCCAAATCAGCCGCAATAGCCAGGCTCCGAGGATCAGCGGCAGGATGATTGCGGCAGCCACGAGCGCGAAGCCAAGGCCCACGATCAGGTAATCCACCGCGTCCGGGCGCCGCAGCGGGTCGCGCGAGTAGCGTTTCAGAAGCTCCAAATTGCGCCGATTGGAGCGCCAAAAGAGATCGAATGCATCTCCCACGAAGGGCAAGGATCCGAGCACGACATCGACACCGATATTGAACACCACCCGCAGGACCACGACTTTCGGCAGTCGCATCTGAAAGGCGAGTACTAGTAGCGAGAGCGAACCCAGGCCGGTCAGTGCATCGCCCACGGTGGGAAACAAAAAGCCGATCAATGCATCTAGGCCGATGCCGATGCGCGTGCCTGGGATCGTGACTCCGTCGTCCAAAACGCGCACCAGCTGGTTTGCCCACGCGGGCGCAGCGGGCGCAGCGGGCGCAGCGGGCGCAAACTCGGTTGCGTGCTCGACTGCGGACCGCGATTTTAGCGTCATGTTCGATCTCTACGCTTGAACCGGCGTGCAGGCGAGGGCAAGCCTCGGGCACCATGCGAGCGGTCGTGCAACGCGTCAACTACGCTTCGGTCACCGTCGAGGGCGCCGTGGTCGGTCGCATCGATCGTGGCATTTGTGTGCTGGTGGGGATTGGTCGAGAGGACGAAGCCGCCGATGCCACGGCACTGGCGGACAAAGTCGTCAGTTTGCGAATTTTCGAAGACGACGCTCAGAAGATGAACCTGAGCCTGCTCGAGGTTGGCGGGGCCCTGCTGGCAGTCTCACAATTTACGTTGTTCGGCGACGTGCGGCGCGGAAAGCGACCGAGTTTCAGCGAGGCGCTGGAGCCGGTGCGCGCCCAAGCTTTGTTCGAGCACTTCTGCGCCGAGTGCCGTGCGCGGGGCACCCGAGTGGAGACCGGGCGCTTTCGCACGCACATGCAAGTGGCACTCGAGAACGATGGCCCAGTGACGATCCTGATCGACAGCAAACGAGCTTTTTGAGCGTGCGCCCCCGCGCTTTCAACGCCAACGTCGCGCTTATTTCCGCAGCGGTGCTCGCGCACGGCCTGTGCTGGACGAACGCTGCCGAAGCCGAGCCAGAGACCGAGATTTTGGTCTCTGGCCACAAGAATTCTCGGCCCACGCGTGAGCCGAGCCTAGCCGCAACGCGCGTCGATCCGAGCGAGCTTGCGCGGCCCGGTGCCAACGCCTCTGCGGTCTTGAGTCGCGTGCCCGGCGTGCAGGTTTCGGAGACCGGCAGCGCCTCGGACTTGGCGACGGCTTCGGTGCGCGGCGCGACCAGCGCGCAAACGCCGGTCTATTTGGCGGGCGTTCGCTTGAACGACGCTCTCACGGGGACGGCCGATTTATCGTTGATTCCGCTGTGGATGTTGGGCCGCGCCGAGGTCTACCGCGGCAATGCGCCGGCCGACGCGGATCGGCTCGGGATCGGCGGCGCGATCTACTTCGAGCCGCGCACGCCGCGCGAGAATCGCCTGCTCGCGGGCGTTCAGCTGGGCAGCTTCGGCGAACACGCAGGTTGGGTCGGCGCAGAAGTCGGGCGGCGGGGTGATGCCGCGTTGCTCGCGTTTCGCACGGCTGGCGCGCAGAACGACTATTCGTACCTGGACAACGGGGGCACCTCGAGCAGCAAGGACGATCGCCTGCGGACCCGCCCCAACGCAGATGCCAGCGAACGCGACGTGTGGGCGATTGGACGCAGCTCGCTCGGCAGGCCCTCGGCCCGACTGACGACGGTGTTCAACGCTTTCGAGCGCGAGCAAGGGGTGACCGGCTTGGCCGCGGTGCCCGCGCTAGCGGCGCGCTCGGCCAGTGCCCGGCTACTGGCAGGCCTCACGGCGCAGCTGCCGTGCAGCTCTGGGCCCGCCTGCGAACTCGTGCTCACGAGCCAAGCGATCACCACTCACACTCGCTTGACCGATCCGGACCACGAGCTCGGTTTGCTTTCGGCTCGCTTGGATTCCCAGGGCAGTCGTTTCGCCGAGAGCGCGCGCGTTTGGCTCAAGTCTCGCGTATTCCGCGCGCTTTTGGGCGCCAATCTGGAATTCGAGCAGCTCGCCCAGGACGGCGCGACGACTCTGCGAGCCAAGCGCAACACGGGCTCCGCGCGCGTGGCGCTGTTCGCTTCCTTGCCTGGAGGCACCGAGCTCTCGTCGCTGGCGGTCGTGACCTGCGACGCCACCGACGGCCCGGGCCAGAGCCGGAGCTGTGCCGATCTCAAACCCGAAGCCCGCCTCGGACTACGCAAAAAGTGGGGAGCGTTCGAGCTGCGCAGCAATCTCAGCCGCTCCGCGCGCGTGCCGACCTTGGGCGAGCTGTACGGGATTTCCGCCGTGCTGCGCGGCAGCTCGGCGCTCGTCCCGGAGCAGGGGTTGGTTTGGGATGTGGGAGCGCGCTGGGAGGTTCTGTTGGGCTCGGTTTGGGCGTACCTCGACGTATTCGGGTTTGCGCGGCACGTGACGGACTTGATCGCTTATCGACGCTCGTCCCTGGGCGCGGTGCAGCCGTACAATGTGGGCAGCGCCCGCGTGTTGGGCGGTGAGTTCGAGGCCGGCGCAGAATTCGCCCAGCACGCCCGCGCGAGCTTGGCTTTGACCGTACTCGACCCGCGCGACACGACAGCAGGGCGTACGCTGGCGAACGACCTGATCCCTTATCAATCGCGCATCGTCAGCAGCCTCTACGTGGAGGGGTTCATCGCTCCGGGGATTCGAGCGCTGCGTCGCGCTGGCTTGGACGCGCGCTTGAGTCATCGCGGGTCGCGCTTGGCCGATCCGGCGGGCCTGCTCGTGTTGCCCGCGTCCACCTCGCTCGATTTGGGCGCGACGCTGCGCTTCGGCTTCGAGCCGGCGCTCTCGGTGCGCGCCGCGCTCGACGATGTATTCGACGCTCGTCACTTCGACTTCATCGGCTATCCGATCCCCGGGCGTCGCTTCCACTGTTCGGCAGAGGCCAGCTTTTGAAACGCTCGCCCATGCTGAACACGCGCTCCGCGATTCGCCCGAATTTTGCGGGTTTCCAGCGGCCCGTGATACAGCCCTGAATGTGAGATTTCGGCCTGCAAAATGGGCTCGCACGGCGCTCGGGGCGTTAGCCCTGGGCAGCGCGTTTTCGGCGCTCGCGCCCACCGCCAAAGCCGGCACCGGTCACGATTTGCCGCGGCGGTTTTTGGGTGCGCCCTTTTCGCTGATGTCGTTGACCATTGGCTACCCCAACGCCGGCTTCCAACTTCGCGCCAAAAAGCTCAAAAACTCCGACTCCTTGAAGGTCAAGGAGAGCAGCAAAGACAACATCTTTGCTCACCCGGCCTTGGTGCTGATGTTGGAGCGCAGTGCGCGAGAAGTAGCCCGTCTCGAAAAGGGTTCGCTGATGACGGTGGGCGATCTCTCGCGCCGCGACGGCGGTCCGCTCGCGGGTCACGTCAGCCATCAGAGCGGACGGGACGCGGATGTCGGGTTTTATCTGCGGGATGCTGCAGGCCGCCCGCTGGTTCGCGAGCACTTCATGCCCATCGAGCCCAACGGGCGCTCGCGCTGGGAGCCCGGCGTGTATTTCGATGACTACCGCAATTGGGTTCTGCTTCGCTCTTGGGTGACCGACGAACGCGCGGGCTTGGTGCACATCTTCGTCTCGAGCGGCCTGCGTTGGCGGCTGATCGAATACGGCCGCAAAGATCCGCGCTTCGCGCGCTACGTCGATGACGTCGCTCTGCTCTTGAAGCAACCCGCGGGTCGCAGCGTGCACGATGATCACTTTCACGTGCGCATCGCCTGTCCGGACAACCTAGGGGAGCTCTGCCAAAATGAGTCCCGCCTTGCGCCTTAGCAAGGCGAAGTGATCACTCTCCGCTGGCTGGCGCCTCGATATCGCTGACCGCGCGCAGCTTGCTGACCGCCGAAAATTCGTAGCTGCTCTTGGCGCTCAGGCCCTTGCCGTCGCGGTGACGCGTTTGCTGACAAACCGCGGTCCAACCGGTGGTTTCGTAGCTCGTCTTTTTGGCACGGCGCGGTTTTTTCGTCACGACCTTCTTCGCGGACACCGTAATCTCGCAGTGGTCGTTGACGATGACCAGGTCGCGAGCGCCTGCGAAGGACTGAGTGAGCAAGCTCTTCAGCCCGGCCTTGTCTCGCGCCCGTTCGTTCAACGTCACGCGATCCTCGGATAGATCGAGGAAGCCATCGATGCTGCGTTGATTCAGCGTGCGCTCGAGCTTGAGCACGATACTGGCCGTCGA
>DATEPG010000107.1:0-8745 GCA_035273265.1 Polyangiaceae bacterium
GTGGAAGTCGGCATCGGCGATCGAGTTCACGCTGGCACCACCAATCTTTCGTCGCGACTGCGCGTGCGAGTCGAGAGCGTGGGCGTGGAAACGCGACTCGGGCGTTTGATGCAAAGCGTGGAGGCCACGCAACGCGAGCGCGCTCCGGTCGTGCGATTCGCCGATCGCGTTGCCGGTTACTTCGTTTTGGCGATCGTCGGTATCGCCGCCCTCACGCTGCTGGTTTGGTTGAGGTTGGACGCGAGCCACGCGATCGACAACACGGTAGCCTTGTTGGTGGTCACTTGTCCGTGCGCGCTCGGCATGGCAACCCCGCTGGCAGTGAGCGCGGCGCTGCGATCTGCTGCCCGCCGCGGCATCCTTTTCAAGGGCGGAGAGTTCATCGAAGAGCTCGCTCACCCGGGCGTGATCGTGTTCGACAAGACCGGCACGCTGACTGAGGGGCGTCTTGACCTAGTCTCCTGGTACGGCGATGAATCCAGCAAAGACTTGGTCCGCGCTGCGGAGGCCACGTCCGGGCATCCGATCGCCCGCGCTTTCCAGCGCAGCATCGAGGAGAGCGGGCTCCCTTGCGAGGAGCGCCGAGAGTATCCGGGCGGTGTCCGCGCGCTCGTCAGCGGGCGCGACGTGCTGGTGGGCTCGCCGTCCTTCGTCCGAGCGACGCTCGGTTCGTTGCCAGTCTGGGCGGTCACTCGAACCCAAACCCAGGCCGCCGCCGGGCGAACCCCCGTGCTGGTCGCCATCGACGGTGAAGTGTCCGCAATGGCTGCCTTTGCCGACGTCGTTCGTGCTGATGCGGCGGCTAGCCTGGCAAAACTCGCGGAACTCGGCTTTCAGCTCGAGGTGCAATCGGGTGACGACCAGCGCGTGGTCGATTCCGTCGTTCGTGAGTTGGGCGTCCCGTTGTTGAATGGAAAGGGCGGCGCGAGCCCTGAGGCCAAGCGAGCGCTGATCGCGGACTTCCGTGCCGCCGGACAGCGCGTATTCATGGTCGGCGATGGCGTGAACGACGCCGCGGCGATGGCTGCCGCGAACGTTGGTATTGCGATACACGGCGGGGCCGAGGCCTGCCTCTCCGCAGCGGACGTATTTACGACTCGTCCCGGTCTCGAAACCGTCGCGCTGGCCGCCGCTGGTTCCAAACGAACGATGCTCGTGATTCGCATCGGTATCGCCCTCTCACTGGCCTACAACGTGATCGGAGTGGCCTTGGCGGTCACTGGCCGGCTCGACCCGCTTTGGGCGGCGGTCCTGATGCCCATCAGCTCGATTACGGTCGTCACCGCGGCGCTTCGGGCACGGACGTTCTCTTGATCCCGAGCAACCCATGAGCATCATTTTTCTGATTCTGCCGGTCACCCTGCTGCTCTCCACGGTTGCCGTTGTCGCCTTCGCTTGGGCCACGCGCTCGGGGCAGTTCGACGACCTGGAGACTCCCGCGGTTCGCCTGCTGCACGACGATAGCGAGCGCCCGAAACTCGAAGGCGCGCCCAAGCGCCGGCCCTGAAAGCCTGGCTGCGGGCGGCACTCGGCCGAGCTCCGAGCTGCGATGCTGGACTGCGGGCGCCCCATCCCGATGACGGACTTGCCCGGCGCAGAATTTGGCCGGCCCGAGCAAATGAATTGCGGTCGTTTTCCATCGCCCACTCGAGCGAGCGCGCCGGCGTGTTATTCTCGAAGGGGTCCCTTTCGAGGCATGGTGCGCAGGAAGGGGGTGTACGCCTCTTACCCTGATTGATGCTGTGCTCCGCTCCTCTCACCGATCGCGACCGACCGGGTTGTTCTCGCGGGTTGCATTTCGACTCTGGATGCTTGCCCTGAGCATTCTGGGTGCTTGCGCGTTCCCCGGTTACTCTTTTGCTCCCAACGTGAGTGATGCCGAGTCATGCGCGGATCGCCTGCAGGATCGCGACGAGAGCGACGTCGACTGCGGGGGCCGCGTGTGCACGGCGTGCGTCACGGGGCAATCCTGTGTCGTCCCGGGCGACTGTAGCTCGGGCGTCTGCTTCGCAGGCAGCTGCGCCGCGCCGAGCTGCGATGATGGCGTGAAGAACGGCCGCGAATCGGCCACGGACTGCGGTGAAAGCTGTTCGCCCAATCGCTGCCCCAGCGCTGAAACGTGCCAGCACGACGAGGATTGCCTGAGCTTCGTTTGCCAGAGCCTGCACTGCAGCGAGGCCACGTGTAGCGACGGACTCACGAATGGCTCCGAGAGCGACGCAGATTGCGGCGGCTCGAAGTGTGACAAGTGCCGCGAAGGCAAGGCGTGCGACAAACCAGGCGACTGCGCGACCGGAATTTGCCGAGAGTCACGCTGCGTGCAGGAATCTTGCGACGATTACCAACTCAGCCCGGGCGAGACCGGCATCGACTGTGGTGGGCCCTCGTGCGCGCCGTGCTCAGCCGACACCCCATGCCTCAGGTCCGCCGACTGTGCCAGCAACAGCTGCGTGGACGGGCTGTGCGTCTCGGCAAGCTGCGCTGATTTGCAGCAGAACCAAGGCGAAACCGATCTCGACTGCGGCGGCAAGTACTGCCCGGCCTGCGCCCCTGACCAAGCTTGCGAGGGCAACGACGACTGCAGCAGCTTGGTCTGTCTACAACAAGTATGCGCCGCACCCAGCTGTGACGACTTCGCAAAGAACGGCGACGAGAGCGGAGTCGACTGCGGTGGCGACTGCCGCGGCTGCGCGACCGGCATTGGCTGCGTGGAGGGCAGCGATTGCGCGAGCGCGGTGTGTACGGATTCCGTGTGTCAAGCCCCCCGCTGCGATGACGGCGTACGCAACGGCAGCGAGAGTGACCGCGACTGCGGCACCGGCTGCGCCGGCTGCGCGCTCGATCAAAGCTGTATTTCGAATGACGACTGCATGAGCAAATCGTGTGCAGGGACCTGCAAGAGCTCGCTGCGCGTGGATTTGTTCTGCTCCGATCGCGCGATCAGCGCAACCTCACCTCAACCGTACTTTCGGATCGTCAATGCCGGTACGGTGCCGTTCCCGCTGTCATCGCTGTCGCTCCACTATTACTACAGCAAAGGCTTGTCCGAGGACGAAAGCTTCGACTGCTACAACGTGAGCGGCGGCGGCTGCTCGCTGCTCGCGCCCGCTGTTTTTGCGGACGTTGCACGCAAGACTCCCACCGCCGACCGCTACCTCGAACTGCGCTACGCCTCGAAGGCCTCGTCGTTGGCGGTGAATCAAACCTCGGAGATCCAGGGCGCGTTCCACGTACCGAGCTACGCTCCATTCATCCAAACAGACGACTACTCATTTTCGAACAGCAATGTTTTCCAGAGCTCCGTGCGCGTCACCCTGTACGCCAACGGCGTTTTGATCTGGGGCACCGAACCGCGCTAGCGGCAGGGCCCCGCAACTCCACCAGGTGGATGGGCAATGTGAAGCTCGAAATAACGCATGGTAGAGAGCAGTGATGGGGAAGGGCGAGCTCGCGGAGGTTCGCGGCCGCGTCGGGCCAAGCCGGAGACGAGTCCGCTTCGCTCCGCAGGTCCGGTCACTCCGCCAGGTGGAGTCCCATCCGCAGCCGAGGTCGAAGCTCCGACGCTCGGTACGCGCGAGAGCCGCTCAGTACCGTTCGGGAAACGTGGACGCTACGTAAGCCCTGGCAGTGCGGCGAGAAGGTCACCAGCGCGAGCACGGTCGGTGCGCGTTCGTTTCGGCGGGGGGACGGCGCTGTGATGGCCGGGCATTTCTCGAGTTCGACCAAGTTGAGCCCTTTGCACGGTTCGGTGCGGCCGACGCTCGGAACATTCGCTTGCTCTGTAAGGCGCACAATCCATTGCATGCTCGAAACTGTTTCGGCGCGCTGCACATTGCTGCAAAAACAGGCGCTAGCAAGCGTCCGGTTCTTGCGCCGAGATGATGTGAAGCCTTGAGGCCTTCGCGTGGCACTAGTCGGGGAGCTTTTTAGGCTTCGAAGACTGGATGCGCGATCGAGAAACGTTGTCACTCGATTCGAAACGGGAACGTGCCGCCGATGAAGGGTCCGCCGTCCGTCGGGACATCGTTGTCCTCGAAAAAGGCCGAGGTGATCTCGAGCTTCAGTGGCTGCGGCGCTTGGACCAAGTTTTGCCAATCGACCGCCTCGGGGGTGAACGACGTTTCGGTCGTAAATACCTGCAACCTTTGCTTGCCGTCTGCGTCGCTGAACACGAGGTAGTAGGCGGTGCCGTTGTAGGGGGCGCCGTGGGCGTGAGCGACACGTACGGGGGTCAATAGTTGCAGGACTTCGTGGAGTGAGCGCCGCCACTGGGTCGACTGAGCCCTGGCTGGCCGCAAGCGAGGGGTGGGTGCCCGGCTGGCTTCGCTCGCCAGCTGAAATTGCCAAGCGGCAGGGCTGTCCTTCGCCAGAGGAGCGCTGAGATCGGGCGAAGTGACGAGCAGGGCTTGTCGCGCGTCATTCTTGGCCGGTACGTCCAACAAGCGAATCAGGGCTTCGTCGGTTACGCCGCCGAGGTAGATGACGTTGCTGATATCCTGCTGCCCCCCCGCATCTTTTTGACCTGTCGGAGCGCTCGCATTGCTGGAGCAGGATGCCGCAAGCAGGAGTAGCAGCCACGCGGCGCGTCGTCGGTACGGGTTCATCTCAGAACATTTCGCATTTTTCGGGCCAGGCGCAACTCAGCGCCGTACTCGGCTCAACGCCCGAATCAATGAGCCGGAACTTTGCCGTTCGGGTGGATGGCGGCGTGTGATCCAAAGTGTGAGCGCTTGTCCGAGTGCGAAGGCTGAGGGATAACAACTGCTCTTGAGCCCCTCGCCTAGACTCGAAAAGTTCCTGTTCCTCGTCGCCACGACGTTGGCCGTCGGCTGTTCGGGCTCCGTGACCGATGGAAAAGATGCGGAGACCGCCTTTCCGAATCGTCGACCGACCTTCGAACGCGCGGGCCGTCGACTCGGCTACGTTGCCAACCGCAATTCCGACACAGTGAGCGTGCTCGATCTGGACGCGATGACGCTGCTCGGCAGCGTTCCCGTCGGACGCGGTCCAGTCGACATCGACGGACCACGACATGTCGTACTCGACACCGCGAACGAGCTCGCCTACATCGCGCTGTCCTATCCATTTGCGAATACCAGCGTGCACGCGCTGTCCCTGGGGGCGACTCAGCGCTCGGCCTATGTGCAAGCGCTGAACCTCTCGGACTTGAGCATCGCGGGTGATCTACGTGTGGATCCGAGCGCCGCGGATCTGGCCTTCTCGCCCGCCACGGGTCAGCTCGCGGTTTCCCACTTCGATACCTTTCGAGCCCTGAGTGCCGATCCGAACGCGCGGCGCGCGAACTTGATCTTGCTCGATCGCGCGAGCGCCGTAGCCGAGGACAGTGCCGAGCCGCGGCGGTTGCCGCTGTGCGCTGCGCCCGCATCCATCGCCTTCAATGCTGACGGAGCGCGCGTGTTCGTGGCTTGTACGGGTGAAGACTCGATCGCAGTCGTCGACAGCGTGAGCGGTGAAGTGCTGTCGCGTGTGCCCGCCGGTGAGTCCGCGGTCAACAAGCCCTACGCGCTGGTCGTCGACCCCGCCCGCGATCGCCTGCTGGTCTCCAATCAAGTCTCGTTCGCGGTGTCCGTGTTCGATCTGAGCGACACTCCGAATTTACTCTCGACACTGTCGCGCATTCCCGGCGTACCGATGTTTGCCACGATGCTTTCGGACACGAGGCTGGCCCTGCCGTTTCAGGCCCCCAACGGGGCGAGCCTGTACGACCTCACGACGGGCGAAGAGCTGTTCGAGATCCAATACCCGGACGAAGAGTGCATGAACCCCGCCGAGATCAGCGTTAGCGGCGATTCACGCGTCTACCTGGTGTGTGAAGGCGACCATTATCACCCTGGCTCGGTCGTCGAGCTCGACCCAGACACACTGACGATCAAGGCGAGCGTGACGGTCGAGCGCTACCCCGAGCGTCTATCTATTTCCGAACCATGAACCGCGCCATCGCTGCCCTATTTTGCTGCCACCTGCTGAGCGCTTGCGGCGGGGACCCCGAGCCGAGTGCCGTCGATCAGGGGCGTCAGCTCTTCGAGTCCAAGGCGCTGTCGCAGTCCCATTTGAACGATTACACGTGCGCAACTTGCCACGACGCCGAAGCCCTCACCCCGCCGTCGAAAAAGTCGGGCGCAGCGCTGGCCGGCGTCACCTTGCGCAGCACGTTCTGGGGCGAGCAAGAGCCGGACCTGCTCTCGTCCATCAACGCGTGTCGCAGCAATTTCATGAGCGACAACCAGCCGTTATTGGCGAGCGAAGACCGGGCGCGTTCGCTCTATGCGTACCTCGCCAGCCTCGAACCTGGGGATGCGAACCCGAGCCCGTTCACGATTGTGACCAGTATCGATCCGCTGCCCCGCGGGGTCGAAGGCCGCGGACGCGTGCTGTTCGCGCAGGCCTGCAGCTACTGCCATGGTGGCATGCACAGTGGCGCCAATCGGCTCAGTGCCCGAGTGCCGATCTTACCGGAGGACACGCTGCTCGAGCACGCCGAGTATTCGGCTCGGGTTCAGCGCCTGGTGTTCACGGAGAAGATCCGTCACGGCCTGTTTCTCGGTTACGGAGGGGTGATGCCGCCCTTCGCCGCCGAGCTCTTGTCGGACCAAGACGTGTCCGACCTGTTGGAAGCGATGGGCGTAATCGACGAGTGACCAGTGACGAAAAAGGCGCGCGCAGCTCCGCGCGCGCCATGCTCGCTCACTGAGGCGCTATTGCACCGTCGTTGATCCACTTCTTGAGCGCGTCCTGCTCTGCCTGAGTGAGCGTCACGCCGTTGCCACCCTTGGGCATCGTGAGTGTTGAACAGCTGTTGCCGTTCGTGGGCGTGCAGGTGACCGTGGCGGCTTTGCCGGTTACCTTCAGGTACAGCCAGCTCTTGTCTGCGTTGCCGGCTTCAATCAGTTTGTACTGGCCGCCCGTGACCGACGGCTTGCCCACCATCGCGGCCACGATGTCGGACGATTTCACGCAGTCGCTGCCGCCGAGCGTCAGATTGGCGTCCGCGCCCGAACGCCCGTGGCAACCGGTGCACTTGTTGGTCGTGCTCTCGAAGATCGGCCGGATACTGGTGACGAAGTCGCCCGTCTGCTTCGGTGCGGCCGTGCACTCCATGCCCAAGCTCGGCTTCACGAGGATCGCCAGTTGGTCCATTTGCCGGCACTGCGCGAGAACGGCTGCCTTGATGTCCGGATCCGTCGGCTTCTTGCCCCTGGCTGTGCGGTAGCGATCCCAGACCTTGTCGATCCAGCCGTGCATCTTCCAGAACATGTAATTGTCGATGTTCGCGAACTGATTGCCCAGGCCGTGTTCGCTGTTTTGCGGGCGCACCCACTTGAAGTGCAACGCGCCGTGCAAGCCGCTGGTGCTTTGCAGCCATTGGCCAAACGAGCCTTCGGTCGCGAATTCCTTTTCGCTCAAGTGGCTCGCGGGATCGTCGGCTTTGGCCGCCGCCGCCGTGACGTTTGCCGGCCACGCGGTCCAGTCTCCCTGCCACTCTTTCGGCATGTCCGAAGCCTTTGTCGGGAAGCGCTCCCAACCCTCGAACTGCTCGGTGTGCTTGGGCCACAATTGCTTGAGGCTCTCGATCATGTGGCGATGCATGGCCAAAAACTCCAGACCATCACCGTCCCCCTTGTTCTCCTGGTTGCTCGGAATCAACTCAGGATTGGTCTTGCAGGGGTTGATTCCGCCTCCCTGTGCATCGGCCGTAGCCATGCCGGAGGTGCAGCGTCGAATGTTGTGCCATTGAAAGTGCGCCTGCTGCCAGACGCGCGCCTTGAACCAAGCGAGCACCTCGGGCTGAACCGTCAGGTCGATTTGATTCGACTTGGTGAACGGAACGTAGCCGTCCTTCATCGTGGCGTCGGTCGGATCCGGGTCGTAGCCCTCGAGACAATGGTCGCGCACATGGCCAGCCCCAGCTTGGCCCGTGCCTGCACCACCTGGCGGAGCTCCGCCTTGCGGCGCGCCCCCACCCTGCGCAGGAGCTCCGCCCATGCCGACCGACGGAATGCCGCCGCTGCCGCTGCCGGCACCACCGCTGATGATCGTGCCTTGGCCGGCCGTGCCGACGACCGGCACACCGCCCGCTCCAGGAGCACCGGCACCGGCAGGGCTGCCTGCAGTGCCCGGCCCGTTCCCGCCCGCTCCTGCCGGCGAATCGGAGGCGCTACACGCGAGCAAACCGAGTGCCGCAAAGCACGAGAAAGCTGCCGCGGTGAAAGCCGGGGCGCCAGTGGGGCGATTCTTCGAGACGAGCAACATACAAACCTCCGAAAGAGCCATCAGATCACGGGGCCGAACGCGGGCGGAGCGCGCACTGACCCCGGGTGATTGGTTGGACTATAGTAGTGTAACGAAGTGGGGCCAGTCGAGGCATGAAATCAAGCCACGCAACCGCGTGGAGGCGGAAACCGCGCGTTGGCTCCGCGCAACTCTGCGACACTAGCTGATCCATCACTGTGCCTATTCAGGTCAAAAAAGATTGGCTTTTTCGCCTGTAGCTGAGCTCGAAATTGCCTGTCTCGTGCGAATTGCGGCAGAGCGGGCCAGTTTCGAAATGTTGCCTGGTGGAACGCCCGAATGGCAACCACAATGGCGCGTACGCGTGTAGAAAGCGTGCGCAGCGGCGAAATGGATCCGAGCGCGCAGCGGCGAATTAGTTCCGAGTCTCAGTCATCGAGCATCGAAGGAGTTAGAAGTATGGCCAGGAAGCATGAATCGAAGGTTGGCACGACG
>DATEPG010000108.1:0-24706 GCA_035273265.1 Polyangiaceae bacterium
GCCGGCTGCGTTCGACGACGCGCTGCACGCTCGCCCACCAGGACTGGGCTCGGCCGCGCGCGTGCGTGAAGCCTTGGCAGACGCGGGCTGCTTGCGCGAGCCGCTGCTGAGCACCAACGACACGTTTCGAATCGTCAATGATTGGGGCGATTTCTTGCCGGGCGTGTGCGTCGATCGCTACGGCGATTTCGCGGTGCTGGCCCTGTCCAGTGACGAAGCCAGTGATCGCCGTCAGGAACTGGCGGCATTGCTGGAGGAATTCGGCGCGCGCGGCGTGTACTTGAAGCAGCGAGCACGCGCCGACCTGCGGCGTGAAACGCACACCGAGCTGGCACCGAAGGAGCCCATCGCCGGTGAGGCCGCGCCTGCGCCGCTCGTGGTGCAAGAGGGCGAGGCACGCTTCGGCGTCACGCTCGATGAAGGCTTGTCCTGCGGCCTGTTCCTCGATCAGCGCGACAACCGCGCGCGCATCGCCGCATTTTGCGGGGGTCGCAAAGTGTTGAACTTGTTCTCCTACACCTGCTCCTTCAGCGTGTACGCGGCGCTCGCTTCGGCCGAGCACGTCACGAGCGTCGATCTCTCGGGTCACGCGCTCGCGCGCGGTCGCGAAAATTTCGGCTTGAACGGTCTCGACCCGCAGGCGCACGCATTCGTACAGACCGACGCGCTCGAATGGCTCGTTCGGGCCGCCAAGCGCGCTGAAAAATTCGGAGTGGTGATCTTGGACCCGCCGAGCTTCTCGACCTCCGGCAAGGGCAAGACCTTCCGCGTCGCCGATGGCTACCAAGGCGCGCTCGAGCGGGTATTCGCAGTGCTCGAGCCGGACGGCCGTGTGCTGGCCGTGACCAATCATCGAAAGACCTCGCCCCAAGCATTCCGCAAAATCGTGCACGACGCGGCACGCGCCGCTGGCCGCGAAATCAGCCAGCTCAAGGACTTACCCTCGCCGCTCGATTGCCCGCCCGGTCCGCTCGGTCCGTTTCCGGCCAAGAGCGTGCTAATTAGCGTCAAATGAGTGGTCGCAAGGGCAATGCTTACGAGAAGCCGGACGCCCGCACCAAGGCGGCCAAGGCGCAGGGCTTCCCGGCGCGCAGCGTGTTCAAGCTGGAGGAAATCGATCGCCGCGTGAAGCTCCTGCGCTCTGGGCAAAAGGTGCTCGATCTCGGCGCCGCGCCGGGATCGTGGGCGCTGTACGCCAGCCAAAAGGTCGGTCTAGGCGGGCGAGTGCTGGCCATCGATCTGCAAGAGATCCGCCAGGCATTTCCGCCCAACGTGAAGGTGGCACAAGGCGATGCTTTGACGATCGAGAGCGCCGCGCTTTCGGCGTTTGCGCCTTACGATGTGGTGCTGAGCGACATGGCACCCAACACCTCGGGCTCCAAGATCCGCGATCAGGCCGGTAGCTTGGAGCTTTGTTTACGTGCTTTGGATGTGGCGCTCGCGCTCGGCAAGGTCGGCTCACATTTCGTGGCCAAGATCTTCATGAGCGGGGACTTCCAAGTGGCGCGCAAGGTTGCCGGCGAGCGCTACGAAAAGTGCCAAGTGATTCGCCCGGAGGGCACGCGTCAGCAGAGTACCGAAGTGTTCATCGTCGGCTTGGGCCTGAAGGCGCCCGCGACCGAGAGCCCATGAGCCCGCTGGAAAGGCGGCGGATGCTCGGCTTTGGGCGAGGTTTCTTGGCACCGTTCGGCGCAGCGCGGCGCTTGCTCGGTCAACCGCAAGCCTGGCCCTGGTTGGCGGTGCCGGCGCTGGTGTTCCTGCTGCTCGAAGTCGGGTTCATCGCCGTGTCTTGGCGCTACTTGAGGCCATGGGCGCGCGAGCAGCTGACCCGCGTCGACTGGTTGCCGGATGCCCTGGCTTTGGGTGGGTCGTGGCTGGTGACGGCGCTCGCGGTGCTCCTGGGCTGGCTCTTGGCGATGTTCTTGGCGCCTGTGTTCAGCGCCCCGGCGCTCGAGCGCGTAGTCGGTATCACCGAGCTCGAGCTGCGCGCGCCGGCCCGGGTGCCGCTGGGCTTCTTCGCCGAATTTTGGTGCGGAGCGCGCGCGTTGCTGTCGAGCCTGGCAGTCATTTTGCCGCTGGTACTCGCGCTCTCGGTACTCGAGTTGCTGCTGCCTCCGGTCGCCGTCGTGAGCGTTCCCCTCAAGCTACTGCTCGGGGCGCTGGGCGTCGCCTGGGGGCTGTTCGATTACCCACTCACGTTGCGCGGCATCGGTGCGCGCCAACGCTTGCGCTTCATGAGCCAGCACTTCCCGATCGTGCTTGGCTTCGGGTGCGCGTTTTCACTGCTGTTTTGGCTGCCTTGCTTTGGCGTACTCATGCTGCCGGTCGGGGTGGCCGCCGCCACGCAGCTGTACTGGGAAATCGAGCGCTCTGGGCAACAGTGAGCTTTGGAGCTCGGCGCGGGACCTGAAAGCTGGGAGTCGGACAGTGACCCGTGATCATTGCCGCGATGCTTCACGCGCCCTCCGTCTGAGCGCTGGCTGAGGCCGGCTGAGGCCTGATGAGCCGAACGCGCCAGCCGTGAGTGATAGTCAGCGGCTCGGGTCTATGGCAATCTGGAGAGATGCTCCGAAGCCGATCCTGGCATTCCTTGCTGGCTTGTGTCCTCGGAGGGCTGTGGATCTGGAGCTGTTCGTCTCCTTCGGAGCCCGGACCGGCCAACGGCAGCGCCGGAGCCTCGGCCGGGCACGGCGGAGCTCTGGCGGGAACGGCCGGCAGCGCGGCTGACGTGGGTGGAGCGGCCAGTGTTGGCGGAGCGCCCAGCGATCAGGCGGGCGGCGGGCAGAGTGCCGCTGCAGGCGGCTTGAACGGAGGCACAGCTGGCGGCGGTGGCGTCTCAGGTGGCTCGGGTTCGATGGGCGCAGTCGCCGGTGCTGCGGAAGGCGGAATGGCAGGCAGCGCCGACGGCGACGCGGGCGAGGGCGGAGCTGGAGGCAGCGACGACTCCCCGACGGAGTTCGACGGCCGCTGCGGCCAGGGCTGGGCCTCGAGTGGCGCTGCTGCACGTCCGAAGTTGCAGGGGAGTGTTACTCCCAAGGTAGACAGCTCCGGGAACTGGAGCTTCACGTTCGGGCGCTATCGCTTCGTGGTGGCCGGCTCGCGCGGAGCGCGTGTGACCGAGTTTTCGATCGATGGCAGCAATTTGCTCGATCCAACTGGCGGCTCGACGTTTTGGCCCAGCCCGCAACAAGCGTACACCTGGCCACCACCGGCAGCGATCGACTCGGCTGCCTACACCGCTCAATCGGACGCGACCTCGTTGAGCCTGACGAGCAAGATTGCGACGACGCTCGGCCTCAGCGTGCGCAAGCGCTTCTGGGTGAACGCCATGAGCGGCGTGGTCAGCATCGAGTACCAACTGACCAATGAAAGCACTGCCAGCGCCTCTTGGGCGCCCTGGGAGGTGACTCGCGTGCGCGCCGGCGGTCAAACCTTTGCGCCGCGAGGTCCGGGAACTCGAACCATCACCCAAGACTCTTTTCAGCAACCGCTCCCGTTGAGCCTGCTCCCGCCTGCCCCGGCCGCCGGTGGCATCGAATGGTTGAATTACCCCAGCCTCACTCTGACCCAAGACAACTACATCAACGAGTTCGACGGCGCCGAGGGCTGGCTGGCGCACGCCAACCGCCTCGGTAAGAGCCTGCTACCCGTGCTGTTCGTGAAGAGCTTCAGTGACGCCCCCGATGCCAGCTTGCCCACGAATCAGGCAGAAATTCAGCTTTGGACCAGTGGCACCGCGAATCCAAAGCTGATCGAGGTGGAGCAGCAGGGGGCGTTGCAAGTGCTCTTGCCGGGCGCGTCACTCAGTTGGACCGTGCATTGGTCGGCGTGTGAGCTCCCGAGCAGCCTGGCCCTGTCCGCGGGCAGCGTCGAGCTTGCGTCGCTCGCTCGCGCGCACGCCATCGAACCTTGAAGCACGCCCACGCGAGCTGCGCGCGGCGCGTCGGGGGCCCCAGCACAAAACGCAACACCCCGAGTGACGGCCAGTGCGTCGCTCGGGGTGTCGGCAATTGGGGAACTCTCAGTCGCCTTGAATCGCCAACACGCCCTGAGTGACGGCGGCGGCCGCGTCATCAGCGTTCTTGCCGACCAGGATTGTGTAGGCGCCGCTGTCGGTCACCCACTTGCCTTGCTCATTTCCCTCCCAGCGGCGGAGATCGCGAATGCGCAAGGGCAGCTCCGCGGTCACCTTCGCGTGCGCCTTCACGTTCACGCGCACGAAGCTCTTCAGTTCCTTGATCGGACGTTCCCCGATGACGTTGGCCGGTTTCGCTGGCGGCTTCACGAACAACATCACGACCTCGTCGCCGTCGACATCCGAGGTGTTCTCGATGTCCACCGTGACTTTGACGACCGCGTCCTTCGTCGCCATTTCCGTTTGGCACGGGACCGTCAGGTTCGAGTAGGTGAAGCTCGAGTAACTCAAACCGTGGCCGAACGGAAAGAGCAAGGTCGGGTTCATGCCGACGGCCTTTCGGCGATCGTACTCGCGATAGCCGAAGAAGTAGTCCATGGTCGTCTCGACTTCCTCTTCCTTGAAGTTGGCCTTGTCGAGCTCTGCTTGAGTCGGCCAGGCCATGGGCATTTTGCCCGAGAAGTTTGCCGCGCCGAAGAGCAACTTGCCGATCGCCGCACCCCCGCGGAGCCCGCCGTAGCCAGCCCAGACCGTGGCCTGCTTTTTGTTCGCGTGGTTCAGCCAGGGCAGGTTCACGATCGAACCCGATTCGACGACGATCACCGTCGGCTTGTTCAGATCGAGCACGCTGTTCACGAACTCGTTTTGCCCGATGGGTAGGTCGAGCGTACTGCGATCTCCGCCCGTCAAAATTGGATATTCCTCGCCTTCGTCTCCTGGCGTGTAGCCAACGACCACCACCACCGTGTCGGCTGCGATGGCTGCAGCTGCGGAGTTGCCGCTAGTCACTGTCCTCGAGGGCCCAGCGGCCATCTGCACACCGGCAAACGGCCCGACCGAGCGATCCGGATCGCCATTGACGCGAGAGGTGCCGCGATCGCCCAGGGCCACGTCCGTTGCAAAGTGGAAGGTGCAAGGTCCGCGTACTGTCCCGGCGCAAGTCTTCGGCACGGACGAGCTGACCAGCGTGAACTCCTGGTCCGGACCAACGACTGCGATATTCGCCGCAGCGGCGGTGAGCGGAAGGACCGGCAGGCCCGGCGCGCCGTTCGTCAGGAGCACGGCGGATTTGAGCTCCGCCTCCTCCGCGAGCGCCTCATGGGGCTGGTAGGGCACGATCGACCCGTAGCCCTCGCCGGCCAGCTTGGTCTTCGGCGGCTTGAGGCCCCAACCGTCCGTAGTGCGGGCGGTCTTGAACCGGTATTTCTGTCGAAGCACGCGCCTGGCCGAGTCCTGGACCAGCGACTGATCGGCGGTCGTCAGCGTGCTCACCGAGTAGTGAAGGGTCCAGGGCATCTCGACATCGAGCCCAGCGGTCAGGGCTTCATTGGCCAGGCTTTCGGCGATTGAGACGTCTGGCACGTTCTGATCGCCCGGCATTGCCCACCAATCGGAGAGCACGAAGCCCTGAAAGCCCATGCCGCCCTGACTGACTGGCGCTTTCAAGATATCCCTGAGCAGGTGCCGGTTCTGCGTGCTCTTGACGCCGTTGATCAGGTTGTAGGAGGCCATGATGCAGCCGATGCCGCCGTCCTGAACGACCATCTCGAAGTGACGCGTATAGATCTCGCGCAGGGTCTGTTCGTTCATCACCGCGTTCTGCGTCGAGCGCATCTTCTCGATGTTATTCGCTGCAAAGTGCTTGGCGCAACCCAGCACGTACTCTTGCCCGCCGACCGTGTAGGCGGTCGCCATGCGGCCAGTGTGGTAAACGTCCTCACCGTAGGTCTCCTGCGTGCGGCCCCAGTACGGGTGGCGGACGATGTTCATGACGGGGCCGAGCAGTACGTTGTTCAACGAGGCCGCCGTTTCGTCACCGGAGGCCGCGCCGATTCGCCGCTCGAGGTCCAGGTCCCAGGATGCTGCGCGCACGGACGTCGTGGGAAACACCGTCGCGAAATCTTTGCCGTCGGTTTTGCGGTTGTTGGGTTGGCTGGCGTCGAGATTTACTCCACGACCCCCGTCGCGGTAGTTATAGCCCCGGATAGTGCCGGTGCCGGGGATGTCCACGTCGAAACTACGCATGATGTCCTGGTAGTCCATCGTGCCGACGACGACGCCCAGCATCTGGCTGGCTTTCTCGCTAGGCTCCATTGCTGCTAGCGTCGCGTTGACGCTGGTCGTAACGCTGGCCGGCTCGCTATACGCTTGCATGTAGCGAGGATCGAACTGCTGCGACGCGACAGCGTTGCATGCAAATTGTGGGAGAACCGAGCCCATCCCGGACGCACCGCCCGCTGTGCCGTTGGTTCCTCCCGCTGTGCCGTTGGCGCCTCCCGCTGGACTGCTGTTCCCCGCGCTGCCTGAGGCACCGCCCGAGCCGGCGTGGCCCGGCAGCACGTTGCCCAGGAAATAGGTCCCCTCGCAACCGAGGGCGGTGAGTAGACATACTGGTAAAAATAGTTTGCTTCGCATCGTGATCACTAGTGTGTGGGGCTGCTGGCGCGGGGTCACAGCGCGCTGCGAAAGCGTCCCTGGAGACTCAGCGCTGGCTGCACGCGCCAAGGGCTCACCAACCGTGCTTCGCCATTGTCGATCTCGGCAGCGTAGTGAACGTCCTCGAACATGAAGATTGCTTGCGCGACGATCCCTAAGTCCAGCAGCTTGCCGCGTCGCAGGATGCCGAGTGTCAGCTCCGCCGCGCCCCGCCAACTGGTTCCGTCCGCGCGCGGCAATACGTTCCCGGCGTTCGGGTTGGCTGCGCTGGCGGAGATCCGCGCGATGTCCGCGCCCAGGCCGAGCAGCGCTTGTCCAAAAAAAGACGAATGGAGCCGAGGCTCGACGCCGACCTGAACGCGCAGCGCGCTGGTTTGCACCGAAGCACTAAACGGCGTTGCCTCGAATTCCGAGCTCAACAGGTATTGTCCATTGAGTTGGAGGTCAAGGGCGGTACGCGCGCCTTGAACCTGCACGCCGAGTGTGAGACTCGGGCCGTGACCGAGGCCTTCTGCGCCCCGGAGGCGCATGCCATAGCCGGCGCCGACCAGCAGCGAAATCGGCGGTTTCGTTGCAGAAGCCGCCGAGCGATCGCGCGCAGGGACGTCTGCCTTCGGTGGCAGATCGGGTGGCTTAGGCGGCGGAGCCAGTGGAGCCAGCGGAGCCAGTGGAGCCAGCGTTGCAGACGGGCTGGTCAGGGCAGGGGAGCCGGCAGGCACGCCGACCGCGCCGAGTTCGCGCTCGGCTTGTTCGCGCTCGACTCCCTCGACGCCCTCACTGAGCGCCACGAAGGCCGAATGGGTGACCGACGCGAGACGCTCGAGTCCGAGCTCATCGAAACCCGCGCGAAGCCTCACCGCGCGCACCAAGTGTCGCGGGGCTGCAGGCGGGATGACGCAGGAAAAGGTGAGCAGCGCACTCTCGGTCGAAAGCGGCACAATCCAAGCCCTCACCTCGCTGGGGCTCGAAGCCAGCAGCTGCTCTTGGTCCACTTGGCTGGTTACGGTGACACGCACATCCGTTCCGTCGCTGAACCAACTGCTCACTCGTTGCTGGAAGGTGGTCAGCAAGTGCTCGTCTGCCACGACCGTGATCGCGAACGTCTTCGGAAAATCACGAATCGGCCTGGGCGCGCCCGCCGATAAAGGGGCGGTTTGAGGCGCACCCGCTGACAAAGGGGCGGTTTGAGCAGCGACTGCGCTCGAAAGCGACCCAAGCGCGATCGAGCACAGCGCGCTGCAAGCCGCGTGTTGCCAGCTGCGGACACGAGCAACCCGGCGAGCGAAAGTCACGTCAGCGCGCGAGCTCACGAAGCCGTTTTCTGGCGGCCTCTGCGTAGGGCGAGTCCGGATAGTCGCGCACCAGTTCGATCAGCAGCGCCTGTTCACCGGGGCTTTCGAGCTTACGCAGCGCCTGCGCGCGTCCCCACAGGGCCTCGAGCGACAAAGCTCCCGAGTGATAGTCCTCGAACTGGCGTAGCGCCGCTCGCGGTGAACGTTGGCTCAGCAGCAGGTTACCGCGAAAGATCTTGGCGTCTTCGGCCTCGACCGAACTCGGATAGGCTTGCCCCAGCCGTTCGTAAAGCGAGATGGCATCCTCGATATCTCCCTCTCTGCGTGCTTGGTTGGCACGCGCGAACAGCTCACTTGAGCTGAGCTGCTCGTCGCTGGCGGCGAGCTTGCGCCCCGGGCCGACCGGCACTGGCGCGGCATGAGACAACCCTCCGCCAGCGCCCGTGAGCGGCTCCTCCGCCGCCAATAGCGGGATCCCCGCGGGTGCGGGCGTCGGCGCCTGGCGCGCAGCCGGATCCCCCGTCAGTTTCCGGGTTCGCCGTGCTTGCTGTGTTTGCTGTGCTTGCTGTGCTTGCTGTGCAAGCTGCGCCTGCTGTGCTGCACGTTTCTCGACATAGTCCCAAGCGCTGGCCAGCGTCACGCTCAGCAGCAGCCCGACGCCCAGGCTGGCCGCAAGATAGCGAACGACCAGCGACGTGCGGGACGGACGGGAAGCTGCCGACGGCGCGGCGTTCGCAACGCGCGGCGCAATCAGCTCATCGCTCTGGTCGATACGCGCGAGTGTGCGTTCGACGAGACGACTCAAGCGCGCCTCGTCGCCCGACAAGAGGCTCGCCTGATCGTCGAAATGCAGCCCCGCTCTGTATAGAACTTCGAGTTCTCGTGACGATCGCAGCGCGATCTCCAAGCGCCGCTCTTCCTCTTCACTCAGCTTGCATTGACGCGCCAAGACCAACAGATCTTCAGCGGGGACTTCGCGGCTCATGGCTCGCCTTCCAACAACTCGAGTAAGGCCGGCTTGCCGTCCAGCGTCAGACGCAGCGCGCGTCTCGCCAAGCGCAGCCTGCTCTTGACAGTTTGTAGGGGCGCGTTGGTCGCTTCCGCAATCTCGGCGAGTGTACAGCCACCCACGCAGTGCAGCGCGAGCGCCTCGGCCTGAGCGGATGGCAAGGTCAGCAACAACGCGCGCACCGCATCCGCGGCCTGGGCCTGAACCAGTCTTTGTTCGGGTCCGTCCGGCTGGGCCACGAGCTCGTCCAAGTCCGCTGCGATCGCCGCCTGGTCGCCGCCCCGCTTGCTGGCCGTCCGCTTGCGGCGCGCGTTCATCGCCACGAGCACCGCGGTGCGGGTTGCGAAGCGCTGGACGCTGCTTTCTCCGCGAAAGTTCGGCAACGCGCTGAGGACCACCAACGCGGCTTCCTGCGCCACGTCCTCAGCGTCTGGATTGTTGCGTCCCAACATGCTGCGGACGGTGCGCAGCAAATGCGGCGCGAGTGCCACCAGCAGCGCGTGAGTGGCGCTGCGGTCACCCTGAGCCGCGGCCCGTGCGATACCCGCCAGCTCGTCCGGATGCCGCGCGCGGTCCCGCTCCCGCACGTCCGCATCCCGGTTGTAGATCAGACGAATCATCTGGCTGGAATTTCGCTCCCCCCCTTAGTGTGCAACGTGGCCAGCCAGGGGTCACCAGCGTAGGAAAAAGAGCTGCGCGCTCGGAAGGACCGCGTCTGAGCCGGCCTGGTGGCCGACTTGGGGTCAACCTTCGGCCTCTAAGGTGGGAACAGAACGGCGTCGCGAGATGCGCTGCTGGAGCGCGAGCGCCCCCAAATCAAGCGCGCGGTGTTGTCCGGCTAAGTGCTCTGTCCGTTAGTAACGAGTGAGCCACTTAGCCGGACAACGAACACGAATAGCGGACGTGCTGCGGCAAGGCGTCGGCCCCACTCGTGAGCCGCAGCGCGCCAGGCGAGAGCGACACGGGCAGAGGCGCTTCGCGGAGCGCGGGCGGCGTTGGTTCTAGAACGCGTTCTGTCCGGTCAATGCTTTGCCCAGGACCAGCGTATGGATCTCGTGGGTGCCCTCGTAGGTGTACACGCTTTCGAGATTCAATAGGTGTCGGATGGCTGGGTACTCGAGCAAGATGCCGTTGGCGCCGAGCAGCGCTCGAGAACGACGCGCGCTGTCGAGCGCGACAGCTACGTTGTTCCGCTTGCACAGGGAGACTTGCTCCGGGAGCAGCTTGCCGTGTTGTTCTTTCAGGCGTCCGAAGTGCAGCGCGAGCAGATCGCCTTTGACGATTTCGGAGGCCATGTGCACGAGCTCGGCTTGGACCAATTGCTTCGATGAGAGAGGTACGCCGAACTGGCGTCGTTCGCCCGTGTACGAGAGCGCCGACTCGAAGCAGGCCTTGGCGGCACCCAGCGCCCCCCAGGCGATGCCGAAGCGCGCCTCACTCAGACAGCGCAAGGGCGCGCCCAAGCCGCGCTTGCCTGCGAGCAAATTTTCCTGCGGCACTCGGCATTCGTCGAGCACGATTTCGCCGGTTTCACTGGCGCGAAGGCTCATCTTGCCGTGAATCCGCGGGGTTTCGAAGCCCTTCATACCGCGCTCCACCAGGAAGCCCGAGATCGAGTCGGGCTGATCATCGAGTTTTGCCCAGACCACGGCCACGTCGGCGAAGGGTGCGTTGGTGATCCACATCTTGGTTCCGCTCAAGACGTAGTCGGAGCCGTCGCGGCGAGCGTGTGTCTTCATGGACGCCGGATCAGAACCGCTGTCAGGCTCCGTGAGTCCGAAGCAACCGATGCACTCGCCTCGCGCCATGCGTGGCAAGAAGCGCTCCTTTTGCGCGGTATCGCCAAAGGCCGAGATGGCGTACATCGCAAGCGAACCCTGGACGCTGACGAAGCTGCGTAGACCGCTGTCGCCGTATTCGAGCTCCTGCAGCAGCAAGCCGTATTGGACCGGCGTCATGCCCGCGCAACCGTAGCCTTGAATACTGGCGCCGAGTACGCCGAGTCCGGCAAGCTCGGGGATCAAGTCGCGGGGGAACGCTTCGTCTGCGAATAGCTGCGCGGCACGCGGCAAGTAGCGCTCTTCGACGAAGCGCCGCACGCTGTGCTGGATCAGGCGCTCATCCTCGTTCAACTGCGTGCCCAGCGCGCTCAACGACTCCAATGCTTGTGCTGCCATCCAAAAATGTACCACGCTTCGGCCGCCGAGCCCGAAAGCCCAGGATTGGTTCGGTTTCGTGGCTCAAAACTTGGCCCGAAGCGTGCGCCTTCGCTAAGCGCTGGAGGGATGCCAAGCGTCCGGCTATTTTCCCTCGCGGCTTTGGGCATGGGCGCCTTTTCGTCCTGCTCCGCCGGCGAATTTGCGCGCCTCGCGCCGGACCGCGGCGCGGAAGTGAGCGCGCCGATCGCGACCCTGACCATTCCCGCGCCTCCCGCTGCATCGGCTGTGCCGGTTTCCGAGCCTGCGCCCGCATCTGTACCGCCCCGGACGGCCGAAGCCACGCCGGAGCCCGCCCTCAACGTGGCGGAGCCCGAGTCGACGAGCGCGACCGACGACGACGACGAAGAAGTGGAGGACGAGCCGACTTCGTCCGCACTGGGTGAGATCGAACCGATGGTCGACCCAGAGCACTTACTGGTGGCCATCGCTCGCGAAACCTTGGTCTACGAGCGACCGAGCTTCAAATCACAGAAGATAGGTTACCTGCGCGCGGGCGCACAAGTCCGACGTGACGCACAGGCCGCCGGCTTCGAAGGCTGCAAGCTCGGGTTCTATCGCGTGAGGCCCGAGGGCTACGTGTGCGTGGGGCCGACGGCAACACTCGATCCGGAAAATCCGGTCGCGCAATTTTCGCGCGTCCGCCCGGATCGCAGCGCGCCCATGCCTTATTTATACGCGCGCTCTTTGTACCCGACGCCGCCGTTTTATACGCGGCTTCCCAGCAAACTCGAGCAGCAGCAACAGGAGGTCGAGCTCGCCCGGCACCTCGAGGCCAACACGCGCTACGCCTGGCGAGGCGCGCTGAGCGATCCGACGCCGCCCTTCTTGCTCGCGGGCGGTCAGGCGCCTACTCCCTTTGGTTACGCGTACGAAGCGAACAAGCTGACCAATGGTCGGGCGCTTCCCGACAGCTCGTTCGCCCTGCTAGCGATTTACGATCATCAAGGCCGGCGTTTCGGTTTGACGACCGACATGAGCATGCTCCCGCTCGATCGCATGAAGCCGGTCAAGCCCAGCACCTTTCATGGCCTGTCATTGACCTCCGGTGCGAGCCTGCCCGTGGTGTTCGTGCGTGCCAAGAACGCTTTCTTGTACGCTGGTAGCCCGAGCAGCGGTCTGAGCATCGTACGCCCGATCGGTTTTCGTGAGGCCTTACCGATCACCGGTAAATCACGAACCCTATCGGGACTCAGCTACCTCGAGACGACGACGGGCGATTGGCTGCGCGACGAGAATCTAGTGCGCGTCGACAAGATGGCGCAGCGCCCCGGTTGGGTGAAGCCAGGCCGAACCTGGATCCACGTTTCCATTTTGAAGCAGAGCATGGTCGCGTACGAGGGGGACATTCCGGTGTACGTGACGCTCGTTTCCACGGGGGCGGACGGCCTCGGGGATCCCAAAACCACGCACTCTACCGTGCGCGGGCAATTCCTGGTCCACACCAAGCACGTGACTGCCACCATGGACAGCGACGAGCTGGGCGACGCGTTCGACCTGCGAGATGTGCCGTACGTGCAGTACTTCAGTGAGGGCTTCGCCTTTCACGCCGCGTACTGGCACGATTCTTTTGGAACGCCCCTCAGCCACGGTTGCGTGAACCTTTCCCCCAGCGACTCGCGCTGGTTATTCCATTGGACCGACCCTCCCGTGCCCCAGGCCTGGCACGGCGCGATGTCCTTGCGCGGCGGCACGCTGGTTCATATCAGTCCGTAGCGCCTCGTGTATGCTGAGGCTGTGTCCGAACGCGAACCTCCGCCGCTCGCTGAAATTACCGCCCGCACCTTGGGCGACTACGATGCGCGGGCAGAGTCCTTCTGGGCCGGCACGCGCGATCACGACGTGACGCAAAATTATGCCGCGCTGCTCGATGCGCTGGTCGGCGCTGCGCCATTCCGCCTGCTCGACTTCGGCTGTGGTCCGGGTCGAGATCTGATGGCACTGACGGCCTTGGGCCACGTCGTCACCGGCCTCGATGGCTCGCCCGCGTTCGCCGAAATGGCGCGCGCTCAATCGGGCTGCCGGATCCTGCAGCAGAATTTCCTGGAGCTCGCCCTGGGCGAGCACGAGTTCGACGGCGTGTTCGCCAATGCCTCTCTGTTCCACGTGCCGCGCGCCGAGCTAGCGCGGGTGCTGGCTGAGCTGTTTCGCGCACTCGTGCCCGGTGGTGTCCTGTTTTGCTCGAACCCCCGGTCCTTCGATCGCGACTGGGAAGGCTTCAAAGGCGAGCGCTACGGCAGCTTTCTGACCATCGAGAGTTGGATCGAACGCATCCAAAGCGCCGGGTTCGTCGTCGAGCGTCAGTTCTTGCGCCCCAGCGACAAGCCAGCAAACGAACAGCCCTGGCTGGCGATCGTCGCGCGTCGCCCGCACACTTAGAAGCTCGGTAAGCCTAGCCGAGTTCGTCGATCAGCCGCGCGGCGTAGTGGCTGAGCAGGTCCGCGCTCGTGCCGCTCAAGCGATCGTAAGCCTGGGTGACCGGGTGAGTCGTGTTTCCATCGGGTAGCAAGAGCGTGTAGCTTTCGGGACCGATCGGCGCGCCGATCACGTCGCGCCAGGTTGCACCCACGGCCTCGCGCAGCACTTCGCCGAGGTATGCTCCGATCAGCACCGATGCGCGTTCGACCCAGCGCGCGCCCAGCGCGGGGCGTGCGGTGCTCGGCGCGATCAAGGCCACGTAGTGGTCGAGTGAGTGCAACCCGACCGGGGAGCGATCGAGCGGTCCGCCGCCGAACTCGGCGCAGTACAGCTCCACCACTGATTGCGAGAACGCGAGACCCAGCCGCGGCAACATGCTCGGGCTGGGCCATTGTGCCGGATCCCAGGGGGTCGGCGGCGTCACGGGTATGGCGATGGGCGCCCCGCTGCGGCGCGCGTTTCGGCCCTCGGCGCCCTCGAACAGCAAAGGCTTGCCCTGTTCCAAGCGCAGCCGCAGCTCATGGAAAGGAGCGAATCGCCGATGATCCGCGTCGACGAACACCGTCTCGGGGCTCGCCAAAGAGCCGACCCACTGCCCGCCATAGCCCTGGCGCAAGCACTCCCCGACGTAACTCGCGAGCATGACCTGCGCGGGATAGGCGGCCAAGCTCAGCGCTTCGCGCGGCGCCCGACCGTACATCACGTCGAGCACTGCTTCGACGCGCTCGATGCTGCCGAGCGAAAGATCGAAGGGCGCAAAGTGCCGCCAGACGGGCTCGGTGGTGAAGAAGCCTGCGGCCATCGTGGCCAAGAGTGGGATGGCATCGGTCGCGCTTTCGCCGACCAAACCGCGCAGCTCGCGCGCCGCCTCGCGTTCGAAGGCGGCGATGGCCAGCGCTTGATCGCCGCTGAAGAGCTCGACTTCGACTCTGTCCCAGAGTCGAATGGCGGAGTGTGCGCTGCGCGAAGACGTGGCCTCGATGTCCCTCAGGGTGACGCCGAGCTGTTGCAAGCGATCGCTCAGCCGCGCGGCCTCCTCGGCCGATAGCTCGTGAAGGCGCTCCCAGGCCAGCTGAGCGTCGTTCGGTTTGCCGAGTCGTGCGTAGGCCAAGGCGATCGCGCCCTCGGCGTCGAGTGTTCCAGAATCCAACTTGAGCGCCAATTGGGCGGTCGAGATGGCGCGCTCGGGGTCGCCTTTTTCGGCTAAAATCGAGGCGCGCAGGGCCTGTGCGAGCGCCGGGATCGGGCCCGGCTTGCCGCGCAAGCGGCTGAGTACGCTTTCCGCTTCGTCGATTGTCTCGTGATTCGGCGCACGCCGCGCTGCGCGTACCAGGGCCCAAGCCAAAATCAGGTGTACCAGCGGTGAATCAGGATCGTCTTGGCTGGCAAGTCGCGCTTGCAGCACGGCTCGCTCGGGTTCACCGGCTTCGAGCAAGAAGCGAGCGCAGTCGATGCGCAGCTCTGGATCGAGCAGCGGCGCGTGCTCCAAGCGTTCCAGGTGGGCGAGCGCGTGTTCGTGTCCGCCTTGATCCCAAAGGGTGCGCGCACGCTCCAACATCGATTCGGGACCAGGCGTGCGCGGCCGGACCTCGGGCGGGACGGTGTTCAGATCGCGCACCGTTGGCGGGGGCTCCACGGAGTTCTTGGAGGAGGGCGGCGGTTCCGGGTCGGGCTGCCGAATCGTGTCGCGTGGAAACTCCGGCAGCTCCAGCTCGAGTTCCAACTCCATCGAGGCGCTGCGCGCCCCGGGCGCGTAACTCGGAGCCATATTCTCGGGTATGGCGAAGCGCGGCAGGATCGGAGCGCGCGGTATCTCCGGCATGCTCATGCTGCGATGCGGCTCAGCTTTGACGGGCGCCGCTGGCGGGGTCAACTGAGCCTCGATCGACAGCTGGTCGTGATCCGTATCGACCTCGTCCGGTCCGAGCTCGATGGGCGGCAGCTCAGCCTCCCCGTGTGCTGATTGGCGCTTGGGGGCGCGCCGTGTGGGCGCGTTCTGCCGTGAGCTGGTCGGGCCGGGGTCGGCGGACGTGGCTCGCAAGAAGCCTTCGTGGTCCGGCCGCAGCGTACCCTGCTCGGCCGCAGTCAACATTGCGGTCGCTTGCGGGAAGTCCGGCTCGAGCAAAACCAACTCGCGCAAGCGATCGACGACTCCGGCCGAGTCGAGGCGTCCGCGTTGATACAACAGGCGCGTGGCGAAATAGGTGATCGCAACGCGATGCACGTTCAGATCGCCTAGTTCCGCCAATAGCCGCTGGGCGGTATCAATCTCTGCTCGGTCGAGCCGCTCTTCGATCTCAAGCAAGCGCGGGTGATCGAGAGGACCCGAACCCATCACGCCATAGTCGCTCTTTCTGGTCGCGCTGAGAAGAGCGGCTTTGCCTACCCGCCGGAAAAGGCTGGCAGAGCTCGAATTTTGCTGGATTACGCCGGCGCTGCCGCCAGGAAGGCTAGGGCTTGCTGCTCTTTACGCAGCGAAAACCGATGCCGTAGCTCTGCGCGCTGGGCACCTGGGCGTAGCGAAACGACGGATGGAGCCAGGCTTCGAAGCCGGCGTTCCAGGCTCCCCCACGGATGACCTTGCGCTCGCCGGTCGCGGGACCGAGCGGGCTCTTGGCCGCGTCAGGCTGGTAGGTGCCGTACCAGTCTGCCACCCACTCCCACACGTTTCCGACCACGTCATGAGGTCCAAAGCGCGAACGGCCAGCGGGGAACCTTCCGACCGGTGCCGTGGTTGCGAAGCCGTCGTCGCCCTTTTCCAAGGCCTTGAGTTCGACTTTGTGCGCCTTGCCCCAGGCCAGGCACTGGGCATCGCAAGCGTTCAAATGTTCCGCAGTCGGCGGGTCATCACCCCAGGGGTAGATACGCCCGTCTGGGCCGCGCGTGGCAAACTCCCATTCGGCTTCGGTCGGCAGGCGCTTGTCGTTGGCCTTGCAGTAGTTGTCGGCCATCTCCCAGGTCACGCAGGTGATCGGGTGATCCAGCTTGTCGGGATCGGCACCCGTGCACAGGGGTGAATAGGTTGCCCGTTCAGCGGCGGTAATCTTCGGCCATTCCACCTCTGTTGGAGCGCGGCGACATTTACCTTGGTCCGAGCAGGCCTTGTATTTCTTGGCGCTGACTTCGTACAGATCCATGCACACGGACTCGACCGTCACGTTGTGAGAGGGTTTTTCGTTGTCGGGGGCGTCCTTCAAGTCCGAGCCCATGAAGAACTGACCCGCGGGAATTTGCACCATCTCCTCGGGACAACTGGGCGCTGGGGCAGCGGACGCTGAGGCCGCGGGGGCCAGCGAAGCGAGCGGGGACGCGGAGGGCAGCGCGCTCGCGGTCTTGGCCGCGGCGTCCTCGTGTTTGCCGCCGAGCAGCAAGAAGCCGCTGGTGATGAGCGCGATCGAGCCCACGGCTCCAGCGACGAGCAGGCCTGTCTTGCTGCTTGGCGCCGGGGCACCCGCGTTGAGCGTGGACGGGCTACTGGTGCTGGCGATATTCGGCAGGGTGCCGGGGCGGGTGAGAGTTGCACCCTGCACTCGAACGGTCTGGCCAACGCCCAGCTCACCACCGACGAGCGATGGTCGAAAGCCGCTTTGGTTGTAAAAACCTCCGTAGGCTTGCTCGAGCGCGCTCCAAAATTCGCGCGCGCGCGCGTAGCGATCGTGCGGGTTGATCGCCAAGGCCGTGGCAAACACGGACTCCACGGCATCCGACACCTGCACGCCCAGGTTTCGTGGCGTCGGCCGGCGCTCGGGGTTGCCGGTCGAGAAAGCGAGCTGCACGATGTCCTCGCCATCGAGCGCGGGCTTGCCGGTCAGCATCTCTACCGCGACCAGCGCCAGTGCGTACACGTCCGTCCAAGGCCCGGTCGCGCCGTAGCTGCGGCTGAACTGCTCCGGCGCGCCATATTGAGGCGTGAACGAAGTGATGTTCATGCCCGTCTTGGCCATTGCCGCCTTCAGCTGAGTGTTGTCACTCATCATCTTTGCGACGCCGAAATCCAGCACCTTCAAGGTTGCGGAGAGCCGCGGCTGCTCGCCCAATACGAAAATGTTGGCAGGCTTGATGTCCCGGTGAGCGATGCCTTTACCGTGGGCGACATCGAGCGCGTTTGCGACCTGCGAGAGCAGCATCACCACTTGCTCGATGTGCCACGGTCCCAAAGCACTGGCGCGCTCGCGCTCGAGCAGTTCGTCGAGCGCCACGCCATCCAGCCACTCCAGCACCATGTAAGGCATCCACTGGCCGTGCGGGCTCGTATACTCGCCGACGTCCCGCGCTTGCACGATGCTCGCCGTTTGGCTGCTCAGCTCGGTGAGCAGCGCGCCCTCCTGGATGAATTGGCTCTTGAACTCTTCTCGCTGGTCCACGGGCGCGGACGACAGCCCGTTGAAGAATTTGATTGCGACCGGCTGGTTCCAGATCGTGTGCTGGGCGCGGTACACGACCGCGAAACCGCCTTCTCCCACCAAGCGCTCGATGCGGTACTTCTCCGCGATGATGCTGCCAACGATGCTGAGGGGGTCACGGGTGGTCATGGGGGGCTCTCGAGCGAATCTTCAGACTAGGCAGGATTGCCAGTTTTGGGCAGTAAATTGGCCGCGGCGCTTGATCTCGGCCTGTTTTTCCCGAGCAATGCTCCGCGCTCGGCCAGATCGGCCAGGAGCCTCGCCGCTCGCGTCAGCAGCTCGTCGCCCAGCGGAAGTCCGAGGCTTTCGGCGGCGCGCGCCAGCGAGAGCTGCAAGCTGCACTGCTCGATCAACAGAGCCGAGAGCAGCGCTTGCGCGAACTGGCCGAGTTCGAGGTAGCGGACATCGTGTTCCGGGCTGCGGTAAACCAGGAGCGAAACCTCGCTCCGCTCGGGCAACACTCGGCTCGATTCGTCTTCTGGCAAACGATGAACCGACCACGTGTAGTGGACCAGCCGCACGGCATCGATGAACTCTACGCCCTGATCCAGCGCCAGCTCTGCTGGCACGTGGTCTTTGGGCAGCGCCAAGAGTGAAGCAATTTCGACTTGCAGCGCTTCGTGTCGCGCTAGCTCGGACAGGTACGCGGGCACGTTCGGATCGCTTGACCAGCGCTCGAGCGCGAAGCGCAAGAACTGCGGCGTGAGGTCGCGCAGGTAATGCGTGACCGGCGGCGAGACCCGCAGGAACTCGGCGAAGTACGGCTCGAAGTTCGAATCGAGCCGAGCCAGCGTGCGCGGAATGGTGGCCCGTAGGGCCTCGCGCAAGGTACCGCGAACGAGCTCGCGATAGATGAGCAAGCGCGAAAAGTCGCGGGTCAGCGCTCGAGCATCGGCAGCGGCGACCTGATGGCGCGCGAGCCAGGCGGCAATGCCAGCGGCGTCTTCGGCGGCGATTGGGGGACCCAGGCTGAGGTCGGCGAGCGCCGATTCAAGCGCTTCTTGCATCGCGCTCCGCGTGGCGCCCGAGGGCGCGCGTTTGCAGCTCGCGCAGCTGCGTGACCTCGCGCAGGAGCTCACTGAGCTCGGGTAGATCGTTGTCGCGTTCGAGCAGTACCGGCACCGGACCCGTCCGTTCGATCGTCCACTCCAGCAAGGCCAGCACCGGATCTGCGACGGATTGTCCGTGCGTGTCGAGAAGTAGGCCGCTGTCGAGCGTGCGGTGGCCGGCTACGTGGATCTCCAACACGCGTTCGAGCGGTAGCGCGGCAATGAAAGCGTACGGATCGAAGCCGTGGTTGTGCGCGTTCACGTACACGTTGTTGACATCGAGCAACAAGCCCACTTGGCTCTGATCGAGCACGCGCTGCAAGAACGCGAGTTCGCTCATCTCCGGCTGGCCGGGGTGCACGTAGTAGCTGATGTTCTCGATCGCGAACGGGCGTTCCAAAAACGCCTCCATGCGGGCTGCCCGCTCCGCCACCCGACGTACGTTTTCTTCGCTGAATTTTAGCGGCAAGAGCTCGTGCAGCACGCGCTCGCCGGCACTCGAGAAGCACAAGTGATCCGAGTGCCAGGGTGGATTCAGGCGCGCGATCTCTGCCCGCAGCGCGCTCAGGTAGCTCGCATCCGGCTCGGCGATCGCGCCCAACGAGAGCGTGAGGCCATGGGTGACGATCGGGTAGCGTTGGGCGATGCGTTCGAGCGCGTTCGGATAGTACCCGCCGCGCCCCAAGTAGTTCTCCGGCGAGACCTCGAAGAAGTCGACGTCGTGCAGCGGGCCGTCTAGTACTTCTTCGAGGAATTCCCAGCGCAGCCCGAGTCCGATCCCGCCGAGCGCTGCGCGCTTGCCAGGTTCGGGCGGATCGCGCAGGGGCAAGGCGGCCATGGTTCGATCCCGAATCAGCCGCAGGTGCCCGCGCCGCAGCCGGCTTTGGCGCCCGCGGCCTTCTTCTTGGCAGGGGCCTTGGGCTTTTCGTCCTTGCCGGGCACTGCTGCGGCCGGCGCGGCGGCAGCCGGGGCCTCGGTGCCTGCCTTGGGCGCTTCGGGAGCCGTCGCGGCGCTCGCGCCTTCCGCTGGCTTGGCTTCGTCTTGCGCTGGCGTGGCTTCGGCGGCGGCTGCGGCCCCAGCCGTCGTTGCGGCCGGAACCTCTTTCACGTCTGCGGGGCTTTCGGCCGGGGGCGTAGCGCCACTCGCGCAGGCGACGAGCCCGGAGGCGCTGAGGACGGCGAGTGTGGCGGCAATCGAACTGAAGCTGAGTTTCTGCGACATGGGTGGGGGGCTCCTTGCGAAACGCGCCCTCGGGAGGCACGTGGGATCGATGAAAGTTAGACAGGCCGAGACGGGAACACTAGTGGCCAGCGCGTGCGGCTAGCATCCGAGCACTACAGGTACGGACGCTGCCTGGGTCGGTTTCAGCTCGAGCTCCAGTTCAATCAATTTTTGTTCCGTAGAGTTCGACACTTACACGGGCTTCGCGGGCTTGCCTGGCAGCCACGGGTCGGCCTTTGCTGCCGCTTTCACTGGCCAGGGCGACGATGGCGTGCGTTTCCAAGGAGACTACGAACGGCGAGCGGCTCCGGATCAATAGGCTGCGAGGAACTTGTCGGTCGTCCGCGAAGCCGAATTCCGCGGAAAGGGGCGCGCGGCGTGCCACGCGAAAGCCGTGCAGCAGTAAATTCCCGAGCGCGGTGAAGTGCGCTCGCCGGCTGAAGGGAGTGGGCGAGGGCGTGTCCGCAGCGCGTTCCGGGGCAGGCTCGACCTGCGCGGGCAAAGCATCTTCGACGGACGTGAGCTCGAAGCTGGCAAACACGGCCGGTGCGTTCGCGTCCGGCGAGAGTTCGAGCGCCGAGCGGGCGCGCTCGAGCAATGCCGCATCGTTGGCCTCCGTGCCCGCGGCCGAGCGGATGCTGAGCGAGCCGAGTTCGGCTCGGACCCAGCCGCGACTGTGCGTCAGATCCGAAAGCTCGACGGCCAGTTCACCGCTCACGCGCGTGAAGGCTCCGCTCAGCGCGCCGCGCTTGCCGGGGATCTCGAAGCGGATCACGCTGCGCTCGTCCAGCCGGTAGCGGGTCAGCGACAGCGCCGCGTCACCGTTGGCGCTCGCGCGTGCCGGCGGATGCGCCAGCCACGGCTCGGTGCGCTGCGGTCTGGATTCCTTTTTTGCGCAGCCCGCGGCGCACAGTACGACTAAGCAGAGCGTCCCGAGTTTCACCGCGCAGCCTCGGCCTGACGCGCTTCGCGCGCGAGCCGCAACTCGGTGCGCAGCACCGCGATCAATACTCCGACGGCACCGGCGGCGAACACGCACAGCATTGGTCCCACGCACGACAACGCAGCCGCGCACAGCGTCAGGAACACGAAGGTGTCGCGCTTGAAGAGCGGTTGGATGAACGCCAACTTGCCGGTGCCTTGGCCTTGGCTGAGCGGGTACTTCAGCAGATCGCCCGAGCCGATCTTGATCAAATAGCGATACTCGAGGCCACTGCCGATCAAGCCGGAGATGACGGTGATGGCGCCCGCTATCAGGTACAGCGGGTTCTGGGTCACTTGGTACAGCCCCAGCGCGGCGCCCGCGAAAAAGCCGTAGTTGGTCAGATCGTCGCCCACCGTGTCGAGCCACTCACCGGCGCGCGAACCGCGGTGGGTCACCCGGCTCATTTCGCCATCGCAGCCATCGAGTACGCTTTGCGCTTGGAACAGCAGTGCGCCCAGCAGCAAATTGCCATAGCCGCCCTGCGCCGCAAACCACGCGCCCGCTAGGCCCACGCCCAAAATCCCGACCGAAACCTGATTCGGACGCAGCGGCGTTTTGACCAGCCAGCGCGAGATGGCCAAGGAAATGTAGCGATTCAAGTAGCGCGAAGTCCAGCCGTCTTGGGGCTTGCGCAGGGCCCGGAACAGGCGCCGCTCCGCTTCACGGGCACTCGCGTCGTCGTTCACCGCGATCGGCGCGAACGAGTAGGGCGCGTCGTGGGCGATGCTGCCGCGCGATAAATCGCGCTCACGCGGGCTCGTTGGATCCTGGGCATCGCGTTCGGCGATGTTCTTGAGCAGCCCGCGATGCAGCACGAAGTTTGCCGGCACCCGCAGCACGCGCAAACCGTCGGGCACGCGATCGAGCACGGGAATTCGCAGCCGCGCGTCCTGCAGTGATTGGGCAGCCGCGGCTGCATCGTTCGGAACCACGATGCACTCGGCGCCGCCCTGCTGCGCATCCAGCGCGAGCCGGAGCGCAAGCGGCAAGCCGGCCACGACCCGGCCCGGATCGGCCGCGGGGGAATCGAGCTGGAGGGCGAAGGTCCCGGTCATGGATGCGCGCGTACGCCAACCGCCGCGGCGCGCAAAGAGCAGGACCAGCGGCCGCCCGTCACTGAGCCACACGATCGCCGGTAACGGGCCGGATTTGGGGCCCTATTTGCCACAAATGGTTGGACCTTGGCGGCCAATTCCGGAACGCCCCGTGGGGCTGGTCCCGGGCGACGAAGCGGCTATAGTCCCGCCGTGCCGTACTCCTCTGAATTCCGCTGTTTCAATGGCTGCGAAGGGTCGTGGCCGGTAACCCGTCCGATCTACCGCTGCCCCAAGTGCAACGGGCTTCTGCAAGTCGTCCACGACATCGAGGCTTTGAAGGACCGCAGTGGTCCGGCTTGGATGAAGCTGTTCGACGACCGCTACCGGCACAACCAATGGCCGTACGGCTCGGGCGTGTGGGGCAAGCGTGAGTGGGTCATGCCCCAGCTGCCCGATGATCTGATCGTATCGATGTACGAAGGCGGCACGAATCTATTTTGGGCCGAGCGCTACGGGCGTGAAATTGGCGTCAATGATTTGTGGGTCAAGCTGTGCGGCAATAGCCACAGCGGCTCGTTCAAAGATTTGGGCATGACCGTGCTGGTGAGCGTCGTGCGCCAGGCGATCCAAGAAGGTCTCAAGGTCAAGGCCATTGCCTGCGCTTCCACTGGCGACACCAGCGCGTCGCTGGCGGCGTTCGGAGCGGCCGCGGGCCTGCCCGTGGTGGTCCTCTTGCCCCGAAACAAGGTGTCGACTGCGCAACTCGTGCAGCCGGTCGCCCACGGCGCGCTCGTGCTCGGTCTCGATACGGACTTCGACGGTTGCATGGAAATCGTGCAACAGCTGGCGGCCGAAGGCCAGGTGTACCTGGCCAACTCGATGAACCCACTCCGCCTGGAAGGTCAGAAGACCGTCGGCATCGAGATCGTGCAGCAGTTCGATTGGCAGATCCCGGATTGGATCATCTTGCCCAGCGGCAACTTGGGCAACGCCTCCGCCATGTACGCCGGCTTCAAGATGATGCGCGAACTGGGCATCATTTCCCGCTATCCGCGGCTGGTCGTGGCGCAAGCCGAGAACGCGAACCCGATGTACCGCGCCTGGACCGCCGGCCAACGCGTGGTCGCGCCGATCACCGCCAAGCCGACCCAGGCCACCGCGATTCAAATCGGCAATCCCGTCAGTGCGCCGCGCGCCATGGTCGCACTGGAGGAGATGAACGGCATCGTCGAACAGGCCAGCGAGCAAGAGTTGTGTGACGCCGCCGCACGCGCCGATCGCACGGGCATGTATACCTGCCCGCACACGGCGGTGGCGCTGGCCGTGTTGGAGAAGCTGGTCGGCCGTGGCGTGATCCCCAAGAACGAGCGCGTGGTCTGCGTCTCGACCGCCAACGGCCTGAAATTCACCGAGTTCAAGGTCGGTTATCACGAGCGCTCGATCGCCGGTGTTGAATCGTCCTTGGCCAACCCACCCGTGACGCTGCCGCCGAAATACGGGGAGGTAATGGACGCGATCGCGAAGCGGTTCGGCTGAGCGCTCCGTCTCTCGTCCGGTTCCAATGGCCGCACTTCGTAGGAAGACGTTTGGCGTCGTCGCTGGGGCCGTCGTCTTCGCCTCGACTCTCGCTGCGTGTACGCCGCCCGCCAACGTGGCGGGCGCGCCGCTGAAGACCCCGACCACCGGCGAAGCGTTCGAGGGCGCGCCGTGCAGCGCCGTCAGGCCGCAGACCGAGCCGGATCTGATGGCATGGGATCCCGGCTCACGGTCGAACCTGAATCGCTTGCGCGGCGAAGGGGTGGTCGCCGTTCGCTACGAAGCGGTCGGCTGCAACGTGAAGCTCGAGCTTCTGAGTCACTGCATCGGTACGACCAGCAAGTATCGCTTTTCACCGTACAGCGCGAATCAGCGCAAGGTGGCTCACAATGCGAGTGAGCTGTTCGCGCAGTTGCCGGTCGGCGCGGCCTCGCTCGGCGCGGACGTAAAAGGCGGGCGCGCCCTGCGCACGGACTACATGCTGGCAGGGCAGTATGCTCTGCCGCCCGACGCCAGCTTTCGAGCGGCCGATCTGAAAGGCGTGGACTGCGCGCGGGCGACGCACGTAGTGAGCGCGATTTACGTGGGGGCGTTCGTGATGGGCGCCGGTGAATCGCGGCAAATGGACGCAAAATCAACGCTGTTTGGCGCCTCATTGGGCGCGAGCAGCAGCGCGGACGTGGAGGTGCTCAGCACCGAAGGGGACGCCGAAGCCTGCGCGATCGCGCAGCGGGACGGCACGGAGAGCTATCGCTGCGCGGTGCCGCTCCGTATCGGGCTCGAGGCGCTCGCTGCGCTCCAGGCGCCCGCCAAAGTCAGCTGTCCCGAGGGAACAAGCCTGCAGGGTGACGCTTGCTTCGCGATCGTCACGGACGTTCCCACGCCGGCGAGCGCACCGCCGACCGTGAACTCGGCTCCGCCCGCGCCTCCCGCACCCGCGCCCGCGCCCGCGCCGGTCGCGAGCTCCGT
>DATEPG010000109.1:0-20027 GCA_035273265.1 Polyangiaceae bacterium
GAAGAAGAAGAAGAAGAAGAAGACGAGGACGAGGACGAAGAAGAAGAGCAGGTCGCTCGGCGCAGTCACGCCGCGGTCAGCTCGACCGCTCGCCCGGGAGCCGGCGATGATTGGCTCCCCGATTGGGCTCCTTGGGCAATCCTGGCTGGGCTCGTGATCGTCGGTGTCGCGGGCGGCCTCGGTGCCTTCAGCAAGCCCAGCGCTGAAGCGCCGGTCCAAGCTGCTGCCAACGAGCCGAGCGTGCCGACGAGCGTCGGCGCCAGCCATTTTCTGGTTCAATACAAGGGCGCGTTGCGCGCTCCTCCAACCGTCACTCGCAGCAAAGAGGAAGCCAAGAAACGCGCCGAGGAAGGCCTGGCAAAAGCCAAAAAGGGCGGCGATTTCGCGAAGCTCGCGGGCGAATACTCGGACGAGCCCGGAGCTGCCACGCGCGGCGGTGCGCTCGGGGATTTCGGTCCCACGCAAATGGTGAAGCCCTTTTCGGACGCCGCGTTCAAACTCAAGGTGGGTCAGGTTTCCGGCCTGGTCGAGACTGACTTTGGCTTTCACGTGATCAAGCGCACCAAGTGATCGATCCGTCGACGTCTCGCGCTCTCTGCTGCGCGCTCGCGCTGTGCACGCTGTGGTGTGCTGGATGTGTCGTGACGACCTTCGAGTCCCCGGGCGAGGCGCCGCGCATCGCGCCGCCGCCGAGCCCGGTCGCTTCCTCCGGGAGCAAGCCGGGCGCAAGCGCAGCCGCGCCGCTACCGACGGTCGATGTTTCGTCGCAGCCGGCGGAGATTTCGGCGCGCCATCTACTCATCGCCTACAAGGGCGGGCTCAGAGCATCACCCGGCATCGGTCGCAGCAAGGCCGAAGCACTCACGCGCGCAGAAGAAGCACACAAGCGCGCGCTCGCGGGCGAAGACTTCGTGGCGCTGGTCAAGCAGTACTCGGACGAGCCGGGAGCCGGCGATCGCGGGGGCGATCTCGGCAAATTCGATCGCCAGTCGATGGTGCCGGCCTTTGCCAACGCGGCTTTCGCGCTCAAAGTGGGCGAGATCTCGGCAGTGGTCGAGACGCAATTCGGCTACCACGTCATCAAGCGCACCGAGTAGCAAGCGAGCTCACTCCGTGCCCGCGCACGGGTGCCAACGAGAAGGTGGGCGCGGTTTAGTCGCGCAGCAGGTTCTTCGCGATCACCATGCGCTGAACCTGGCTCGTGCCTTCACCGATTTCGCACAGCTTCACGTCACGCAAGTGGCGTTCGATGTCGAACTCGCGGGTGTAGCCGTAGCCGCCGTGGATCTGCATCGAGTTGTTGCACACGCGCGTGGCAGCCTCGCTCGCGTACAGCTTGGCCATGGATGCTTCGGCAGTGAAACGCTGCCCGTGATCGGAGAGCCAAGCGGCGCGTTGAATCAGCAGTTCGGCGGCATCCAGCTCGGTCTTACCGTCGGCCAGCAGCCATTGAATGGCCTGAAATTCGGCTAGATTCTTGCCGAAGGCGCGGCGCTCTTTGGCATAGGCAACGGCCATGTTCAAGGCTCCGCGCCCCAAACCGAGCGCCATAGCGGCGATCGAGATGCGTCCGCCATCGAGGATACGCATCGTGTCCAGGAAGCCGTGATCGACCTCGCCCAGGCGTTGCGCGTCCGATACGCGCACGTTGTCGAATACGATGCCGACCGTATCGCTCGAGCGACAGCCGTATTTCTCGAGCTTCTTGCTCGGCGAGTAACCAGCGGTGTCCGTCTCGACGATGAACGCCGTGATGCCGTGTTGCGGATCGACGTGTTGGTTGGTGCGTGCGAGTACGACGCAGAAGCCCGCCACCGAGCCCTGGGTGATGAACATTTTGCTGCCGTTGATCAGCCAGTCTTGGCCGTCGCGCACGGCGGTCGTTTGCAGCGCTGCGCTGTCCGAGCCCGAGCCCGGCTCGGTCAACGCCCAGGCCGCGAGCCATTCACCCGAGCAGGCACGGCTCAAGTATTTTTGCTTTTGCGCCTCGCTGCCGAAACGAAGCACGTGGCCGGTGCCGAGGCCGTTGTGGCTGGCAACGGTCAGCGCCAGCGAGCCGTCGACGCGCGCGCACTCCTCCACGCACACTGCGTAAGCCAGCATATCCATCCCCGCACCGCCGTACTCTTCCGGAATACGGATACCGAGCAGGCCTAGTTCGGCGAGCCGCGCCACGATCTCGCGTGGAAAGCGCTGTTGCTCGTCCCAGTGCTTGGCGAACGGCTTGACCTCGCGTTCGCAAAATTCGCGCACGGCGGCGCGCAAGATCTGATGTTGTTCGGGAAGTTCGAAATCCACGGGGTTGTTTCAGTGTAGCGCCATGCACCCCGCTCGGCGCCGAAGAAATCTCACTTCACGTCGGCCAAGATGGCTTTGACGCGCTCGAGCTTTTTGGCCTCGGGAATACGCGCGGCTTGGCTGTCCGGTTTCCCGCGCAGCACGAACGGTTCATCACCTACACCCACCACGGTGCTGCCCTTTCGGCCGACAACCCAGCCGATCAGCGGCGAGGATTCTTCGTCGCGGATTGAAAAGGCAACCGCGTCGACGCCGGTATCCTTCAATCCCTTTGCGCCGTCCACTTTGCGCAGCGTCTTGAGCACATCCTTGGCGGAGTCTTCGTCGATGCGCGTCAGCGAAAAAACGCGGTAACGTTCCGTGCCCTCGCGGTAGAAGCCGAGCGCGCCTGGGCCCGTGCCGGCGATGCCGAGTAGATCTTTGGCGGCGTAGCTGACGCCCATCGGCAAGCGATTCGCGACCGGCAGCAGACTCACGGCCTTGGGCAAATGGGCATCGCCTGGCAGTACTTCGCCCATGGCCTTGGCGATCGGGGGAAGCGCGCGCTGCGCGCTGGCCTTCAACTGATCGGGAGGTTCGAGCTCGTTCGTGTAACTGAGCTCGGCGACCATATCCGCGCGCCAAACGTAGGCGATACCCGAACCGAGCGCAGCTGCGCCGCCCGCCTCCAGCGGCGCAGGTCCGGTCTCTGCCGGATCGGCGTCGGCCACCACGCGCTTCGTGAAAAATCCGTACGCGCCTTCGGCGGACGCGAAGCGCGATAGGTTCACGTTCACCGCGCCAGGCGAACCTTTGCCGTCGATGTAGCGCAGCGTCACCACTCGCTTGAGTCCGTAGCTCTTGTACACCTCGCACTCGCCGTCGAAGAGTTCAGTGCACACTGCGTCCAGTGAGTTCGGCGCGTTCTCCCCGAAGGCTCTCGCTTCACTGTTGGGATCCACACAGTAGTCAGCAGCCAGACGCGGAAAGAACGCCGCGCTCACGCTGTCCTTGACCGTGCCGCCGCCGCTCGCGCAAGCACCGGGCTTGGAGCTGGCGATCGGCGGCGGTGGTGCGCCACGCTCGGTCGCGCGCTCCTTCGAGCAGGCCACGGCGGGACAGGCGAGGAGGGCCAGGATCGCGGCGCGACCGAGAGATCGGGTGCTGAGGGTCATGGGCAACTGCGTTCTAGCCCCTCGCTCGGCGCACTGTCAGCACTTCTGAAGACCAGAATCCGGCCGCTCGACCCGAAAAAAAACACATCCTCGTACCTCGCAACGGTTGCAGAGCTTTGTAATCCTTGCCGCCTGGCCCGCTGACCACCCGGAAAATCCGCAATAAAACCGACCCGTTTCGGCTCCCTCCTCCGGCACACCCCTTGCTGAAGGTCTTGCGGACCCCGTGGATTTCTCCTTCCCTGTCAAAACCCGCAGCGCGGCACGCAGCCGCGGTTTCACCCTGATCGAGCTGATGGTCGTGGTGGTGATCATCGGTCTTTTGGCCGCTATCGCCATGCCTCAGATCGCGGCTCGCATGCGGGAACGCCGCGCCACTCAGGCGGCGCAGCAGATTGCCCTGGTCTATCGCAATGCCCGGCTGCGGGCGATGGGACGCGGCTTTGCCGTGCTGGTCAATTACAACTCCGCCACGAGCGCGTTTCGCGTGCTCGAGACGCTGCCCGCCGGTGGTTTGGCGGACTGCATCCCGCGCCTGCCCCCCTCGTGCACCAACACGAATTGGACGGTCGCCACCGAAACGCGGGAGGTCGAAAAGTTCAACCCGACCCAAACCGGGGCCAATGGCATCTATGCCGGCGTCGCGGTCAGCGTCATCACGCAACCCGCCGGCGCCACCGCTGCGACCTTGGACGTCTGCTTCACGCCGAGCGGGCGTAGCTTCAGCCGTGTCGTTACGGCCAGCACGCTGCAGCCGATGACCGGAGTGGTCGAGATTGTCGTTGGTCGAGCCGGCATGTTGCAAAGACGCGTCAACGTCTTGCCCAATGGCATGGCGCGGGTGTCGCTGTGAACCCGCAAGTTCATCGACAGCGCGGCTACACCGCAGTCGAGCTGATGATCGCGATCGGCATCTTCGGCATCGGCGTGACCGGCATCATCGCGATGCAGAAGGTGACCGTCGTCTCCAATCAGCATGCCAAGAACCTGGGCATCGCCACGCACATCGCCCAATCTTGGCTGGACATGCTGGCCAACGATGCGGTGATGTGGAATCACCCGTCGGCCACGAACGCCGTTCCGGACATCGGCCAAACCACTTGGTTGCAGTCGGTGAAGAGCAACGCCAACGCCGCCGGTGACTGGTTCTTGCCGGTGTACAGCAACCCGCTCGCCTTCGGCCCGGCATTCGACGCACTCGGCAATCCCGTGAACCCCACGACCACGACCCCCGTGGCTTTCTGCTCACACCTGCGGCTGTCTTGGTTGTACCAACCGACGGTCAGCGGCAACGGCCTGATCCGCGCCGAAGTGCGCGTATTTTGGCTGCGCGACGGGCGAGCGTTCAGCCAAGACATGTGCGCGACCGCGCAAGTCGCCAACGTCGGTGGAGCGACGCACACCTTCCACTTCGTGCAAAAGATCACGGGCATTCGGGAGAACACCCTATGAGCGCGGAGCGCCCACGGGCTGCGACGCGCCGCCGGAGCACGAGGCGGAGAAGTACCGGCTTCACGCTGGTCGAGCTGATGGTGGCGCTGACCGGCGGGCTGTTCCTTTCCCTGGCGGTGTTCGCGCTCGCCCGCGACAGCGGCCGCTTTTATCAGCGCGAGGCACGCCTAGCCAACGCCACCGTCAGCGGCCTGATCGGCTTCCAGCGGCTGCGCGCCGATCTCGCGCGGGCCGGCTTCTTGTCGACCCCGAACATATTTCGAGACACGAGCGGCGTGTGCGGAGCGCCAAACGCAACGTGGCCGGTCGGCCTGCGAAATTTGGCGAGCATTCGACTCTCGGAACCCGACGTCAAATACGACGCTTTGACTCTGAACGGGCGCACGCCACCCGTGATCACCTTGGCGGGTTCCTATTCTTCGCCCGACGTATTCGGCGCCAAGGTCGTCCCCGCTGGAAACAACGTGATCTTGATGCTTTCCACCGTCGAGGGCGCCAGCGGCCTGCGCCGGCTGGGCAACGGTGCGATGCCCGACAATGCCACGATGAACGCCACGTTCCCGGCGCTGCGTGTGTTGCGCATCGTACAAAACGGCAAGCAGTACTACGGGCAGATCGTCAGCGCCGCCGGCGGTGTTCAACCCACGGTCACGATCAACTCGCAGCCACCCATTCAATTTCACTCGGACAACCCGCTGTGCGGATTGCGCGAAATCGGCTCGGGCAACGCCGTGTCCACGATCAACGTCGTCAATTTCATTCAGTACGCGGTGCGTCCGCCGCAAACGCCGCTCGCCATCGACGGCTATAGAAACCTGTTCGCCAACAGCAGCGACGCACCGGGCGAAGCCGGACGCACCGAGCTGACGCGCGTGGAGCTCGACCTGAACGGCCAAGTGATCAACGGCACGGAAGAAATCGTGGCCGAGTACGCGGTGGACTTGAATCTGCAGGTGATCGCGGTCACGAGCTTCACCGGCGCCTCTCTCACCGATCCCAACGTGAGCATCGTCTCTCCGGGTGACGCTCAGTTCGGCACGTTCACCGGTCCGGTCTTTCTCACGGGCAATACGCCCGAACTGATTCGCAGCGTACGCGTGCGTCTGGGCGTTCGCTCGCGTGAGGGCGACCGCACTGAAACCCTGAGCAACCCCGCCACTCAAGGCCTGTTTCGCTTCAACATCGGCTCCGATATTGCCGAAGGTTTCGCGCGGGTACGCACCTTCCAAGCGGACGTCGCACTCCATAACCAGGCCAGCGTCGTATGGTGAATGCCAGTCAAAACCAGCAGAAGTGCAGGGCAATCCGAGCCTTGCGCGGGCCGAGCCGTCAAGAACAGCGCGGCGCGGCCGTATTCATCGTGGTGATGGTGCTCACGCTGCTGACCGCGGTCGGACTGTTCGCCGTGCGCTCGGCGAGCCTGGCAGACGTCGCTGCCGGCTATGACCGCGAGGGTGCGCAAGCCACTTTGGTTGCAGAATACGCGATCACTGCCAGCGCAGCGTACCTGGCCAATAGCCCAGGCGCGGTGCTCATCGCCTATCGGGACTCGAAGTTCACCGATCGATCGCAGCCATGCCAGGCGAATGCGATCCCGGCAGGGAGCTATCCCGGACCCACCCCGCGGCCCGGCTGCCACCGGTTGAGTCTCGACGAAGTGCAGACCAGCTTCAAAAAGACCAGTGGCGAGAGCGTGTTCGCCCCGCCCAACCTGGTTGGCGGCCCCACGGGTAGCACCTCGAGCTTGAACGCCACCGAGACCAGCAACGCGACTTTCGTGGTCGAAGTCACGGACGCCGCCCACATCGGCGTACCGGGCGCCGGCGATCCCGTTTCTGGAAGCTCGCCGATCCTGATGACGCTGACCGCCATCTCTCAAGTCAGGCCGGCCACGGCCTGTGCCGCGTCGCTCGGCTCGCCCGCTGCGGGCCAACAGGCGATGCGCGCGATGGTCGTCGCTGAAGGTACACTCTAATGACCGAACCCAAACACGCACAGTCAGACACTTCGAGTTCACGCGGCAGCCAAGGCCGACGCCCGCGTCTTCGCGCGCTACTTGGCGCGGGCCTCACGCTGTGCCTGCCTCTGGTTTTCGCCAAGCAAGCCCAAGCGCAGGACGCGGACGTCAACCCGCTGATGCCCAACGTGCTGCTTTTGGTCGATACCTCGGGCTCGATGGAATACAAAACCTCGAGCAACGCCTTCCCGGCTTGTAAGTACGACGCGAGCGGTCCGATCCCGAGCGGGCCGCTGACATCGGAAAAGAGCCGCTGGATCGACTTGGTGGAGGTGCTCACCGGCAGCATCACGAACTATGAATGTCAAAGGCTCGATCGCGGCTCGGCTGCGTTCAAGAACGAGTACAAGATCGCCGGCTCTTCCCTGCCCAACTCGCCGTACGACTTCTTGTACGCGAACCCCTATCACCGCCCGCTGAGCGGCGGCTGCGCGCCTGGGCCGGGCAGCATTTCGACCACGAATCCGTCTGAATTTCTGACCAATTCGTTCAACTACCACAACTACAACAATGTTTCCTCGGGCTGCAACTTCACGCAAGCGCCCGACGGCATCTTGGATGCTTTCCAAAGCGGCATCCGCTTCGGATTGATGACCTTCGACACCGATCCGAGTCCGGATAAAGGCGAGCTCGGCACGTACAGCTACGTCGTCGGTGCGTCCCACACCGGCAAGCCGATCGGCTGCACGACCTCTAGCCCGATGGAAGTCGGAGCACGCAACGCAGCTGCTCCGCCTTGGGAAGGGCGCCTGATTCCGTTCGGCAATCCGCAGCCCGGATCGCTCGACTACCAGAACAAGAACCAACAAATCCAACAGGTGCTGCGCGCTACCCGTCCCTATGGCGCGACACCGATCGCCGGCATGCTCTCGGACGCGCGTGACTTTCTGTGGAACGACACTTCTTACGATCCGGTCGACACCAGCCAGCGCTTCGGCCCCTCGCAAGATCCCTACGGCGCGTGCCGCCAGTCGGTGATCCTGCTGCTCTCCGATGGCCAGCCGAACATGGATTTGCGCGGCCATTGCGCGGGCAACGACTGCCCGTTCCCGCTGCCGGAAGACATCGCGCACGATCTGCTCGTGCCGTCTGGGCGCAAGCCCGTCAAAACCTACGTCGTGGGTTTTGCGCTCGATACCTTGACCGTTGGCGGCAGCGCCATCGATTGCTCGGCGCTGCAGCAAAGCGACTTGGACACGACCCCTTCGGCGCTGTGCGCCGCCAACCCGGACAACCCCGCCCTGCAGGCTTGCTGCAACCTGGGGCGGATCGCCGTAGCCGGCGACGACAAACCCAATCGGCACGCCTTCTTCGCCGCTGACCGCGAGGAGTTGCGCAGCGACATCTCGACCATTTTGGGTCAGCAGTTTCCGACGACGAGCCGCACCCAGGCAGCATTCTCCGGTAGCGCTGGCACCACCACCAGCAACTCGTCAGCACCGGCGTCGTCGTATCGGTTCTTCAGTGACTTCTCGCCGGTGCTGTTTCAGCCCTGGACCGGGCAAATCAAACGCGAACGTTGGACCTGCGACAAAGACACGCGCCAGCCGAGCCGCGTCGAACCCGATGCGCTCAAGGGCGATCTGTTCGCCGACAACCTGAACTCGCAGTCGGGCCGGGTACGCACCTTCTATACGGTACAGGCAGAGGCCAGCGCCGACGGCGCGGTGCACTCGGACTTCTCCATTCGACCGAACCTAGGCGGGAGCGACCAGGACGGCGCGGGCGCGGTGACCGGCACATTGATCGGCGCGACGGCAGACAACTTCGTGAGCAGCACCTCGCCCGCCTCCATGGGCCTGACCAATACCTCCTGCCCGGTCACGGTGGCAGGCGTCACGACCTACCTGACAGCCCAGCAGTGCCGCGACAGATACCTCAAATGGCTGGTCGGCCTCGATAACGGCACGGTATTCAACCGCTGCAAACCGCCGCCAGTCGCCGGTCAGCCGCCGCCTGCGCTCAAGTGCAACCTACTCGGCGACATTTACCACGCGACACCGCGGCTCGTGAACACTCCCCGAGAGCTCACGCGCGACGACACCTATACCTCGTTCCAGGGCAGCTACGCCACGCGCCCGTTGATGCTCTACACTTCGAGCAACGACGGCATGCTGCACGCATTCAAGGTTGCCAGTAACGTCGTGGGCGACACCGAGCTCGTCGATGCCAAGCGGAACAACGAGCTGTGGGCGTTCATCCCGCCCGAGGTTTTGCCGCACGTCGCTTCGGAATATCCGTATACCCATCAGTTGCTCCTCGATGGCGTATCGGTGGTGAAAGACGTCGTCGCGCGCAAGACCAGCGGCAACTACCCGTACGTGTTCGAACGCACGCTCGCGGACGCCCAGGCCGGCGCGAGCGCAAGCACGACCTGGCGCACGATCTTGGTGCAAGGTTTCGGTGGCACCTATCCGGGCTACTTCGCGCTCGACGTCACCAATCCCGATCCGACCATGACGATCAATTCGGAGCCGGGCGGGCCCAAATTCCTGTGGCAGTTGACCAGCGATACCAACGGCAACCCCCTGTTCGGGAGCGGTGGGGCGACGCCCATCATCACCACCTTGTTGATCGAAGAAGGCGGCGCCGCTGCCCGTGAAGTGCCGGTCGCGATCCTACCCGGCGGTTCGGGCGGCGCGGGTTCGGCCGGCACGGTTCCCGCCACCCCGGGTTGCGCCCGGGCGACGACAGATCTGAGTAAGTTCGTCGGCTACCCCCCACGCCCACGGGTGCCTTGCTACACGACCAACCTGGGTGCACGCTCGCTGACCGTGGTGCGCCTCGACAACGGCAAGATCATTCGCACCTTCCGGCGCAGCAAGCTGGAGATGCCCAGCGCCATTCGAGACAAGGTGACCGAAGCCCCGCTGGACTCACCCATCACCGGTGAACCCATGGCGTTCCCGGCCGATGTCGGTTCGGTCGCCGACCGCATCTTCGTGGGCGATCAAGACGGCACGTTGTGGAAGCTGGACGTATCCAACAAATCACCCGACAAATGGCAGATGTCGCTGTTTTGGGACGCCTACCCGGCGGTTCAAATCCGCAACAAGCCCAAGGCCGAGTGGAACAGCGGGCAACCGATCGCGACCGCGCCGGTGCTATCGGTGGACACCAAGAGCAACCTGACGGTCGCCTTTTCGACGGGCGATCAAGGCTCACCCGGCGCGGCCTCGGGCATGCTCAACTACGTCTGGTCGCTGCGCGATTTGCCAAACACCGTCAGTCAACAGCTCTCCGCCGATCCACTGTGGGTCCAGCAATTGGAAAACGGCGAGCGCGTCACCGGCCCGATGTCCCTGTTCAATTCGTACCTGTACTTCTCCACCGTGACGCCCCCCGCGGCGAACAGTGCCTGTAGTTCGACCAACGGCGCGCGCATCTGGGGCATGCACTACATGATTCCGCGTGACGGCGAGGGCACTCCCGCGTCACCTCCCGATCGCACGGTCGGCGGCAAAGCGGCGCCGTTCATCCAGGAAAATTTCGGCCTCCCCGATCAGTTCGTGAGCGATGTCACGTTGCTCGGAACCAACGCCCAAAGCCAAGCGGTGATCTTCGGCGTAACCGTAGCTCAGGTACCCACGTGCTACGCGGTCGACCAAGTCGCGGATGCTTTCCTGGGCTCGGGCTCGCGCATTTCGGACGTGAATCCTGGTAAATTCCAGCTAGTCATCCAGACCGGCGCGGCCACGCTCGGTGCCGGTGGCAAGGCCGAGGCCGCTGCTCCGGCGGGCGCCAGCACAATCCCCTTGCCGAAACTGGCCGTTCCAGCGCGCATCGAAGGCTGGGCATCGATCGTCGAATGACCTTCCCGGCAAACACCCACACGAGCGCTTCGGGACTGGCTTTGCTGGCCTGCTGCCTGTGCGCGAGCTGCCACGCAAAATCCGAGCCGAGTGCGGGCACCGCGAGCTCGGCGCTGGCGGCCAAGCAGGGCCTGAACAAACCCATCGATCGCTTGGCGCCGGACGAGCTCGCCGCCGGCAATGCCGAAGTCTGGGGCTTCGTGGTCCCGCGCGAGATGCGGGTGGAGCATCGCTACAAACAGGTCACCCACCTGGTGGGTCCGGTGAAGCCAGACGCGCTATCGAACTACGTGCGCGAGCGCGTGCTCGTTTCCCACGTCGAAATAGGCGCGGCGCGCACCATTTTTCCGGACGCCCGGATCAAGACTGGCGCCGCCGATCGCGTGTATGAGCTGGAAGTAATCCCGGAACCGGGCATTACGCGGCTCGTAATTCGCGACACGACACCACCGAAAATCCAGCCAGGACTGAGCGACGCCGAGCGTTGGCGCCAGGCGGGTCTCACGCCGGAAGGGCGGCCGCTCGATCCGAAAGCTTTCGAATAGCCGGAACACCGGGGACGCTCGCCGCTCTTTAGCGCCGGGCTTCGTCTTCGAGCCTCATCGCCTCGATCAATAGGCCACCGATGGCCTGTCGGCTGCCGCTCAAAATCGATACCTCGGCGTTGCGGAAGCTAAAGCTCCCCTTCTTCCAGCGCAGAGTTTCGCGTAGTAGCGGCGTCGGCTCAGCCGGTCGGTCGTCGAGCGTGGCTCCCGCCAGCGTGCCGAGGTCGAGCTGCAAGACAGCGACCTTGCCGACTTCGGAACGCAACTTCAGGTAACCGCTGCGGCGTTCGAGCTCCAGCAAGGTGAGCACGGTGGCCACGGACATCTGAGCAATGTCGCCCGTGAATGCGGCGCCCGGAGCCGAGCTCGGCCCGTCCGAGGTGAACGACTGGCGCTGCTTGCGCAGACGATTGGCCATCTCGATCAGCGCACCCACCTGCGCGACCACTTCTTCGGCGCGAAACGGGCGAGTGAGGTAAATGTCCGCGCCGACATTCAAGCCTTGCAGGCGCGACTCGGTGTCTTCGGCGTTGGTCAAAAACAAGAACGGCGCGGTCGCAACCGGCGAGGGCTCTGTCCGCACCCGGCGCGCCACCCAAAAGCCGTCGATGTCGGGCAAGGCAACGTCGCACAAAATGCACTCTGGCTGCAGCGCTCGCACCAGGTCGAAGCCAGCGCGGGCCTCGCCGGCTTGGTGCACCTCGTAGCCGGCCTCACCGAGGAACTTGGCGAGCAGGGTCGACTCCCACTCGTCTTGCTCGATGATCAGAATTCGGCCTTTTGCCACTCGCGAAAGTTAGCATGCCGGCACCGAAACCCCGAAATTGACTATGACTTTTCGGATGGCGGCGGGCCGGCCCAGGGATTCCTGAAAAAACCGTCCTGGCCAGGGCAGAAGCAGCGCTTGGCTTGTTCCCGCCCTTGTCCCGCTGTCCCGGTCGCGGTACGCGGGCAGGGTGAGTGACGAGCCTTTGAAGCGCACCCCGCTATTCGCCCAGCATCAGGCCCTCGGGGCGCGCTTGGTCCCCTTCGCCGGCTGGGAGATGCCCATTCAATACAAGGGGATCTCCCTCGAGCATCAGGCGGTGCGTGAGCGCGTGGGTTTGTTCGATGTCTCGCACATGGGTGAGCTCGAGCTGCGCGGTGAGCGAGCGCTCGAGCTGGTGAACTCTCTGATCACGAACGACATCGCGCGTGCCGCCGACGGCCAGGCCACTTACACCTGCTGTTGCAATGAGCGCGGTACGGTGCTGGACGACCTGATCGTGTACCGGCGTGCCGCGGACGACGTACTGGTCGTGTGCAACGCCTCCAACCGCGACAAGATCTCGGCCCATTTTGCGGCCGCCGCGCGCGGCGTGTGCGAGTTCGAAGACGTCAGCGACAAGACCGCGCTGCTCGCCTTACAAGGACCGCAGGCGCTGGCCGTGCTTTCGCGCGCGGGGGTGAGTCTGGACCTCGCGACGCTGAAGACCTTTCGCTTCGAGTCCGGCACCGTGGCTGGCATCCGCTGCGTGATCGCGCGTACGGGTTACACCGGTGAAGACGGCGTGGAGTTGTTTTGCGCCTGGCACGACGCGGTGGCGCTCTGGGATGCGCTACTCACGGCCGGCCGCGACGCGGGGATCGAGCCGATCGGCCTGGGCGCTCGCGACACGCTACGTCTCGACGCGCGGCTCTCCCTTTACGGCAATGAAATCGACGAGACGACCAATCCGCTCGAGGCAGGCCTCGGCTGGGTGGTCAAGTTAGACAAGCCGAACTTCGTCGGCAAGGCAGCGCTGGTCGCCAGCAAAGAGCGCGGCCTCCAGCGCATTTTGGTCGGTTTCGAGATGACTGGGCGCGGCATCGCCCGCCACGGCTACCCGCTGTGCGACAGCGAGGGCAAGGAGATCGGGGTGTGCACCTCGGGCGGCCCCTCCCCTACCCTGGGCAAGAGCATCGGTCTCGGCTATGTCCCCCTCGCGTCGAGCGCGATCGGCAGCGAGCTCTCGGTCGATTGCCGCGGCAAAAAGATCCCCGCACGGATCGTCAAGACCCCCTTCTACAAGCGCAAGTGAGCGGAAAGCCGCCGAGGAGACGAACTCTACGATGTCGAGCCCGAAAGAAGTCAAAGACGACCGCAAGTACACCAAAGACCACGAGTGGGCCGTCACCGAGGGCAACGAGCTCTTGGTCGGCATCACGGCGTTCGCGGTCGACGCCCTAGGTGACATCACGCTCGTCAGCCTGGACGTCAAAGTCGGCGACAGCGTCACCGCGGGTAAAACCTTCGGCACGATCGAGAGCGTCAAGACGTTGAGCGACCTGTTCGCGCCGGTCAGCGGAAAGATCACGCGCATCAATGGCGCGCTGGAAAACAACCCGGAGCTGATCAACGAGGACCCTTGGGGTAAAGGCTGGATGATCGCCATCGCGCCCGACGGCGGCGCAGGCGAGCTCATGGATGCCAAGAGCTACGCGGATCATCTCTCGCACTCGGACCACTGAATGCGCTACCTGCCACACACGTCCGAAGACATCGCGGCCATGCTCGAGGTGATCGGCAAGCCGTCGCTCGACGAGCTATTCCGAAGCATTCCGGACGCCGCGCGCTTCAGCGGGACCCTCGCCCTGGAACCCTCGCTCGGCGAAGCCGCGCTGATGCGTCACATGAAGGAGCTCGCGCGCAAGAACAGCGGGGCGGAGCTGCTCAGTTTTTTGGGCGCCGGCATGTACGCTCATCACATCCCACCGGCGGTCGATCAGCTGCTCTTGCGCAGCGAATTTTACACCTCTTACACGCCGTACCAGCCGGAGGTGGCGCAGGGCACGCTGCAGGCGATCTGGGAATACCAGACCATCGTCAGTGAGCTCTTTGGACTGCCGCTGTCCAACGCCAGCCTGTACGACGGCGCGAGCGCCACGGCTGAAGCCGCGCTGATGGCTTGCCGCCTGACCAAGCGGGGCAAGCTGGTGTTGTGTCACTCCGTGCATCCGGACTACCGCGCGGTGACCGCAACCTATTTGGCAGGCCGCGACGACATGTCCTGCGTCGAGGTGCCATTCGGCGCGGACGGCGCCCCTGATTTCACCGCCTTGGCCGCGGCCATCGACGAAGACACCGCGGGTGTCATCGTCGGCTATCCCAGTTTCGTTGGCCCCCTTTCCGACCTTCGCCCGCTCGCGCAACGGGTGCACGAGAAGGGCGCGCTCTTGATCACCGCCACGAGCGAACCCTACGCACTCGCACTGGCCGAATCTCCGGGCGCCCTAGGCGCAGATATCGCAGTCGGCGAAGGCCAAGCAATCGCCTGCCCGCCGCAATTCGGCGGTCCAGGGGTCGGCTTGTTCGCTTGCCGTGACGACCGGCAATTTCTACAGCAGATGCCAGGGCGCATCTGCGGTGAAACCGTCGATAGCAACGGCGAACGCGGTTTCGTGCTCACGCTCTCGACTCGCGAGCAGCACATTCGCCGCGAGCGCGCGACCAGCAACATTTGCACCAATCAGGGCCTCTTGGCGCTGTCTTTGGCGATTCGAATGAGCATCTTGGGCAAGTCCGGGTTCATCGAAACGGCCCAACATTGCTTGGCGAAGGCGCACTACCTGCGTGAAAAGATTGTCCAACTTCCCGGCTACGCCGCTGGCTTCGGCGACGCGCCGTTTTTCAACGAGTTCGCGGTGCGGGTGCCCGGCGGGAGCGCCGCAGCAGTGTGCCGAAAGCTCGAGCAACAAGGACTGATCGCCGGCTTCGACTTGGGCCGCGCCGACGCACGACTCGCCGATCGCTTGTTGATCGCGGTGACCGAACAGCACCGCCGTGAAGATCTCGACCGCCTCGCGGGAGCGCTGGCCGAGCTTTCCTAGCGACCGAAGTAAGGCCACCAGTATTGATGATAAGCTCATTGGCTCTGACGCGCCGGGCGCGTCGACTGCGCTCGCTGCGCTTGCTTGCCTGGTTCGGCGGGCCTCTTTCGCTAGCGTGCGCCGCGCGGCCCGCGCACGCTGACGTGTCGTCGTGGGTATTCGTGGGCGGGGGCGTGTCGCAGCTCTCGCAAAACGCGCTGCCCTCCAGCACGGTCGGCTCGATGCGCGTGCATTTCGGGATGGGGACCGATCCCTCGCACCCGTTGGTTTTTGGCGGCCTGTTCTCGTTCGAACCGCACTTCGGCTACGGCAGCGACCTCTCGCTGTCGCTGCGCACCGCCACCCGTGGTTACGTCAATGGCGGGTTGGGACTCGCCCTCGACCTCGGTCCTTACCAGCGCTTCTGGGGCGAGGGCTCCGTGGGCGGGGCCGGTACCTTGTGGTTAGGGGCCCCGTGGGGCGTGTCGCTCGGTGTAGGCGGTAGTGTGGGAAGCCACGACGCCCGCGGTTTTTCGGCCATTCTCGGGATCGATTTTGCGCGTCTCACCGTGTACCGAAACAGCGGTACGAGTGTCTTTCTGAATCCCTTCCCTGCGTATCGCCCGAAAGATTGAAGCGCACGCAGACCGAACCAGCCCTCAGCCCGACCCGTAGGCGGGCGTGCTAGGCTGGGGCGCAACAATGGCTGACTCCCCAGTTCAGGAAGGCCAGGTGCTCGCAGGCAAGTACCGGGTCGAGCGCGTGTTGGGCTCTGGGGGAATGGGCGTAGTCGTCGCCGCCTGGCATCTGGAGCTCGAACAGCGGGTCGCGGTGAAATTTTTGCACCCGCTGGCGCTGGAACGCGCCGACACGGCCGAACGCTTCCGGCGCGAGGCGCGCTCTGCCGCCAAAATCCGCAGCGAGCACGTCGCGCGTGTGATCGACGTGGGCATCATGGAGGGCGGCGTCCCTTACATGGTGATGGAGTACCTCGAGGGCCACGACGTCTCGGACGAGATGGCGAAAGTCGGCATGCTGCCGATCGAAGACGCGGTCGACTTCGTGCTGCAAGCGATCGAAGCGCTGGCCGAGGCTCACGCAGCCGGCATCGTGCATCGCGATCTGAAGCCAGCCAATCTATTCATCGCCACGCGCGCCGACGGCACACGCATCGTCAAGGTGCTGGATTTCGGCATTTCGAAATCGCTACTCGGAGGCAGCGCTTCGGAGCTCTCGCTCACACGCACCTCGGTGCTGATCGGCTCGCCCTTGTACATGTCGCCGGAGCAGATGCGCTCGGCGAAAGACGTCGACACGCGCACGGACATCTGGTCGCTGGGCGTGATTTTGTACGAGATGATCACCGGCAGGCCGCCCTACACGGGCGATTCCATTCCTGCCTTGTGCGCCTCGTTACTGAATGACGTGCCGCAGTCGATGCGCACGCTGCGCTTGGACGTGCCACCGGAGCTGGAAGACATCATCCGGCATTGTTTGGCCAAAGATCGGGCGGATCGCTACGGCACCGTGAGTGAACTGGCGCGCGCATTGGCACAATTTGGCAGCGTCTCGAGCCAGTTGCACGTCGACCGTGCCAGCCGCGTGCTGGGCGTGACCGATATTTCTCCCTTCGCCGATTCGTCCGACCGTCGCCGTTCCGCGGATGCGAGCGGCCAACTTCGCGCATTGTCGGTGCAACGCGTCACGCCCGCGCGCGCCACGGTGAACTCTTGGGGTCGCACGGATTCGCCGATCACCGGTGACGCCGACCAAAAGCCGAAGTCGAAGTCGCGCGGACTACTGCTCGGGGTGCTGGGCGTTGGCGCCTGCGCGGCGGTGAGCGCGGTGTGGTTTTTTGGCGGTCGTTCGCTAGGCACCCCACCCAGCGCATCAGCGAGTGTCGCGGCCCCTAGCCCGCCACTGCAGACGCCGCCCACGCTGGTCGAAACCGCCGCTCCTCGGCCCGCGCCCGTGGCGCCCGAGCCAGTCGTGTTGCCTTCGGCGGCTGCGCCGGAGCCTGCGGCTCCGGTCGTCCGGCCTCAAGCAATCAAGCCGAAGTCGCCACCTCAGGCGCCGCCCGCCCCTTTCCGGCCCAAGCCAGTCCCGGCCGCGCCCAAGAACACACCGTCGAGCGATCTCAGCGACTTCGGCGGTCGTCGATAGGGCACTTTTGTACTGTCGTCGCTCGCCGGGGCGGGCCAAACTCGGGCACCTTAACGATGGCAAAGAGTATGATTGCTAAGCTCAGCCCCTGGCCCGCGCTCGCCCTGTGCTGCGCGAGTGTCTCCCTGCCCGCCGTGGCCCGCGCCGAAGCGGGAGCCGCGCAGAAGGCGGCCGCGGAGTCGTTGTTCGACGATGGCCTCAAAGCCATGAAGAGCGGCCGCTTCAACGAAGCCTGCCCCAAGTTGGAAGAGAGCGAGCGTATCGATCCGGCGATCGGCACGTTGCTCTATCTCGGTGAGTGTTACGAGAAGTCGGGCCGCACCGCGAGTGCCTGGGCCACCTTCCGCGAGGCTGCTTCCGCAGCGCAAGCCCAAGGCGAAACCGAGCGCACGCGAGTCGCTGCTTCACGAGCCGATCGCCTGCAAGCGAGTCTGTCGAAGCTGACGCTCAAGGTCGTTCCCGAGACCGCGCAGCATGCAACGCTGCGTGTGACACGCGACAACGTGCCGCTCGCGAAGGCGCTGTTCGGCGTGGCGATCCCGGTCGACCCCGGGAAGTATCGCATCGTGGCCAGCGCGGACGGCTACCAGAACTATGAGGCAGAGATCGAAGTCTTGGCCAATGGCGACAGCAAGACCTTGGAAATCCCGGCGCTCGCCGTGTCCACGACGCCCGCGGCGGCAGGGCTGGGTGCAGCTCCAATCGCTGCCAATACGAACGCGCCAGCGACCTCCAGTGTGCCTGCAGCAAGCTCCGAACCGAGTCCTACACCGGCCGGTAGCAACGGCTTGCGTACCGCCGCGTACGTGACGGGCGCGCTCGGCGTGGTGAGCCTGGGCATCGGCAGCTACTTTGGCGTGAAAGCCATCTCCAAGAACAACGAGGCCGAGGACCATTGCACAGGCAACGTCTGTTCCGACCCCGAAGGCGAGTCATTGACCAATGACGCACAGAGCGCGGCGGTGGTTTCGAACATCACCATCGGTGTCGGCGCAGCCGCCGTCGTGGCAGGGGTGGTGCTGTACTTGATGAGCGCTCCGAAAGAAAAGACCGAGAGCTCGGCCCGGCTGAAGGTGCACCCGCTCGTGAGCCACAATTTGGCTGGTATCGGCCTGGGAGGCACGTTCCAATGAGCCGCATCCCCCAACTCGCCACGCTAGCCCTCGCGCTCGCTGGCGCGAGCAGCGCGCTCGGCGGTTGCCAAGCTCTCGCCGGCATCGAAGATCGCACTTACGCATCCCAAGGAGGTGGCGCGGGAGCCGACGCGGTCAAGCCCGCGAGCCCCCAGTGCCAAGCCTACTGCGCGAAAGCCCGGTCCGTATGCGACGGGATCTTGTACCGAACCGACGAAACCTGCCTCGCTACCTGCGCGCTCATGCCCTTGGATGGAGTCGACAAAGACAGCGTGGCATGCCGCGTGCGCCAGCTGGATAACGCGATTCAGACCAACGAAAGCCTCGAGCTCTACTGCGCCAACGCGGGTCCCGGCGGCAATGGTGCCTGCGGCTCCAACTGCGAGAACTACTGCCGGCTGTTCGCAGACGCGTGCCCGAACGAGTTCGACAAGTACGCGAGCATCGCCGAAGACGGCGACGACGGCAGCGCGGTATGCGTGGCGAAATGCTTGGGGCTCGCCGACACCGAGCTGTACGACTCGCGCGACAGCGGCAATTATCTGGGCGACACGCTGCAATGCCGAATCGTCCACGCCACTTCCGCGACGGTCGATCCGGCGGGACACTGCTCGCACTCCGAAATCAAGTCGAACAAGTGCTTGCCCGATCCCAAGGCCGACGCAGACTGTGACGCCTTCTGTCGTCTCGAGATGGCTGAATGCACGGTAGCCAACGGCTATCCGATCTACGAGAGCGCCGCGCAGTGCCAAGCCGTGTGCAAGGCCTTGGAGCTCGGGCACGCCGGAGATACCGTAGAAAACACCGTCGGTTGTCGCATGTACCATTCGTACAATTCCGCGATCGACCCGAAGAATCATTGCTCGCACACCAGCCCGGGTGGGGATGGCCATTGCGGTTCGACCGCCTTGCCCAAGACCGGTAACACCGGCAACTGCGAGTCGTATTGCCTGCTCCTGTCACAAGCCTGCAGCGACGATTTCGAGGCTCGGTTCGCCGATCAGTCCGAATGCCAGGCCGATTGCGTCGAGCTCGAGGGCGCCGGTCCGTCGGTGGGCTACACTACCGGCGCCTCGGGCAACAACGTGCAGTGCCGTCTGCTCCACGTCAGTCGCGCCCTGACGACCCCCGAAAAAGAGTGCGCAGCCGCCCAAGGCGCAGCGCCCTGCAAGTAGTGGCAGCGGTCCCGAGTCCACGATAACATCGAGACCATCATGATGGTGCGGATTGGTCGAGCGCTGACAGCTGGCTTTTGCCTGTGGCTCGTGTGCTGCGGCAGAGGAGCGATCACTAAGCGCGACGTGGACACGCCTTCGGGCAGAATCGTGAGTTACGGCGCGCCGGCCAACACCACGTACTCGTTCGAGGCCGAGCCCGAGCTGAACCTGCTGGGTCTGCGCCTCTTCCGCTCGTCGCGCTGCCCGCTGATTCCCACCGACACGGTGCTGCGGCGGACCGAAACGCTGCAGGGCGATCGAGTGATCCATACCGAGGAACACGGCAAGGTGCAGATCGCCCGCGCGCCGGCCGGCGACGCGCCCTGTGACGTCGGCTACGGGCGGGACGTGGCCGTGTCGCTGGTGGTTGGCAATGCCGTGCACCGCATCGGCAACACCGTCCCTTAC